>JAEURK010000182.1 GCA_016789175.1 Anaerolineales bacterium
CAGCGACGCGGCGCTCAGGTGGGCGGTGGTCCAGACCGGGCCATATTCCGGATCGATCCAGTTCGCGCCACGGCCCGGGTGCGGGACCTCGGGCGTATCGACCGTCGCCTCAAGGTCGCCTTCCTGGGCATCAATGACCACGACTTTATTGGATTGGTTGGCCGCGACCAGGAAGAAGCGCTCGGTGGAATCCCACCCGCCGTCATGCAGGTAGAGCGTCGACTGGATCATCTTGATCGTCGGGTTGGTCGGATCGGTGTAGTTGACCAGCCAGACCTGTCCGGTCTCCTTGACGTTGACGATCCATTCCGGCTTGTAGGTCGACGCGACGATCGCGGCCACGCGTGGGTCACCGACGTAGGCGTTGGTGTCGGCGGTGTAGCCGCGCACGCTGACGACCTTGAACGGCTCGAGCGTCTGGCCGTCCAGGATCGCGAAGTGCGGAGGCCAGTAGCAGCCCACGATCGCGTACAGGTCGGAGAAGTCGCCGAGCTCGCCGTTGTATTTGCTGACCTCGACCGAACGGGCGTCGTAACACGTTTGAACCTCGGCGACCTTCTGTGGGATCTCCATCCACAGGTCGACGAGCGCCAAGCGGCCGTCGCGACCGATGACGTAGGCATAGCGTCCGGTAGCCGACATGCGCGTGATGTGGACTGCATAGCCGGTGTCCACCGTCGTCACGACCTCATGGGTGTCCCCATCGATAATGGCAACCTGCCCGGCATCTCGCAGCGTCACGCTGAAGTAGTTCTGCCAATTGCGCTGGGTCTGGGGCTCCGTCGGGCGTTGGCTCGGAGGCACCAGCAGCTTCCAGGAGGCCTTCATCTCCTCGAGCGACATCTCCGGCGGCGCCGGCGGCTCGTTCTGAAGGTATTTGGCCATGAGCGTGATCTGGTCGGCCGTCAAGATCCCCTGGTTGCCCCAATCGGGCATGCCGCGTGGCGTGCCGTTGGTGATGATCGCAGCCAGGGCCAGCGTGCCCTTGGCCGTCGTCAGATCCGGGGTCAGCGCCGGCCCGGTCGCACCCTTGCGCAAGGTGCCGTGGCAACCCGCGCAGCGTTGAAAGAATGTTTGCTTGGCCCAGGCATAGTCGTCGTCGTTGAGTGCGATCTCGCTGACCTGTGCCTCGGCGGATCCACCCGCGCTCCCCATCGACGCCTCGCTCGCGGGCAGCCCGGTCAGATAGCCGACGATTGTGGCAATCTCCGCTTCAGAAAGCGTCTGCGCCAGGGTGGCCGGCATCAGCCCCTTCTGACAGGCCGCGGTCGGGCAATCCGGCACCAGGAAGGCTTCTGGGGCCAGGATCGACTCCCGGATGTACGCCGCGGCTGTGGTGGCAGAACCCGTATAGCCTGGATCCGCGAGGCGCGTCTGGGCAACCTCGACGATCGTCGAGAGATCCGGCCCGAGCGCCCCGGACGTTGGGGCGCCCGGGATGACGTGACAGGCGAAGCAGCCTCCTTTTTGGAACGCCGCGGCGGGACTGCCGCTCGCGGCGACCGGCTCGGCGGTTGCCGGTGGCACGGTGGGCGCCGGCGCTGTTGGTGCGACCTGTTGCATACAGGCCGCCACAAGCACCCCAAGCGCGAGCGGTAAGAGATGTCGAAGCTTCATGGTATCCCCTCGAGTACGCAATGAATTGGTTTGGCGCCCACCTGACTTGACTTGCCCCAGTCAGGGGAGCGCGTCTCTCTTTAGGGTGGATCGGCGATCAACGTCTGCAGCCAGGTCTTCAAGCGATCCGTCCGCGTCGGCTCCGGATCGTGCGGACAGCCCAAACACGTGGCGTCTGCATCCAGGCGATCGGCCAGGCAACAGACCGCGCGCTTGACCGCCACCGCGCTGCGGCCACCGGCTGTGACCCGAACCAGCTCGACCGGGCGCAGCCCGTGCGCACCGCCCGCCATCACATCGGTTAGGATGTCCTGCGTCAACGGGTGGTTGAGGTGCTGGCCGACCTGGGCGATGGCCTGTGCCACCTGATCACTGGCCGCACCCCTCAGGATCTCGGGTGTCAACGCTCCGGATCGGGCAAACGGCGGGATGAGCCGGTCGAGACTGCGCGCGATCTCCCGCCCGACTCGCTGGCACCGTTCCAGCAGTGAGCCCGTGTACGCTTCAGTCGCCGGCCAGATGTCTTCAATGACGCCCGCTCGAACACCAACCCACGTCCGGTCCGGGTCCGGCGCCAATGCAAGATCGCTGACCACCAAGGAGGTCGTCGGCGCGATCGTCAAGGCGCGCACAAAGGCGTTGAAGCACTGAAGCACGAGCGCCTGCCGGTCAGGGACCGCAAAGTGGCGTGCACGAACAGCCAGAGCGTGTTCGATCCAGTGCTCCTCGGCGCACGCGAGCAAGCGAACGGCGTGAACGGGCGCAGGCCCGGCTTGAATCGTCTCGGGGCCCTGTGCCAGGACGGCATCGCGCATGAGGGCGGCGCAGACGCCAATCACGACATCCGATAGCCCTCTGGTGGGAAGCCGGCCCGGCAATGCGAAACAGTCTTGTGGAGCAAGCATTCTGCCCTCACCTTCTGTGTCGTCGGATCAATGCGCCGGATTCGTGCGCCGACTCAAACCCGCACCGCCCTCTTGTAGGCAGTGAAGCGCCATCTGCGGAGCGCGGTATCAGCCATTGACCTCATTCAGATCATGACGATTGGGGCGACGGGCCAGGCGAAACGCGGTGGTGGATCCGTCCGCCGGGTATCGACCCGGCCGGCCGGGTCAGGCGCCAGGACAACGGCGAACGTGAGGGGCGTTCCGGCCTCCAAAGCCGGTCGGCTCACCGGCGCGGCCTGAAACACACCGTTGAGGAGGTGCATCAACTCATACGGACAGGGAACGGTATCATCGGAGGTTGGCGCCGATGGCAGGTCCGCAGCGTGGTGTGCATGGTGCCCGTGGGCCGCTTGAGCCAGAACAAGGGATGCCTCGGGGCGAAAGGGACAGGGCGCGAAGAGGGCCGCGAGTGCGTGGATCACCAGAAACAACGCAAAACCAGGTCGAGTCAACCGGAAAGCCATGTCAACGATAGGGCCCATTCCGGACTGATCGTAGGGGGACCCTGGATTCCGGGGTATGACGGACGTCATGACCCCGGGGCGGCTCATTAGGCCGTCGCGCTGGCTGCTCGGGCAGGGTGTTGTGTTCCGGCCCCCGGCGCTCGCACTGTTGATGCAGAGCGCCATCCACCTTGAAGCCCAGGTGCGGGATGCGTCAAGCGCTAGCGCCGCCGTGGTCCGTGCAGGTGCGGCGCCGCGGCCGCCGAAAGCGCCGCTCAGCGCATCAGCAGCGACAGGAATACCCTTTGGGCAAAAACGCCGTCGTTGAGCGCTTCGAGCACCAGTTGTCCATTCTGGTTTGAGAGGTCGTACTCAAAGCCTGGCATCAGACCGCTGATCTGGACGTTGTCGAACGCACCGACGACGCCTCCGGTCGCGCTGAGGAACGCGAAGTGATCGCCCCGCTGAGGCGCGAATCCATGGCCGAAGTTGAGCACCAGGGTACCGTCGAGGCTGGCCGTGCCGGTGATGCCCAGGCTCCCGTACAGGCCAGCGCCACGCCCAAGCACCGGGATCTCCAACCGGCCGCCGGGCCCCATGCTCAGCGTGCCGCTGATCGCCAGCGTGGGCGTCAGCGCCGCGGCCTGCACCCGCGTGGCGCTTTGGGGTGATGCTGCAGGAGCGGCTGGAACCTGTAGATTGATGCCGGGAACCAACGTCCCATCGTTCTGCAACCCGAGGAAGTTCACCGCCAGCGTCCCTGTGCCGGTGATCACGCCGTTGGGGGTGATGTACGTCCCGTTGGTCGCCACCAGCGCGTTGGCCTTCATCTCCACCAGCCCTGTGCCGCCGCCCACGGCCCCAACCGTCAGCACGTCCAGGGCACGCACCATGCCGCCATCCACGGTGATCGAGCCGTCACCGCTCAACCCGGCCTGGCCGAGTTGGATGTTCCGGCAACGGAACAGGCCGCCATCGTCCAGCGAGACGCCGCCGTCGTAGGTGTGGCCGATGACGCACAAACCCGCCGCCGGGTCCACCACATCGAGCTGGGTCGGGAGTGCCGTATTGGCCGCGCCCCACAGGATCGCGGCGCCTTCGCCATCCTTGCCGATGATCAGGTCGCCTTCGATGCCGCCGCGCGCCGCATTCCACAGGGCCAGCAGGTTAGCGCTGCCCGGCCCACCGACGAAGACCGTGCCCAACACATCCATTTGGGAGGGGCCGCCGGTGGCGTGGCGGCCGTCTATGCGGAGCTCGCCATTCTTGATGTGCACGTCTTGGCTGACGTACAGGCTGCCGCCCTCCAGCACCGCGACCGAGCCGAATTCCTTTTGACCAACGAACAAGCTGCCCAGGAGCGCCCACAATGCTGGCTGACCGTTGACGGCGCTGATGCCGTTGACGGTCACTTCCGAATCTCCACTGAGGACGCCCCAGCTCACATAGGCGTCGTTTGAGTTGACGCGCCCGCCGTACTGGATAGTCAACGTGCTGCTGATGCCGTAGCCCACGGCGATGTTGCCGGTCTCCCACAACGACCCGGCGCCACCCACATCGGCTGTGCCGGTGCCCGTGGCCAGCAGGCCGCCGATACGCGCTTCCGCGCTGGTCAAATGCCCCCCGGCCGTCACAAACAATTCGCCCGCGCCTTCGTCGCCAATGTTCAGGCGGCCCGTACCGGTCAGCCTGGTCCCGTTGCCCAACACCTGCAACCGGGCCAGGGGCGGATTGGAGGGATTGGCCGGCAGCGCGCCGCCGATGGTGGCGTGGATCATGTTGCCTGCACCCGAAGTGATCCGTACCGTACCTCCTTCGTTGACGGTTAGTGCTGGTTCATCCACCGAATCGTCCAGCAGATTCAGCGACAGATTCTGGAAATCCACGGTATTTGTGCCCGAGATGATCGCTCGCCCCACCGGGAAGTTGGCCTGGGATGAGATGGAGGTGATGGCGGGACCGGCATCCACCGTATATTGCCCGCCCAGGGCGAAGATGACGGTATCGCCGTCGCCGGGGTCGCCCTGCGGATCCCAGTTCGTGGTCACGTGCCACGAGCCGCCGCTCGGATTGGTCCAGTTATAGGCACTCGGCTTAAGCAAGAAGGCGCGCGTCTGCCCATTGAGGGCACCAAAACCCACGATCCTGCCTTTGTTGTTGATGGCGCGCGCTTCCTGCAACACCCAGCCGGTATTGGCGGGGATCAGGCTGTTGAGGTCCTGCATCTGGCCGTTCGCCCAGAGGAAGGCGTGCGAGGTTTGCCCGGTTTGCAGCGCGCCGACCACCTGACCTTTGTCGTTGATGTCATAGGCGATGCTTTGGTCCCAGGTCAGCGCACCCAGGTCCTGCATTGAACCGTTCTGCCACAAGAAGGCGTGCGGCGTGCCATTGGCCAATCGGGCAGTGCCGACCACCTGACCATTTTTGTTGATCGCCTCCGCCGAGCTGTAGTCGCCGCCCAGCGTGCCCAGGTCCTGCATTGAGCCGTTCTGCCACAAGAAGGCGTGAAAATTCGCGGAGTCGTCGTACGAACCGCCGACCACCTGCCCGGCGTCGTTGATGCCGTATGCCGCGCTGATGGCGGGCCACAGCGGGTCCAGGTCGCCCAGGTCCACGATCCCGCCGCTGCCCCACAGAACGGCGTGAGAAAGATAGGTGTCGGGCGCGCAACAGGCGTACCCGACCACCTGCCCGGCGTTGTTGATCTCGAAGGCATAGCTGGTCGTGCCACCCAGCGTGCCCAGGTCTTGCATGGCGTTGGTTTGCCACCGGAAGGCGTGGTTGTTTCCGCCGCCAAGGGGCGAGCCTCCGACCGCCTGACCGGCGTCGTTGATGGCGTAGGCCCAGCTCCCCTGCCCACCCAGGTCGCCCAGGCTGGTCAGCGTGCCGTCATCCCATAGGAAGGCATACAGGACCGAACTGCTTTGTGACGCGCCGACGACCTGCCCGTTCACGTTGATCCCCATCGCCTTGGTGGTGGGCCCACCCAACGTGCCGAGGTCGGTGAGGGTGTAGCGGGATTGGGCGGACGGGGCGGCCTGGAGCGGTTCCGCTCCAGGCACGGCGGCCAGGGCCGCAGGCCCTCTGATGATCCATCCCAACGCGAGCAGCAGGACCGCAATCGAGAACCGAGAGCGCATCTGTCTTTTCACAATCACCTCCGCAGTCGATCCCAGGCCGAATCGGCCACGCGCAGTGCTGAACGATGGGCTTCACCCGCCGATCAGCGCTGCGCGGGTCTCGTCCCACGTGGAACGTGCTCTACTTCACGACGGTCGGTAGATAGACCCAGGAACCGGCAGGACGCTCGAACGCACCGATGTCACAGGCGGCTGAGCCGTTGCCGTCCCCGTCGTTCGGGCGTGCGACGCCGTTTTGCGATGTGTTGGAGACCGGCGCGGCAGCGCAAACGGCATTGCTCCCCGCATCGATCGCGGGGCTGCCAACGGACAGCGGCAAGACCGACGGATTGCCGGTCAGCCCACCCAACAACGGATCGGTGCCGCTCATCGAACTATTGGCCGTGCCCCAACCGCAGGTTGCGCCGTCCTCGAGGTTGTGCCCGCCGTTGTTGATGACGCCGACGCAATTTCCACCGGATGCGTGGCCGGCAACGATGGTGTTGCTCAGCGTCACTGTGCCGCCGCCCCCGACGGCATTGACCACACCGCCGCCGCTGCCCGCGGAATCGATCCGCATCGCGTCGTTTTCCTCCGGGTCGGGAACCGTTCCGAAGATGGTGCTGTTGACGATCGCGTGTGCGCCGCCGCCGATGTAGAGATCGTCGCCACTACTCGCGCTGTTTGCTGAAAATGTGCTGTTGGCGACGGTCATATCAAACTGGGCGAAGATGGCTCCGCCGGCGACGGCATTGTTGCCGGAGAAGGAGGTTTGCGTGACGATGATGGTGCCGCCGCTATCGAAGATCCCGCCACCGTCGTCACCCGTATTGTTCTCGAAAAAGACGCAGTCGCTGATCGTCAGCGTGCCCGAGCTAAGAATCCCACCGCCGTCGGTTCGCGCGTTATTGCTCGAAAGGGTGCTACCGGTGATCGTCAGGGTGCCGGAATTGAAGATGGCGCCCGCGTCGGCACCCGCGTTGTTACCGGCAAAGGTACTGTTGGAGATCGTCAGCGTGCCCGAGCTAAGAATCCCACCGCCGTCGGTTCGCGCGTTGTTGCTCGAAAGGGTGCTACCGGTGATCGTCAGGGTGCCGGAGTTCAGGACGCCCCCCGCATCGGCGCCCGCGTTATTGTCGACGACGGTGCTATGGGTAATCGTCAGGATCCCCGAATTTAGAATGCCTCCGCCAGCGGCCGCCGCATTGTTTTCAAACAAGGCACTACTCGTCATTGCCAGCACACCGCCATCATTGCGCACACCACCGCCGCTGCCGTTGCCGCGGGTCAGGGTGACGCCGGAAATGCTCACCGTGTAAGCGCCGGTGACGTGCAGGACGCGATCCACCCAGTTGGCGTCGATGATGGTTGTGGCCGCGCCGGCGCCGGTCAGCGCGACGTTGCTCGTCAGGTCCAGGTCGCCGGTCGCAGCCAGGTCTTCGTTGGTTCCGGTCAACGCCAGCGTATAGGTCCCGGCGGGGAGGTTGATGATGTCGTCACCGGACAGCGCATTAGCCTCCTGAATCGCGGCGCGCAGCGTGCAGACGCTGCCGGCGGTGGCGCACACGCCGTCGCCGGGCGCCGCATCCACCGCATCCGCCAGGCTGTTGACCGTGAACGTGGAGAGCGGCCCCACCCCATACGCTCCCGTGGCACCCGTCGGAACAAACCACTGAGCAAAGACGCTGCCGACCAGCAAGGCTAAGGACGTCCACCCCCCAATCAACCCGTTCATGGTTTCCTCCAGCGGTCGCTTGTTTGAACCTGGCGTCCATCACGAGCGGTTTCACCCACTCGTGACGGAAGAATGTGCCCTGCTCGCGCATGGCCGTCGCCAGTCTAGAACGTGGCCATTGTGTGACTCTCGCGGGTTCGTGCGGCGTGGCACAAACAAAGCGACTTTTGTTGCAAAATCACAAGGGGGAGGAAACCGTCCGGAGACTGTTGTCGCAAAATCAGGCAGATGGCTTGCGGCGCCGTGTCAATGGCCGCTGACGTTCTCGCGCCAGCGTCGCCATATCGCGTAGGATGGTGTGACGGCTAACACCGAGGGCGCGAGCGAGGTCCTGGTCTGTCGGGGCAGCCTGCTGCCTTTGAGCCTCCTCCAATAGCCGGCGCAGGCGGTAGCGACGACGGGCCACCTTCCCGGCGATGGCTTCATCTTCAGGGGCGTGGAGCGTCCACTCAATCGCCACGCGCTCCGTTTCTGTCAGAGTCCGCCCCAATGGGGCTTCAAGACGCGCCAGGGTGATCGTGCAGGTGGGTGCGCGCCCGATCGTCTCGAAATAAGCCGCCGCGACCGCGCGATTGACCGGCACAGACCGGAAGAAGCTTTGGCGCACCTGATCATCCTGAAGAATCTTTGCCTGATGCAGCAACGCCGCGTAGGCTGCCTGCAGGACGTGACGCGCGTCTTTGCTGCGACCCACTCGATCAAGAAGCTGGTACAACGCCCACAGGTGATATTGTGGGTCTTCGCCACCGGGGGGCCGTCGCCGAAAATCGTCCCAGGCCTGATCCGCGATTGTCAATGCTCGCGGGCACTCGCCCGAATCCAGGAAAGCATGGCCCAATAAGACGCGACTGCGCCAGAGGTTTGCCAGGTCGTTGTTCTCCCCGAACACGGCCGTCGCCGCCTCCAGAAGCACGATCGCCTCCCCGCCCTCTCCTTGTCGGATGCGAACCGCACCGAGAGCCTGTTGCGCCAGGGCGCCATAGAGCCGGGTGTGATGAGCCTGCGCCAGCCTAAGTGCGGCCTCGATTTGTGTTGCGGCTTCGTCCAGGTTGCCCTCGCGTTCAGCCACGATTCCTAGACTCGTCGAATAGACGGCGACGCCATCTGCGTCGCCCATCGAGCGGAAGTGATCGATCACGGTCGTGATCAGTTGGCGCGCGCCGGCGAAGTCGCCGAGGGCACATACCGCCAGCCCCAGCGCGGCGCGCACCACTGCCGCACCGAGGCGATAGCCGACCGCTTCGTTCGCCGCCAGGGCCTGGTCGCTCAAGGCCATAACGCGGTCTAGAGCCCCACCCGTCTGGAGGAAAGCGAGATAGTTAGCCAGTGAACGCGCCTCGCCGAAATGATCCCCACTGGCGCGCCGCACCTGCAGCGCCTGGAGGAAATAAGCTTCTGCGTGCTGGCGCGAGCCACCCACCGAAGGCAGTACAAAACCCAAACCATCGAGCGCCAGGGCTTCCTGCACACGGTCGCGGCACTTCCGCGCAAGAGACAACCCCTGGCCATAGTGCGACTTGGCAGCCTGAACGTCGCCGGTGCGCACTTCAAGATCGCCCAGTCGGATCAGGATCTCGGCCTGTTGGGCCGGGTTGGCGGCGCGGCGCGCCCGCACCAGCGCGTCGCTGAGGAACGTCAGGGCGTGCGGATGATGTCCTGTCTTGGTCGCCAGGTCACCCGCCGCGATCAGGATGCGCGCCTGTCCGCCAGGGTCGGGCAACGAATCGAGGTGCTGCATCCCTTCGTCGATCGCACGCGCCTGCCGTTCACGGTCGCCGGTGACATCACATGCCTGCACAAGTTCGAGCAGGAGTGCGGTGCGCTTCCTGCTCGAAAGCTTGGGTAGAAGGGCCAGGGCGCGCTCTAATGCGTGCTGAGCTTCCCGAAATGCGAACCGCGCGACCTCCTGCGCACCGACCTGCCAGTAGGCTTCACCGGCCTCTTCCATCCGGCCCGCCCGTTCCAGGTGGAAGGCACGGACGCGCCAGTTTTGAGGGTCGCGGGTGGCGACCGCGTCGGAGGCGCATGCATGGAGCGCGACTCGTCGCACGGGTGCGATCGTCTCGTAGATCGCCGTGCGGATCACATCGTGCAAGAACGCATATCCATCCTCGGTGGCCTGCAGAAAAGAATGGGCAATCAGTTCCTCGCCTGCTGCGGCGAGCGCGATCGGCGATTCGTGGAGGAGCGTCATCCAAAGATCAAACGCCACTTGCTCGCCCAGCGCTGCAGCCGCCTCGAGCGCGGCCCGCGCAGACGTCGATAACGCTCTCAGCCGCGCCTCGAGCGTGCCTCGCCTCGCCAGATACTCGGTCACGTGCAGGGGATTGCCTCCCGTCAACGCGATCACGCGCGCCGCCTCCGTTCCATCGGCTTGAGACAGCAACCGCACGACGTCCTGCAGGTCAAAGGGTCCGAGGGTCACGGCCCCAAGGTAACCGGCGCGGTCCCACTTCTGCAAGACCTGCCAGCCCGGATTCTGCTCGATGCCGGGCCGGCGATAGGCCAGGAACAGGAGCAGCGGCGCGGCGCGAGTGGCGGGTACGAGCGCGTCCAGCAGGTCCCAGAGCGCCGCATCCGCCCAGTGCAAATCGTCGAGCAATAACATGAGCGGGGCGATCCGCGTCAGGGTTTGCGCCAGGGTGACAAAGCTGTCGTGGAATCGTTTGCGAGCTTGCGCGGGCGGGAGTTCGGGCAGAGCCGCCCGGCCGCGCCAGGGATCGTAGACCGCGGAAACCGCCGCCAGGGTCTCGGGTGCAACCAGGTGCTCCACCTGCCGGACCCGGGGATCGAGGATGGGACGCAACGCTTCGGCGATGGGCGTGAAGGGCGAGGCGCTGGGAAACTCGCTGGCCCGGCCGTAAGCGGTCAACGCACCGCGCCAGCGTGCGCTCGTGGCCCATTCGCGCAACAGACGGCTCTTGCCGATCCCCGCCTGACCCTCGATGCACCACAGACCGCCCTGCCCCGCCATGACCTGCTCGATGCGCTCCACGCCCAATTGACGCTCTCGCACGCGTCCGACAAAACGTGTCCGTTCAGCGACCGGCGGCGCGGTCGGAGCGGTGTCGGTTTCGCGTCGGATCGCGTCCATCAAGGCGTGCATCTCTGCCGGCAACTCGACGCCGAGTTGTGTCCGGAAGAGTCGACGCGCATCGTCGTAATGCGCGAGGGCTTGGGCGCGGCGATTGAGCCGGCCGAGCAGTCGCAGGTAGGTCTCGTGAGCCGACTCGCGCAAGGGTTCCACAGAGATCAGGCGCCGGACATGCGTCAGTGCACCGGCCAGATCCCCTTCCGCCTCGCTCGCCGCCGCCAACCTGTCAAGGAGGGTGAGGTATTGGTCTTGGAGTGCGAGGCGCGGCGCGATGATCCAGTCGGCATAAATCTCGGGCAGGAGGTCGCCCGTGTACAGCGCGGCGGCTTGTTCGAGCGCTGCGCGGTCGCCGTGTGTGGCCAGCCGCTCGAATTCCCATGCATCCACCCACCATGTGTCGTCCACATGCAGACCCACGTACTCTGAGTCCGCCATGAGCCAGCCAGCCCCCAGGGCCTGACGCAAACGGTAGAGCGCGTCGGAGAAACAGCGGCGCACGCTCCCCGCAGGCGCATCTGGGAAAAGCAACTCCGCTAGCCGTTCGCGTGGGTGCGAGGTGCGCGCATGCAACACCAGATACGCGAGCAAGCTCGAGGGTCTGCTGCCTGGCACCCAGAGAGGGCGGTCGTGGTCGGCAACCTGGAGAGCGTTGAAAAGGCAGATACGCCGATGGTGGTTCATACGAGAATCCGACCTGGCGTCCTTGGGGTGAAGACCACGAGCGGCGACCAGGCGCGACGTCCATGCCAAGCAGGCGGAAATCCTGGACGGCGTTCGTCCAGCGGAGCTCTCAATCTGGGCCGGCGCACACCCCCGAGACCTGGTCGGCTCGTCTTAGCGTTGCCTGACCAGCCGCTCGATTTGAGGGAGGTGTGTCAACTCGTGCGCGGCGAAATAACTCATCTGTTGCTTGATCGAAACGACGCCAAACTCCTCATGCCGGCCCGTCCGCCACCAATCGACAAATGGGATCGCCTCAAAGTGGGCGATCATCTCCAGACGCGAGGCGTGGTAAGCGGCGAAGATCTCGCGCGTGGACGGCGGGCGGGTCGCCTCGTCCTTCGCCCAGGCAAAGACCGCCTTGGACTCAAGGACGGGGTCGTCCTCAATGAGGAACTGGTCCAGGCGTGCAGCAATCACACCCTGCGCGTCGCGCAGATGCGCGATGATGTTGCGAATGGCCCAGCCGCCATCGGGGGGCTGACGAGTCATCGCCTCCTCAGACAGGCCTTCCAACAGCGCCGCGACATCCAGCGGGGTTTGTCGCAATTGCTCCAGCGCTGCCCGGGGGTCAAGCGCCTCGAGCCAGTACACCGGCGGAAACCATTGAAACGTGCCGCCCCACGCGCCGCAGGTCGGGCACTTCTCCACCGCGTCACCCAGCGTGAGGTGCCCGCACGTGCGGCAAACGTACGGGTGAGGCGTCTCATGGATCAAGGGCAGTCGTCCCTCGGCCATGGCGGAAGCGCCAGTGCGGAGTGCGTCGGCAAGTTCTGCAGAGACTCCGTGCAGTGCAGCCGCCATACGCTCGATCTCAGAAACCAGCGGCTCCTTCTCACCAGATCGGTCAAGGTCCCATGCCGCCCGTCGGCTCAACGAGTCGGCAGCCGCGCGGCAGAGTTTGGCCAGGTTGTATTGACCCTCCGACTCAAGCCGCGAGGCCAGCGACAGAAGCAGAATGACATCGACGTCCTGGATGGATCGCATGGGTCACCTCGTCTGAGCGAATCAACGAAGCCGATCAAACACCGCGTAGCGGCCGTTCCCACCGACGCACTCGGTCGGCCGTCCCGACGTTAGGGGCGTGCCCAGGCGCCTGGGTCGGCGCTGCCGCTCATGCGGTAGCCGAGCGAAGTGAGGTACAAACCGCCCTGTTTACGATCATGGCGGTATTGCCTGAATCCGTCTATGACCGACATCATGCAGACACACAATGGGTGTCGAAGCGTTTCGCTTCCCAGGTTACTCTCGGGCAACCGAAAGCGGTTAAGCGATCGGCCCGGCGTCGAGCGCGTGTCCGGCTTGCCCCAAGTCGAAGCGCCAGCAACGGCCGGCCAGTACCTCCATGCGTTCACCCATGACCCGCAGGTAGGCGCCGTCTTGTAGAGCCAATACCGAGTGGGGACGCATGGCGTGGTACTCCTTCAAACGCACGTCCCGAGCCTGCCGCTCTGGCCCCTGCACGGCCGGGTAATGAACGTGGAAATTGAAGCGAGTCAAGGCCAGCCCAGAGAATTCCGTCGTCGCACACACGTTTATGTCGCCCGTAGTCAGAACATCCTGCCCGCAAAACACGGTTCCTGCGCTGAAGGCTATCAAGGGTAAGCCAGACTGAATCCGGCGTTTCACGTTCTCGACGAAACCTCGTTGCCGCAGGCGCTGGGCCAAGCGGTATGTATTTCCACCCGGGATGTACAGCGCCAACGCCTGATCCAGCACGGCGTCGATGTCGTCGTGTTCCATCTGATCCAGATCGATGAGGCGAACACCGGCCACATCCCTGAAGGCCTCGACGGTGTAGTCCATCCAAAGCGGCCCCATGGCGGCGGCCGGAAGGTAGGCGACGACCCGAGCACGGTGCGCGCCGACGATCGTGCGGCATGCCTGAACGACATCATGGAGCAACGGTTCACCGGGCGTGCTGAACAAATGGAGCTGCACGTCGCTCACCTCCTGAGCGGCGGGGCCGTCGACCCGGGGCGTCGTGGGTCTGACATCCAGACACGCGGGCCGGTGCGTGGGCCAACGTCGCGCCCACGTGCGGTTTCATGAGCCATTCTCTCATCGCTTGAACGGAACGAGATACAACCTGGGTTGTAGATGAGCCCCATCCTGACGCGGATGACCAACCAGCAGTGCTGACCTACGCTGGTCCTTGGCCTCTGGCAGACTTGCAACCAGCCGAGGCCAGGATATCGGAGTCCGTTGAACCCGGCTCGCTATAATCCACCCATGCTGCGCAACCCGGACAGGACGAACGTTGGGTTGTTCTATTTGTCCGCGGCCCTCCTGTTGGGCGCCACGCTGTTGCGCGCGCTCGTACGCCTCCAGGACGCTCCCGACCTGGCCTGGGTCTTGGGCATGCTCGGGGTGTGGCTCCTGCTGTTTGTGATCGAGGCCCTTGCGGCAGGGCGTTGGCCGATCTGGGTTCTCGTCTACCTCGGATCGCAGGCAAGTCTGACGTTCCTACTCTTCCAACGCGCGGCCGGCGAAGATTTCTTCGCGGCCCTCTACGCGATCCTCAGCATGCAAGCCTTGCTGCGGCTGAGGCCACGCTGGGGCGCGCTCTGGATCGGCGCATTTGCCGTGTTGATGGCCATTCCTATGATCACGGCCTTCGGGTGGACCCAGGGTCTGGCCTTCACGACGGTGTACACGGCCGGCAATGCCTTGCTGGCTTCCTATGCCTGGACCGTGCGCCGGGCGCGCCTGGTCCGGGCGCAAACCGGCGCGCTGACCGACTCTCTGGCGGCCTCGAATGCGGAGCTGCGCATCCGAGCGCTTGAGGCCGAGCGCACCGCGGCGCAGCGCGAACGCCAGCGATTGGCGCGCGACCTGCACGATTCGGTCACTCAGATGCTCTTCTCGATGACGCTCAGCGCGCAATCGGCGGAGCTTCTGCTACCCCAGCGCCCAGCCCGTGTGCGCGACGAGATTGGCCGAGTCTTCGACCTGGCCGCGCAGGCCCGCCGCGAACTGACGGACCTGATGGCGGCCCTCGGGTCGGCCACCGCGACGGCGTCCACAGATGGCTCGACGCTCATCGCCGCGATCCGTGCCTATGTTCAGGATGCCCGATTGGATGGGCTCGCGATCATGCTCGAGGCGGAGGGCCACGGCCCGCTGAGCCCCCTCGAATCGCACACGATCTTCCGGTTTGTGCAGGAGGCCTTGAACAATGTCGTCAAACATGCCGCCGCGCGCGACGTCCAGGTTCGGTTGCAGCTGCAGGCGTCGCCCTTTGTGGAAGTCAGCGACGGCGGCCGCGGCTTCGACACCAGTCAGCCCCCCTCAGGCGCCGCCCACGGTTTGGCAGGCATGCGCGAGCGCGCCGCCGAGATCGGCTGGGTGTTTCGACTGCAGTCGACGCCCGGCGGCGGAACACGCGTCCGGCTCTTCAAGCCCGCGAACGGAGTCCAGACCCCATGACCGCTCCACCCCCCGCCATCCGGGTCCTCATCGTCGACGATCATCAGATCGTGCGCCAGGGCCTGCGCACCTTTCTGGAACTGCACAACGACATCGTAGTCGTGGGCGAAGCCTCGGACGGTCAGGCCGCGGTCGACCTCGCGGTCCGACTGGCGCCCGACGTCGTCCTGCTGGATCTGGTGATGCCGCGGATGGATGGGATCGAAGCGCTGCGCCAGATCAAAGCCCGGTCCAGCTCGATCCGGGTGATTGCCCTGACCAGTTTCTCGACCGACGACCAGATCTTTCCCGCCATCGAAGCCGGCGCGGCCAGCTACCTGCTCAAGGACGTCTCGCCCGGCGAACTCGTGGCGACCCTTCGGGCGGTGCATGCGGGCCAGACCCGGTTGCATCCCGAGGTCGCGGCACGCCTGATGCAGGCCTTTCGCTCGCGCAGCCAACCGGCGGCCGACGATGAGGCGGCCAGCCTCACCGATCGCGAACGCGAGATCGTCAAGCTCGTGGCCAAGGGTCTGTCCAATCGCGAGATCGGCGAGGCCCTGGTGATCAGCGAACGCACGGTCAAGACCCACATGAGCAATATCCTGGGCAAACTGGGGTTGAGCGATCGGACCCAGCTGGCGATCTTCGCCATTCGCGTCGGGCTGGTCTCTCCGCGGTAAGACCATGCTGTTCGTCACGCCCTCAACCCGCACCCCGAACCGACTGGCGTCCGGCGCCGCCGGCCTGATCCTGCTGGCCGAGTTTGGTCAGGTTCTGGCCTCCGCTCAGCGTCCGGCGCTGATCCTGCCGTATGTCCTCCTGCATGTCGGCTTCGCCGGGTTCTTCTTCTTCCAGTTGCTTCGCCCTGCCCGCGGCTTCTGGCTTCACGTGTCGCTGGCGGTCCAGGCCGGCCTGGTGAGCGCGATCCTGTTCCTGAACCCCGAGATCGGCACCGTCGCCGCGCTGTTCGTGTTGCTGTCGTGGCTGGCTGCGCGCGCGCTGTCCGGGCCGACCCTTTGGATTTGGCTCGGCGCTTTCGCCGTTCTGATCGCCCTGCCCTTCATGGTTTATCTGGGCCCGTTGACCGGTCTGGCCCGAGCCTTGATGCCCATCGCCGGGTGCTTCATCCTGGGCTCGTACATCAGCGTCCACCGTGGCCTGGAGGCCGATCAATTGGCGCGGCTGCGTCTGTTGGACGAACTCGAACGAACCCACCAACAACTGCGCGACTATTCCGCGCAGGCTGGCGATGTGGTCGCGTCCGAGGAGCGCGACCGCCTGGCGCGTGCGTTGCGCCTGACGGTGATGCCAACCCTGGATCAGATCGCAACCACGGCACATACGATCGACGCGGACCTCGACCGTGACGATGCGTCAGCCGCCCAGGCCCTGCAGGAGCTTCAGACTCTGACCCGCAACGCCCTGACCGAGATGCGCCGCCTGATCACGCTGTTGCGTCCAGGTGCTGCGCCGACCGCGTAAGCGCTCCCCGTCCGATCGTCCACGCCATCCAACTCAGGTTGTAGACGCTTTCTCCACCCGGCGGCCCAGGCCTGGTCCGCCCGCAGCGCGACGTGTCGCGCCGGAATCTGTCGCATGCTGGGCGCAGCGCATTCAGCATGACGTTCAGACAGGAGAAACGACGATGAACGACCTACGACTCTTCCCCCAACCCTGGGGCGGCCTGGCCGCGCTGTCCAGCGCGACCCTGGGCCTCGGCATGCTCGCCATTGCTTACGGTCTGATCGGGCCCGCTGCGATGGCGGACCCCGCGCAGTTGGCCGAGCTGGCCCGCGTCCATGCAGAACCGCTGGTCATGCAAGATCTGTTCAAGTTGGGCTCGGCGGGCACGGCAGCGGTGCTGGCGGTATCCGTTCACCAGCGACTGACCCGGACGACACCGGGCCGTGTGCCGGTGGCGGCGGCTTTCGGCCTGGCCGCTGCCCTCTGTCTGTTCGCCAACGCCGCGCTCAGTCTGCGCGCGCTCTGGCTTTCCGCCGACGATCTGCGCCTGGCCGGCGTCAGCCTGATCGACTGGCTGGGTTTGGCGACGTTGCTGCTCAACGGCGTCTGGTACGGTCTCGTGAACACCCTGGCGTGGCGGCGTCAGGCGTGGTCCCGCGGGCTATGTCTGCTGGGGCTCGCAGCCGCGGTTCTCAGTTTCATCCCGCCGCTGGCGCCGCTGCTCTTGGTGCTGGGCGTGATGTGGTCGACGGGGCTGGGTTGGTCCTGGCTGCGCGAAGCGGCGACGGCCGGGGCGCTGCCGGCAAGCTCGGACTGGCGCTGGCGTGGCCTGAGCTGGGCGCCGGCCGTGATCCTCGCCGGTTACGCGCTGTTCTTGCTCACAGGGTTGTCGCTCGGCGGCCTGGGACGCGTGCACGCGTGGCTGGATCTGCAGGTTCTGCTGCCGCTCCTGGGTGCGCTTGTCTTGATGATCACCATTCTGTATGTCGGCGCGACCCGTCGCCTGAATCGAACGCTGACCACGACGGGCGGCCTGGCCATGCTGGCGCTGCTGCCGGCGGTCCAGCTGGTGGCGCCTGTGGCTGCCTATCCGGCGTCGCGTGAGGAGCTGCAACCGGCGATCACAGTGCGCCTGCCTGCCGCGGGCCCGCTCAAAGTGCTCTGGGGCGGAGAGTCATTGGGCACGAACTACCACGCCGCGTTCGCCGATCAACGTTGGGCCTATGATCTGACGCGGGCACCCTACCTCACCGGAAGCCCGCGGCTTGAAGACTATGGCTGCTACGGCATGCCGGTCATCGCGCCGATCGATGCGTTGGTTTCCAGCACGCACGACGGTGAACCCGATAACATTCCGGGCATGGCCTCCAACAACGTCGAATCGCCCGAGGGCAATCGGGTCGTGCTGCGGCTCGAGACCGGCACGTACCTGATCCTCGCGCACCTCCAGCCGGGCAGCCTGCAGGTCGCGGCCGGCGATGTCGTCGCCGCCGGGCACGTCCTGGCCCGATGCGGAAACTCGGGCAACACCAGCGAGCCGCATCTCCACATCCACCATCAGCGCCAGGATCCGGCCGTGACCCCGATGAACCTTGCAGAGGGCCTGCCGCTTGACTTCATCGGCCCAAACGGACCCTGGATGCCCGAAGGCGGAATCCAGATGCGCGACGGGCAGCCGCTGGGCGTGGGCGTGGTGATCGAAGATCTCACGGGGCGTTCACCGGCGATGGCTCCGTGACGATCCAGCGTCGTTGATCGGTCTCGAGACGCCCTGCCTGCAGTTGCCGAACGGGTCGACCCCGTTGGGAAGTCTGGTTGTCGTCCCGTCACGAGCTGGCCAGAATATGGCGCACGACATCGAGAAGCGATTGGGACCGACCACGCTCGAGGGCGATGGCAACGGCGGCGACGGGCAGGTTTCTAGATAGGTCGGGCAACAGCGCTCGTGCGGCGGCCACGGTCTCGGAGACCGCCGCCGGATCATGGAGCGGCAGCGCTAGCCATTCCAAGGCAACGATGGCGTCTCCCGACCTGGCGGCCAGCAACGCCAGCGTGACCAGAGCGTCCAGCGCCACGAAGTCGAATTGGCCCGCCTGGGCTTCCGCGAGGGCTGCCCGCACGTTGCGCCGGGCAGCCTCGTCGTGCCCAAGGCGGGCCTCTACCGAGCCCAGGTTGTTCAGGGCCAGCGCGATGCCCAGACGATGGCCGCTCTCGCGATGGACGGCCAGCGCCTGCTGGTAATACTCGCGCTCTTCGGTGAAGCGACCGGCCCGGCGGGCCGCGGCCCCAAGGTTCGTCAACACCGCGCCGGTGCGGCGGGCATCGTTGTACTCACGCGAGATCACCAGGGCTTCCTCGAGCAGCGACACAGCCTGCGTGTCGTCGCCGTGGTCCACCAGAGCCGTCGACAGGTTGATCAGGCTAGACGCCACCCCCACCCGGTCGCCGAGTGCGCGCCGCAGGGCCAGGCACTCGCGGTGAAGCTCTATCGCCGCGGCCGAATCGCCCATGTCGCTGACGACCACGCCCAGGTTGTTGAGCGCGCCGGCCTCTTCGTCGCGCAGGGCGTGCTCGCGGGCCACTGTCAACTGCTCGCTGTGGAACCCGCGGGCTCGCTCAAACTGGCCCGCGGCGCGCGCGGCCGTGCCGAGCCCATTCAAGCACCGGGCCAGTTGCCGCGGCTCGACCACGCGCTCGAAGTCCTCGCGGCCCGCCTCAAAGAGCGACACAGCTGTGTCGGACTGGCCGAGCTCCAACAGGAAGCGGGCGCGCGCCACGCTCAGACGAGCCGCCAAATGGCCGGGCTCGTCGGTCGTCGCCGGATCCCGACCCAGCGCCTCGGCAGCGCGTGATAACCAATCCACGCCCTCGCGGAAATGGCCGCGGACGTGCATGAACTGAAAGACGCCTTCGAGCATCCGGCTGACATCCGCCCACCGGCCATGGGCGCTCGCCCAATCCCAGGCCGCACGTACGTTGTCGAGGTCGTCGGCCATGATCGACATCCAGGAGCTCTGAGCGCCGGGCGCCGTGGCCGTCTGCGTGAGCGCCGCCAGCCAACTCGCGAACCAGCCGCTGTGCCGGTTGTGGAGTTCAGCGCTGAGACCGGGTTCGAGCGCCAACGCCTCGTCGGCGTATCGCCGCAGGACCTCGTGGAGGTCAAAGCGCCCGCCGCTCTGGCGCACCAGAGATTTGTCGACCAGCGCCGCCAGGGCCTGCGGCGTGGTCCGAGCGATCTGGCTCGCGGCCTCCGCCGTGAACCCGCGCGGGAAGACGGCCAGGGCGACGAACACCCGGCGCTCATCCATCCCCAGAGCTGCCACCGAAGTTTCGACCACGGCCCGCAGGCTGCGCTGCCGCTCCGGCACGTCGCGGTGACGCGTCACCAGGAAGTCGGTACTGCGGCGGATTTCAGCGACGATCTCGGCGCAGTCCAGAGCGCCCAGGCGGGCCGCTGCCAGTTCGATGCCCAACGGCAAGCCTTCGACCATCCGGCAGATCTCGCGGATCGCTGCGGCCTGCTCGTCACCGGCAGGGATCGAGCGTCGCTGGCGTTCGACGACCTGCAGGAACAGCTGTCCGGCGGAATAGGTCGCCGGGTCCGCCCCGGGTTCCGTCGACAACGCCAACCCATCCAGGGCGAACACCCACTCGCTCTGAAGGTCCAGGCGCTCGCGCGAGGTCACCACGATCTTCACGTCGGGCGCGGCGCGCAGGATGTCGGAGAGCAGCTCGGCCGACTCAACGAGATGCTCGAAGTTGTCCAGGACGAGCAGGAGCTCGCGGGCGCCCAGTGCGTTCAACAATTGCTTCTTGATGTTGCCAGCTCGCAGCACCAGGCCGATGGCGTCCGCCAGGTGCTCGATCAGATCCTCGGGGCTGGCCGTGCTCAGCGACACAAACCAGCACCCATTTAGGAAAGTCTCCACGGTGGCAGCGGCGAGCTGCGTCGCCAGGCGGGTCTTGCCGATCCCGCCCGGCCCGATCAGCGTGACCAGACGACAGGCCGGGTCAGCCAGGCGTTGTTGGAGCTGGGCAAGCTCGCCTTCCCGACCCACAAAGCCCGTCAGGTTGCCCGGTAGATTGTGTCGAGGACCACGCTGCGCCGACTTGAGTCGCTCGTACAGCGCTGTGGTTTCGGCCGACGGTTCGACGCCCAACTCCTGCGCCAGCACCTGGCGACAGATCGCGTACTGCGCCAAGGCCGCCGAGCGCTGACCGGTGCGGGCCCTGAGCCGCATGAGTTGTCGGTGCGCTTCCTCGCGCCAGGGGTCGAGCGCGAGCAGGCGCACGGCGGTCTCGACTGCTCGGCTGTACTCACCGCGCGCCGTCAGGTGCCCGGTCAGCGCATGCAGTGTGTGCAGCACCAGCTCGCGATAGCGGGCGCGTTGTAGCAGCACCCACTCCTCGAATTCCGGCGCATCGCGAACGACGAACCCGGCCAGGAAGTCGCCGACGTACAAGGCGCTGGCCGCTCGCCAGCGCTCACCTTGGGCATCCGGCGCAAGCCCCTCATCCGCGTTCAAGGAATCCAGGAAGGCCTCGACATCGACCCAGCAAATCCCTGCAGGGTGAAAGGCCACGGTCTCGCGATCGATGCGGAGGTAGGGCCCAACGAGCTTGCGCAGGTTGGTCAGCGTCTGGCGCAGGTTGTTGCGCGCGTCGGCATCGGGGAGTCCGCCCCACAACAGGGTGGCCAGGGTTTCGCGCGATTGTGGGCGGCGCTCGACGGCCAGAAACGCCAGCAGCGCCGCCACCTTGTGCGACGTGAACCCGGTCAGGGGTGAACCGCCGAGGGTCAGCTGCAAACCGCCAAAGAGCCGGATCTCGAGGCCTGAGTCCATAGAGCAGCTGTGCGTGATCCCGCAAGGCCGCCGGAAGGAATGGCCGGCAGGATAGCACAGCCGTGGCCGGCAGGCCAGGGGCGGTTCAGTCTGGTCCCAGCGCGTTCGTCTGTTCGACGAAGCAGGCTCGACTCGGCGTCATACGGGCGGGTCAGCGGGGAAGTCGGGTTGGCAGCGGGCGTGTTGTTCGATGGCTCGCATCAGCGCCAGCACACGGTCTTCGCGCCACGGTGGCGCCGCGATCTGCACGCCGATGGGTAGACCCGCGCTGCCGCGCTCCACGACCCGAGCCAGTTGTTCGGTCCTCTCGCGGCTGTCCGGTCGATCGCTCTCCTCGCCGGGACGAACCCGGGTCACCGGCACGACCCCGGCCGGCCATCCCAGGACGTTGAAGAGCAGGCAGGACCCCCAGAAGTCAGCCAGTCCACGGGTATCGCCGTGACGCACGGCCGGCAGCGGCGAGGCCGGAAGCAGGATCGCATCGAATCCGCCGGCCTCCAGGGCGTCTCGCATCCGCTGTTCGTAAGCCAGTCGATCGCCGGCCAGGTCGAGGTAGCCGGCCGCGCTCTGTTTGGATGCGGCCTGGAGCATGCGGCTCAGTCGCCCCGCTCCGCGGCTCTTCAGCAGGCGGCCGAGCACGGGAAGCAGCGCGTTCGGCAGGCGCGCCAGCTGCAGATTGGGTTCGACCAAATCGATCGGTGCTTCGCCGGACAGGGTCTGGGCCAGGGAGGCGAAACCGGTGGCAGCCATGATTCGGAAGAACAGGAGCACGCCATCCGTGGTGTCCGGCGCCCCAGTCCACTCAACCACGGATGTCCCCGCCGCGCGCAGGGCGTCGGCCGACTCGCGGAGCGCGCGACGGATGGCCGGTGACGGGACCCAATCGCTGACCTGAGGGAGTAGCGCGACCCGCAGTCGCCGAAGATCGACGTCGGCCGGGTCGGCAAATGGCACGGGCACCTGGTGGACCGATGGGTGCGCCACGCCGTGGTCGACCATCACGCGCAGCGCCAGAGTCAGGTCGTCGACCTGTCGGGCGAGGGGGCCGGGCTGCGCCACGATCACTTCGGCGCCTTCCGCGGTCCGGACAGGGAAGCGATCGCCGGGTGGCAGGCGCCGGGCGGTCGGCCGAATCGTGCAGAGACCGCAATACGCGGCCGGGATGCGCAGGCTGCCGCCAAAGTCGCCGCCGAGCCCCAACGGCGATCCGCCGGCCGCAATCAGGGCCGCCTCGCCGCCGCTGCTCCCGCCCGCGGTCCGCGCCAGGTCCCAGGGATTATGGGTGCGTCCCCAGATGCGGTTGTCCGTCTCGATTGTGGCGAGGGTCTGGGGCACATTGGTCTTGCCCAATACGATCGCTCCGGCCCGGCGCAGGGCTGCGACCATTGAACCATCCCGGGTTGCGACCCTGTCGCGCAGGCGGGACAGGCCGAGGGTTGTGGGCAAGCCGGCCACGTCGAACTGATCCTTGATCGTGACGGGTACGCCGTGGAGCGCGCCCAGCGGATCACCGCGGCGCTGGACGGCATCCGCCGCGTCGGCTTCACGCCGGGCCTCCTCAAAGCGAGGCATCACCAGGGCATTGAGTTGCGGATTGACGCTTTCGATTCGGTGGATGTGCGCCTCGAGGATGTCTCGGGCCGAACGTGCCCCGGAACGGATGGAATGGACGATCGCTGTGGCGGATGGAAACCGGGTGTCGGGCATGCTGTGTTCTCCAAGATGCATGATCGGGTCGTGGCGGCGCCCGATCACCGTCAGGGCGCCTCGGCGCGGGCGGGCAGGCTTTGCAAATAGAGCCAGATCACCTTGAGTTCGTCGTCCGTCAGTTGAGCCAGGTACTGCGAGGGCATGGCCTCGCTCAACCGTCGACCGGCCGGCGTCACGCCCGTGCGCACGGCGGCGAAAAACTCGGCCTCGGACCAGGTGCCGAGTTCGCCGCCCGGCGTCAGGTTGGGCGCAAACGGCGCGCCGGGCTCCGCGGGCTGGTGGCCGGCGAGGGTTTCCCCGTGACAACCCGCGCAGCCATGGGCATGCGCCAGATACTCGCCATAGTTCACGGTGACGCCTGCGGGCGGCGCGGCCGGTCGCTCGTCGTGGGCGATGGTCTCGGCGTAGAGCAGGTTTTCGAACGCGCCGACGGCGTAGAGCAGCTTGGCCAGCGGCGTCAGGGAGCGCGTGCGTGTCTCACGATCCACAGCCGGCACCGTCTGGAGATAGGCGATGAGGCTGCCCAGGTCGGTATCGCTGAGGTAATAAAACTCGTTGGACGGCATGATGAAGGTCGGGGTCCCGTCGAGGCGCACGCCGTGCCGGATGGCCCGGACCCAGTCCGCGGCCTGGTAACGCGCGCCAAGGCCGCCCCGACCGGTTGTCAGGTTTGGCGCATCCACAACCCCGAGGGCCTCGTCCTCGAAGAGCGGGCCGCCGCCCAGATCCGGGCCGTGGCAACCCTGGCAATGCATTTCAGCCCAACGCCGACCGACGTCGAGGCTCACTGTGTCGCCGGGCTTCGCCACGGCCTCGGCCTGGAGGGTGTAGACGCGATTGAAGCGCAGGTCCGTGCTGATCATCAGCCCGGCTGCGACCAGGAACAGCCCGATCACCAACCCGCCCACGGTGATC
The DNA here is from genome assembly GCA_016789175.1 of Anaerolineales bacterium. GTDB lineage: Bacteria > Chloroflexota > Anaerolineae > Anaerolineales > UBA6663 > UBA6663. The sequence goes on from JAEURK010000182.1 coordinate 24,020, forward strand.
CCAATCCACTTGAGTACGTTGCGCATGTCCAACTCCTCTCGAATGAGCCGAATGGTCCGAGCGCCGGGCGAAGGGTTGCCCCGGTATGGTTCGCCGGGGCACCCGACACAAATGCGTCCGCCCCGGCGCGGAAGGCTATGGGTCCACGGGCGCCGCGATCAGCGCTCGCAGGTGATCGATCAATGCCTCCAGCGAACCGAATCCGCGTCGATCGGTGGCCTGAAGGCTTTCCAGGCTGAAACGCCAGGTCGGTTCAGCCGCGTCCAGCTCCTGCCAGAGGCATAAAACCAGGACGTGGTAGCGCGGCCTGCGTGGTGACAAGGCGGTGAATGGGTGCCTCGGCGGGGTCATGTCGGTTCCCGATGGAGGCAGCCTACACAGCCATCATTTGGAGATCGTTTGCCGACCCGGCTGATGGAACCTTTACGCTTCGACGGGTTCAGGGGTGTGCAGGCCCACCAGAGAGAGATCTGTGAGGCGATCAGTCGCGAGCCCGACACGGGGTCCGCGCAATGGATTGGGTGGAGGGACACAACCCGATGGCATGGAGGCCTGCGTCTCCACAGGGGGAGCTCTCAGGGTGCATCCGCTGTGATGAGCCAGTTCCTATCCAGGGTGTCACTCGGTTGTGGAAACGGACATCCTGGATACCAATCGGCGTTACGCTTTTATTCAAATATTCTATTGAATAAGGAATATCAGCCATCCCGATAAAAACGACTGTTTGAGCTCATCGCCTTTCTCGCGCAGGCGATCGCCAACCCGCACCGCCTGGAATTGCTCGACCTGCTTGTCCGGGCCCCGCGTAGCTTTGAGCAGCTGGCCACGACCGCTGCGCTCAGCGTGGCCAATGCCTCGCAGCACCTGCAGCGGCTCAAGCACGCCGGGCTGGTGGTCGGCGAGCGCCAGGGCACCACCATCCGCTATCGCCTGGCCGACCCGACCGTGGCCCGGCTGTGGACCGAGTAGCGCCGTCTGGCCATGGCCTAGCAGGCCGACGCGGAGTGCGCCCTGGATCGGTATCGCCGGGGTCGACGCCGCTACCCCGGGACCTCACTCAGGGAGCTCTGCGCCGGCCTGGCGCGCGGCACCGTGCTGCTGCTCGACGCCCGACCGATGCTCGAGCACGAGGCCAGGCACCTGCCCGGCGCCCTGTCGATCCCGCTCGCCGACCTTCCAACGCGTCTCAAGACCCTGCCTAAGGACAAACTGATCGTCACCTACTGCCGGGCACGATCTGCATTGATGCCGACGAGGCTCTCGAGTTGGTGCTGGCCAACGGCCGCGGCAGCGCGCGGCTCGAGGAGAGCGGCGCCGAGTGGCGTGAGGCCGTCTACCGCGTCGAGCACAGCGCTTCAACCCACTGAACACGCACGGCGTAAGTCGACGGTATCGCGCGTCTCGTGGCGTGAGGGACCATCTGGGGTCACCTCGCGAAGCGGATCAGATCGCACGCTAAGTGTTATACAAACCAGGGGGCACAAGTCCACGCGAGCGTGGGAGTCTCACGAGGTGTACAAAGCGCATGCTATCGCGTTGCCATCCCGGCCAGGCCTTTTGGGGGCGAACAGAGAAAGCGGACTTTTGCACGCTAAGGTGCAGGACAGGAGACACCTCCCCATTCAGGCAGAAGCGTTGGCGGTCACCCCGCGAAACGGAGTGAATCGTATAGTGGGCGTTAACACAACCCGCGCATCGGCCGCAGTGTCCCTGTTCAGCGGGCCTGTTCCTCTTTCAGGCGTGTAGTTCTGTGTGAGGCGGATGTGCTTCCCGCCCAATGGCGAGTGGTGGGCAAGTGAGCATCGCCCCCTCCATGTCGCGGGATCTCAACACATCGTCTACTGCACGCTTTTCCGTTTCGTGAGGGGATCTGATCGAGCAAATGTCCCGATGCTGACGCGGGGCATTTGCTCGATCGAGATGTTCTGCCAGCCTCACTGGACTTTCGCTACTTGCAAGCGGCACCAGGCATACAAGGCGTCATAGACGTCAAACTGGTGCGCCAGGTTTTCCTCGTCATTTGGGTAGCGGAGGCTGAATCCGCTGGCGATGGCCTCCAGGCCGCGTGCCACCGGGTCTTTGTCAATGTCCGCGGCCACGTCAGCCGCGTGAACGATCTGGGCGAGGCACTGGAGCGCCGGGTCTTTGAGATCGTATTTGAGCACAATCGATTCGAACGAACAGCGGCCGTCGTGATGACCCAGTTCCACGCCAGGTGCGTCGAAGGGGATGGCGCCCGTTGCGCTAGCGACCGCGTCCACCTGACTCTTGGGGACAAACAGGAACTCAGCTTCATTGTCAACGAAGCGCGAGATCAACCACGGGCACGCCACGCGATCCACATGCACATGTGAGCGAGTCAGCCATTTCATGTTTGGTTTTCTTCCTTTCCTCAATAACACGCCAGTTCTGCGACGGAGCCTGGACCTCACATCAAACAGTCAACCTCACGCACCTCCTTCCTCTTGCGGTCGGACCGCGCGGAAGTTGAAATAAAGCGCAAGGTCATACCCAATCTTGAGCGCGCCCGCGATGACGAACACCAGGCCCAGCATGGCAGGCGTGCTCGACAGGAGTGGGCCGGCGACGAGGGGCGACAGAGAGGCGCCGATGGTGCGCGCCACCCCGGTCACGCCGGCCGCCGCCGACCGCTCATCGGGGCGAACCACCGCCATCGTGAGGGATTGGCGCGTCGGCACGTCCATCTGCGAGATGCTAAAGCGCAGCAACAGCACGCCGATCGCCAGAGGCAGGGTGGGCATGACCGGCACCAGCATCAACAGGATATTCGATGGCAGGTGGGTGAGCACCATGGTGTTGACAAGCCCAATGCGCCCAGCAACCCACGCGGCGCTCAAGGCGGACAGTCCAGCCAGCAGGTTGGCGCCAAAGAAGATTCCTCCTAACACCGCCGGGGTCACACCGAAGCGCGTGCTGAACCAGTAGGCGACCAGGCTCTGCACCACAAACCCGCCGCCGAAGGCGTCCACCATGAACAGCCCGGCCAGGCCGAGGACCACCTTCCGCGATCGGTGCAGGCCCAGCGTTAGCGCCGGACCAGCGGCCCCCACGTCGCGAAACGGGACTTCCACCGCAGGCGAAAGCCTCGTGAACAGAATGCCCAACAGAACCCCCAGCGTCGCATATCCGAGGACGATGATGCGATATCTCGCCAGCGGCGTCACCCCGGCCGTTTGTAGCCCCTGGGCCAGGGCGCCGCCCGCCAGTGCGCCGAGGGCGGTGGCGAAGGAGCCGACCAGGTTGTACCAGGCAAAGACATGCGTGCGGCGTTCGCCGGGCACGGATTGCGATAGCGCAGCCTGCTCCACCGATAGAAACGGCCCGACCTCGTTTCCGCTCGGGCTGAGGACGCCGATAGTGGCGGCCATGAGCAGCACGACGAAGTTTTGAGTGAGTGCGAACAGGATGCCCGCGAACAGCATCAGGGCTGCACCGACGATGAGTATCCGCCGCCGCCCCAGCCGGTCGGCCGAGGTCGTGAGCCAGAGCGAGATCACGGTGTCGCCCAGCAGAGTCAACGTGAGCAGCGCGCCGATCTGCACGCCTGACAGGCCGACCTGCACCAGGTACAGCACCAGCACCACCGAAAGGAAACCATAGGCAAACAGCCGCACCGTGCGTGTGATGAAGAGCAGCCGGCTGTCCGGTGTGAGTGCGCCCGGCCCGACCGCCCGAAGGTGCGCGGCAGCGGTGGCCACAGCCCGGGCTAGGCCCGACTCGACCGGCTGAGGCGGGACGGGAGGTTCGAGAGACATGTTCAATCTGCACTTTCGGTAGCCTGCGGTTTGTCCACCTTGATCCCAGGCATGGCCCGGTCAAACGAGGATGTCCCTTTCGCTCACGCGCAGAACCCGGGTCAGCCTGGCTGATGCCCAGGCGCCCCGCAACCGTCGCAATCCGGATCTGGCGACGCACGCCCCCTTCAGCCATTTTCTACATACACCGCCGCGCGGTGAGTTCGCGGCAGGAAGGCGTAGACCTTGTTCCGGTTCGGGTCAAACGCCAGCGTGTGCGCCCCCTTCTCCGTCGGCACCGTCTCGACCCGCTCCATCGTCTCCGTGTCGAACACGTCGATGACACCCGGATCACCGATCGCCACGTACAGGCGATGCAGCACCCGGTTGAAGAAGATCACGTCCGGCACACCGCTGAGACCGGATTGGTGCAACCGGCGGCCCTCAGGCAATTGCAGACAGATCAACTGACCGCCATCACACGCGCAGAAGAGACGCCGATGCTCCGCGTCCAGGTCAAGGCCATGTGGGCCAGCAACGTCGATCTCCAGGGTGCGCGCGATGCGTGTCGGATCGTGAGCGGCCACGACGACAATCTGTGCCGGATCTGCGATGTTGATGTAGAACGCATCCGTTTGTGCGTCATACACCGTCCAGCGGGTGCGCCCGGGGGCCGGGATATCCGCGATCAGGGTCCTCTTGGCCACATCCACAATGGAGAAGGTGAACCGATGGGGGACTGCCGGATCACCGACGTTGGCGGCGAGGAGTCGACGCCGGCGCGGGTCAAAGGCCAGCCCGTTCGGGCGCACACCGACCGACACTTTGGCCAGGCCGGCTTCATCGTCCGGCGAGAAGATACCGATGGAGTTCTCGACCCGATTGGAGGTGAAGACCAGGTCGAGTTCGTCAGACACCAACGCGCCTGCCACACCGGTCAGGCCGGAAATCGAGTGCACGTAGCGGTCTTTGTCACAATCGATGACGTCGAGCGCATCGTTGGCCGTGTGAGCCACGTACAGGAGGGCTCGGGCGCGATGCACGGCCGCGTGATCGAACCCGCCGGACGTGACGTGCGCAGGTAGTTCGACATACCCCACGTGTTGGAGACCCATGGTTACCTCCGGCTCAAGCTTCCTCGGGCTCAGCGGCCAGCTGCGCATAGAGGGCGTCATAGATCAGTGCGCCGCGCTCAATGGCCGCCTGGTCGTCGGGGCTGATGAGCCGGATGCCGCGGCAGAGGAAGTCCAGCCCCGGCGCGACAGGCTCCAAGGTAACCTCCTGCACCCCATCCGCTTCATCAATCATCCGCGCGATGCGCTGCAGGATGGGGTCCTGTAGGTGGTACTCGCGCAACATCGTATGGAAGGTGCAGTGCCCGCGCCGGTGCGACAGCCGCGCGCCGGGGATGTCGAACGGTTCAGCGCCCTTCGGCAGGGATTGCGTCCCGGCCGGCACAAACTGAAACCTGGCTTTGGGGTCGATCTCACGACGGATCAACCAGGCGCAGGCAATCCGGTCGACCGCGACGTTCTCCCACGTCACCCACTTCATCGCGCTTTGCCTCCCCGAGCCGAGATGAGCGCCTGACGCACCCGGGTTCCCGCCTCCGAATTAAAGTAGTCCTGCTGCTTGATGCGCTGGTATTGTTGCGACAGGACGGACAGGTCGTGATTCTTCTTCGCCAGTTCCTTCAGGATGGATCGGTAGGCCGCATCAACCAGCTCGACGAACTTCTGTGCCAACACCTCTTCAGACGTGCCCAGAATGAGACGCGACTCCCACAAAAACGCCTCCCCACCCATCTCGATGACCTCAGCGGTCATCCACTGGAACTGCTCGCGTGTGCGCGGCGTATCCGGCAGCACCCAGACGGCATCGTGCAGCAGGATCGCGCCGAGACGCTTGAGCTTGCGCCAGATGTATACCCGGCGCGCGGTAGGCTTGGGCGAGACCTTCGTTGTGAGCAACAACCAGCGGCGAGGTGAAGCCGCCGACCCCCGCCGCACCTTTGATGTAACCACGGTTACATTATACGATCGCTTGTCACTTTGTCCAGGGATACAGATAGAAAGCGGGATACGTCGCGCGCTCAGGCGCGGGCGCGCTGCTCTATTCGCGCAAAAGCTATTCACTGGCCCCGGGATGGGTCCTGGATGAGCCTGCCGATTCTGATGTGATCACCCAATGCCGGTCCGGGTGGGTCCTTCCTTCGGCTGTTCCAGGCCCAGACACTTACAGCCACATGTCCCAGGTCAATTGGGACCCGTGACAGTATTCCCGTTCTTCCTGCTCGCCTACTCTGAGAGGCAGATCGATATCTTCATCAGCCCGTCATTCGGGCGTCACAGGAGGACGACATGCATCTCACAGATCGTGAACTCTGGACGTTGGTCCATGGCATGGGCTTCGGGGCCTTATACCTGCTGGCTTTCGCCGGCGGCATCGCCGGCCTGTACAGCCTGCGCACCAAGCTGGTGACGGTCGAAGGCATCCTTGACCGCGTCAGCCGCCTGCGCTGGGGCAGCGCCGTCATGGCGGTTTGCGTCTGGCTGACCGTGATCGTCGGCACCTTCATCGTCTACCCCTGGTATCGCGCGAAGCCGCCGGAAGCCATCGACACCAAGGCCCAATCGGCTGAGTTGATGGACTATCCGCGCTACTGGTTGCTAGCCAGCGAAGAGACGGCCGAGTATCACCACTTCGGCATGGAGTGGAAGGAACACGTGGCCTGGATCACGCCCTTCCTCGCGACGGCGGTGGCGGTGGGCGTCTTTGCCTACGGCAAGGAACTGTCGACCGACCGCCGCGCGCGCTTCATCCTGATGGGCCTGTTCATCTTATCGTTCGCGCTCTCGGGGGTGGCGGGCCTCTTCGGCGCCCTGATCACCAAAGCGGCACCCATCATCTGACCCTGATCATCTCCAGAGGACAACACCATGGCTACTCAATCCATTCCCGCCGAGAAAGCTGTTGAGAAGGCTGCCGGGTACGTCAGCGCCGCCGACCGCGTGATGAACGCGGCCATGATCGCCAGCGGCGTCGGCTCGGCCGTGCTCGGCCTGATGGTCGTCGGCGCCGAAATGAACGCCGGCCTCAAAGCCTTCCTGACCTGGGACCCGGGCGTCGGCCCGCTGGCCGGCAAGGCCGGCGTCGCCGTGATCGCCTTCCTGATCAGTTGGGTGGCAATGCACGTCGCCTTCCAGAAGCAGTCGCCCAAACTGATGACGGCGCTCTGGATCACCCTCGGGCTGCTGGTCGTGGGCGTGGCCCTGACCTTCCCGCCGATCTACATGGGCATCGCCGCGGCCTTCGCTCCGAAATAAGCGGAACGCCTGAAGTCAGGGGCGTCCACCGTCGGGTGGACGCCCCTGTTTGCTTTCTGGACAGGAACGGGGAACAATAACCCTGTCCGCTCGCCGCGCGTCCGGCTTCCACCATGACCGCTCACTTCTTCGCGATCAATCGCCCGCTCGTGTTGTTTGGCTATGGCCTGACGTTCTTCGTCATGGGCCTGGCGATCTTTCTCCAGTCGCGGCGCCATAGCCGGTTGCGCCTGGCTCGTGATCTACGCTGGCTGGCGGGCTTCGGCGTGCTGCACGGCATCCACGAATGGGGCGGCCTCTTCATCCCGATCCAGGCCGAGTATCTGCCGAGGCCCTACATCGAACTGATGCTGGCGCTGCAGATCGCGCTCCTGGGTGCTTCGTTCGCGTGCTTGCTGCTCTTTGGCGCAGCGGCCACCGAAGGGCATTGGGGGCGTCTGCATTGGATCGGCGTCGGCGCGATCGGCGTCTGGGGGATCAGTTTCTGGTTCACGTTCTACCTGTTCCCAGACGCCGAGCAATGGCTCCTGGCCGCCGATGTGTGGGCGCGCTACCTCCTGGGATTACCCGGGAGCCTCCTGTCGGCCTTCGGCCTGTATCGGCTGGCGAAGGAGACGGTAGCCCCGCTCGGGGCGAGCTATATCTATCGCACGCTCCAGGTGGCCGGCGCGGCTCTGGTCGCGTATGCGGTGCTCGGCGGCCTCATCGTGCCGTCGATGACCTTTCCGCCGGCGCAGTGGGTGAATCGCGAGGGGGTCTTCCAGATGACGGGCGTGCCGGTCGAGGTGTTTCGGTCGCTCGCGGGGCTGGTGCTGGCGGTGGCCGTCATCCGCGCGCTCGAGGTGTTCGAGGACGAACTGGACGAGCTCATTGAGGGCATGGAGGCGGATCGGATCCAGACCGCCGAGCGCGGCCGGATTGGCCAGGAGATCCACGACGGTGCGCTGCAGGGCGTGTACTCCGCCGGCCTGATCCTCTCCACCCTGACGCCCCAGCTCAAGGATCAACCCGATGCCCTCGGCCGGCTCGAGCAGGCCCAGCAGGTGCTGAGCTCCGCCAACAACGACCTGCGCGCGTATATGCGCACGCTCCGAGTCGAGGAGGCGCCGATCTCAGTCGTGGATGCCCTGCGGCTCCTGATCCGGGATCCGCGCTATCGCGGACTGGTGGAGATCAAGCTCGACTGTGGCGGCGACTGCGATCTCGCCACCGGCCAGACCCACCACATCCTGGCGATCGTCCAGGAGTGCCTGGCCAACATCGTGCGGCATGCCCAGGCCCAGCGGGTTTGGATCACGCTCCATCGCGTGACTGACGGCCTGGAGATCCGCATCCGCGACGACGGTCGCGGGTTTGCGCAGGACTCGATCACGCCGGGCTGGGGGCTGCGCGCCATGCAGGATCGCGCCCGGCTGGCCGGCGGTCGCCTGTCGATCGAGAGTCAACCCGGTCGCGGGACAACCGTGACCTATCTCGCGCCGGAGACCACGCCATGAAGCGAACCTTGCGGATCCTCCTGGCGGATGATCACGATGTCGTCCGGATCGGGCTCAAGATGGTGCTCGAGCAGGACGAGGCCAACCGCGTCGTCGCGGAGGCCGCGACCGCCGAAGCCGCGCTGCAGGCGTGCGAGGCGCATCAGCCGGATGTTGTCATCCTCGACGTCCGGATGCCCCCTGGTGCGAGCGGCCTGGAGGCCTGTCGCGCGATCGTCTCGCGCTGGCCCGCGACCCAGGTCATCATGCTGACCTCGTATGCCGACGACGGCGTCATCGCCGACGCCATCGAGGCCGGGGCGGTGGGGTATCTGCTCAAGGCCGGCGACCCGCGCGACATCAGCCGGGCGCTGGATGCCGTGCGCGAAGGGGCTTCCGTGCTCGATCCGGCGGTGACACGGCGTGTGTTAGCGCTCCTGAGAGGGCGAACAACGCCAACTGCTGATCCTTTGACGGCCCTGACCACGCGCGAACGCGAGATCCTGGCGCTGGTGGCCGAGGGCCGCTCCAACGCCGACATCGCCGAGCGCCTCGTGCTCAGCGAAAAGACGGTGCGCAATCACCTCAGCGCCGTCTTCGAGAAACTGGGTGTGAGCAATCGCATCGAGGCCGCCGCCCTGGCCACGCGCCATCGTCTGCCGCCCCCCGGCTGAGCTATGGCCGACGGTCCTGGCGTCTGCCCGCCCCGATGTCCGCGGGTTGCAGCTTTGCATCTAGAGGCTGACACCCCATCCCGCTGGGGCGCGTCCCCCTGCGCCCGTCTCGTGTTCGTGGATCACGGTTTCCTGCGCCTGGAGTTGGCAGACGCGCTCTGGTGTGTGCCGCCCCAATGCGCGGTCTGGGTCTTGCCCAACGCGCGGTATCGTCTTTGGGACGGGGGAGCCCTGTCGGCCTGGACCTTGACGCTCCCCGAGCGTAGCGCCATCCAGCCCGTGGAGTCGGGAACCGTGCCGGGGACGCCGTTGCTGCGCGAGTTGCTGGACACGGCCGCCGGCTTTGGCGCCGAACCCTGGCCGGGCAGCCCCGGCGATCACCTACTCCAGGTCCTCCTCGAGCTGCTCCCGCTTGCGCCCCTGCGGGCGCTGCACCTCCCCCTGCCTGCCACCGGACCGTTGGCGCAGTTGGCCGAAACCAGCCTGCGCGATCCGCTCGACGACCAGATCCTCGCGGGATGGATGCGCCACCACGCGGTCCTGGAGTCCGACGCCCTGCCGGCGTTTCAGGCAGCCACTGGCCTGACCTTTGACGCCTGGCGCCGGCGGCTGCGCTTGTTCGACGCGATCGCGAAGCTGGCGGGCGGGGCCGACCTGGCGCAGACCGCCGTGTCCGCCAGCGACTGTGATGCGGCCGAGATCGGCGCGGCCTGGCACGCACTCCGGGACGGCCGGGCCTCCGCCTGGGCCTCGATCCGCCGATCAAGCTGAGCGCTCCTGCGCTGCTTCTCGGGCGCGTTCGTGTGGGATCCATTCCTCCTTGACTTCCGGTCCCGTGCGTCGTATTATCGGATATCGATAACGAAACACGATATAGGTGACCGCATGGCCTTGACCCGCGACCTCTTCCTCGGCTTTATCCGACTGCACGTCCTTCACCACGCGGCCCAGGAGCCGATCTTCGGCCTGGACATGATCCGCGAGCTGGCGCGGCACGGTTACGACCTGAGCCCCGGCACGCTCTACCCGATCCTACACAGCCTCGAGCAGGCCGGCTGGCTGGCCAGCGAGAAGCAGGTCGTCGGCGGCAAGACGCGCAAGTACTACACCGCCACGCGTAAGGGCAAGACGGCCCTGGCGGAGGCCCGGATCAAGGCCCGTGAGCTGCTGGCCGAACTTGATGAACCGGCACACCGAAAGTGACACCCGATGACCACCCTGTCCGAAACCACAACACCTTCTGAGCCGCAACCCGCGCCACTCTCCGCCGGTCGGGCGCTGAGCTTCGTCGTGTTGCTCGGCGTCGTCAGTCTGTTTGCCGACCTGACCTATGAAGGCGCTCGGGGCCTGAACGGTCCGTATCTGAGCTTCCTGGGCGCCAGCGCTACGGCGGTGGGGTTGGCCGCCGGCGCCGGCGAGCTGCTCGGCTACGCCCTGCGTTTCTTCACGGGTTATCTCTCAGATCGGACTCAGCGCTACTGGGCCATCACCTTCGCGGGCTACCTCGTGAATCTGCTGGCCGCGCCGGCGTTGGCGCTGGTGGGACGCTGGGAGTGGGCGATCGGCCTGATCTTCGCCGAGCGGATCGGCAAGGCCATCCGCAACCCGGCCCGCGACGCCATGCTCTCCTATGCCTCCTCACAGCTGGGCGCCGGCAAGAGCTTTGGCCTGCACGAGGCGCTGGACCAGATCGGCGGCGTCCTGGGGCCGACCTTCGTCGCCGTGGTGCTCATGACCCGAGCGTCGGGCGCGATTGGCCTGGAGACCTATCACTTCGGCTATGCCCTGCTCCTGATCCCGGCGGCCCTGGCGCTGGCCATCCTGACCGTGGCCCGTTGGCGCTTTCCGCACCCGGCCGAACTGGCCAGCAAAACGCCCAAGATCGCGGCTCGCGGATACGCCCCGGCCTATTGGTGGTTCCTGCTGGCGGCCGGTCTGATCGCGGCCGGCTTCGCCGACTACCCGCTTATCGCCTATCACTTCGAGAAGATGGGCCGCCTGAGCGTGGAATGGATCCCGGCGCTGTATGCCCTGGCCATGGCAGTGGACGCTGTGGCGGCGCTGCTGCTCGGACGTTGGTTTGATCAGAAGGGCCTGGTGATTGTCATCGGCGCCTTCGCGGTCTCGGCGCTCGCGGCGCCGCTGGCGTTCCTGGGTGACACCGCGTGGTCGGTGGTTGGCGTGACCTTATGGGGCATCGGCATGGGCGCCCAGGAGTCGGTGCTGCGTGCTGCGCTGGTGGGCTTTGTGCCGACCGAGCGGCGCGCCACGGCCTTTGGTCTGTTCCATACCGTCTTCGGGGTCTTCTGGTTCGCGGGCAGTGCGCTGATGGGCTACCTCTACGACCAATCCCTGATCGGGGTCGTGATCTTCTCAGTCGTCGCCCAGGCAGTTGCGTTGCCGCTCTTCTGGGTCGCGGCCCGACGGGCCGGCCCACAGTCTATGACGAGGTGATCATGGGGCATCGTCTGACTCACTGGCTGGGGTGGCTCCTGCTCGGCATGATCGGCGTCGGCGTGCTCTGGCGTTGGGCCAGCCGTCAGCGCTCACTCCCCTTTCCCAGCTGGCTGGCCGGGTTGATCGACAACCCGCTCGCCGATTGGCTCGGCGGCACGACGACGACGCTGGACCGTATTGGCCTGCGCCCGGGTGACCATGGCCTGGATGTCGGTTGCGGCCCCGGCCGGCTCAGTCTGCCGGCGGCCCGGCGCGTCGGGCCCGAGGGCGCGATCACGGCACTGGACCTGCAGGAGGGGATGGTGGCCCGCGTGCGCCGACGGGCCGCCGAGCTCGGTCTCACCAACGTCCGCACACTGTGCGGCGATTGCACTCGGCCGGGTCTGCTGCCCGACGACACGTTCGACCGTGCCTGGCTGGTGACGGTGTTGGGCGAGATCCCGGATCAGGCGGCCGCCCTGCGCCAGATCCATCGTGCGCTGATGCCCGGCGGCACCCTGGCCGTGGCCGAGGTCTTCGGTATCGACCCACACTATCAAAGTCCCCAAACGGTGCGACATCTTGGTCTGGCTGCTGGCTTCGAGCCAGGTGAGAGGCTCGGGTCCTGGTGGTTCTTCACCCAGCAGCTCATCAAGCCGCTGAGGATCGTGGAAAGACACCAGGATGCGTGAACCTGAAACGGGCAGCGCTCGGCTCCTCGAGGTCATCGGGTTGTTCCTCAAACTCGGCGCGACCGCTTTCGGCGGACCCGCGGCGCATATCGCCCTGATGCGGGACGAGGTGGTGCGCCGCCGCCGATGGGTAGACGATCAACACTTCCTGGATCTCCTGGGCGCCACCAACCTGATCCCGGGGCCGAACTCAACGGAGATGGCCATCCATCTGGGATATGTGCGCGCGGGCTGGCCGGGGTTGATCGCGGCGGGCGTGAGTTTCATCGCTCCGGCCATGGTGATCGTCCTGGCGCTGGCCTGGGCCTATGCCACCTACGGCACCACCCCGGAAGCCGACGGCCTGCTGTACGGCATCAAGCCGGTGGTGATCGCGATCGTGGCGCAGGCGCTCTGGGAACTTGGACGAAAGGCGGTGAAAGGGCCGCTCACGGCGATCGTGGGCGCGGCGGCCCTGAGCCTGTACCTGCTGGGCCAGAACGAGATCGCGCTGCTTGCGGTTGGTGGTCTTGTGGTGATGGTGATCGCCAATCGCCAGCGTCTCGGGCGCGCGCCGGTGAGCGCCGTGGCCCCGCTCGGGCTTGCGTTGGGGCCGCTCGCCGCCGAGCCGGTCAATCTGGCGCAACTGTTCTGGATCTTCCTGAAGATCGGGTCGGTGCTTTATGGCAGCGGCTACGTGCTGTTGGCCTTTCTGCGCGCGGACTTCGTGGTTCGGCTCGGCTGGCTCACGGACGCACAGCTCATCGACGCCGTCTCCATCGGTCAGGTCACGCCTGGTCCCGTCTTCACCACCGCCACCTTCATCGGGTATCTGCTCGGCGGCGTGCCAGGCGCGCTCCTGGCGACGCTGGGCATTTTCTTGCCCTCCTTCGTGTTCGTGGCCATCAGCAACCCGTTCATCAGCCGGCTCCGAAACTCGCCGTGGACATCGGCCCTGCTCGACGGCGTGAACGTGGCCTCCCTCGGCCTCATGGCCGGGGTGACCTTCGAGCTGGGTCGAGCGGCGCTGGTGGATCCACTCACCGTGGCGATCGCGCTGGTCACAGGAATAGCCCTGGTGCGCTTCAGGGTCAACGCGACCTGGCTGGTGCTGGCGGGTGGGGTTGTGGGGATCGTGAGGATGACGGTGGGCTGGTCGTGAGGCTGCGGCGCGATCTGGTGCGCCGTTGGCTTCCCTCGCCCGATGCCACTCGACGTATGGCAATCGACATCAATCGTCTGTGGGATTTCGACCAGCCGGCCCTCAGCGAGGCGCGATTTCGCGCAGCGCTCATCGGCGCGTCCCCAGACGATGCGCTCGTCTTGCAGGCACAAATCGCGCGTTCCTACGTCCTTCGCGGCGAGACGCAGCCAGCGCTGGAGATCCTGCGTGCGATCGAAGCCAACGTCGCCGTTTCTGGCTCCGAGGCGCAGGTATGCTACTGGCTCGAGCTTGGCCGCGCGCACGCCTCCCCCGCGCACCCGCCTGAAGCCCTGACCTGGAAGGCGCAGACGCAGGCCCGTCAGGCCTTCCAAGAAGCCTTTCGGCGGGCCAAGGCGGCTGGGCTCGATCCGCACGCCATTGAAGCGCTCCACCTGATGGCATTCACGGAAAACGACCCAGAGCGACAAGGGATGCATGAACGCGATGCCTTGCGGTTCGTTCAGTTTTCGCAGCAGGAGGCCGCCCAACGCTGGGAGTGCGCCGTACGAATCGGTCTGGCACAGGCGCTTATCCGGCTCCAGAACCACGCTGACGCCGTCTCAGAGCTTCAGGCCGCAACGCGAGCAGGTACACGAATGGGTACGACCCACTGTGCGCGATCCGCGCAGTGGTTCTTGGGTTGGGCCTATCGGATGGCGGGCCAGTTAAATGAAGCCCTCGCCCTTCAGCTTGAACTGGAGCAATCGGCGGCCGGATCGCTACCCCTGCTCCGGGCGGTCTTGGACGAGCTTGGATGGCTCTACCAGGCCTTAGGCGATGATGAACGGGCTCGGCTCTACCGCGCACGGGCGCTCGCGCCTTTGGGCGGCCTCAGCAAAGATGACTGAGGGTCCGCCGAGCCAGTTCCAGCGGGTCGACCTGCCGACAACTGCTACGTCACACTTCAGGTCCCGTGGACAGCTGATGCATCCGGCCTGACTCGCGGACCGCTCAGGCGTCCGATGTCGACTCCGGGACATCTGCTGAGTCCATGGTCGCCATCGGATGACAGCGCGAACGCGAAATCCCCGGCGTGTTGAGGATCTGCGGACGACCTAGGATCGCAGTCACAAGCGCAGTCGTGTGGGCGGGGAAGCGGCCACACACACCCGGTTCGTGGGTCAGTCGATCGATCTTGGCTCTACCGGGGAGTCAGATACGGGTGAGGGGTGGCTTCGGCTGAAGGCCGGGCACTTCAGCCCTGCGCTGATCGAGCGTGTCAAATGGCCGCGACCAGAACTGGCTGCCGGAGAAGATGGTGCGCACGAGCTGGGGCCAGACGTCGCCCTTAGCATCGGACCATTGCACGATGCCGGTGACGCCGCCGGCGCGTAGATCCGCCGTGGCGCCGGCGTCGGCTTCATCGAACCACACCGCCAGCCGGGTTCCTGGCGCGGCCTTGCGGATCCCGGTCAGCGCCTTCCAGAGGCGGTCGGATCGGTCGACGCTGGGGAGATGCGCGATGCCCAAGACCACGACCTGCGGAATGGCGGGGAGATCCCGCAGCGCCTTGAGGTCGTCGGCTTGCTGCACGACAACCAGGTCGGGCGTGTCGCCCAGAGCTCGAGCCACGTGTTGACGTTGTGCGACGCTCTGCGAGATCACGGCGACGGTGATGGCCACGCGGTCATTCTACTCTCGGTCGGTCCACGTAACCGTTCAGCGTAGTTCATATCTGCACCGGCCCCGCACTCGGCGGCGGGGCGTCGCGCTTATCTCGGTGGCCGGGTCGGCGGCCCGGCGCGCCGGGCCAAAGGTGCCCGGGCGCAGGTGGGACACCCGGACCCCTGCTGGACGGATTGAAAGCGCTGGCGCCAGCGATGACCTCGCGCGCACTCCCAGAGCGTCGGCGTCATGGTGTTCCTGGGCAAGGTTGGGCCGATCCACGTGATCTCGCGCCGGCGCGCCAACGCGCGATAG
>JAEURK010000184.1 GCA_016789175.1 Anaerolineales bacterium
CAGCGACGCGGCGCTCAGGTGGGCGGTGGTCCAGACCGGGCCATATTCCGGATCGATCCAGTTCGCGCCACGGCCCGGGTGCGGGACCTCGGGCGTATCGACCGTCGCCTCAAGGTCGCCTTCCTGGGCATCAATGACCACAACCTTATTGGATTGGTTGGCCGCGACCAGGAAGAAGCGCTCGGTGGAATCCCACCCGCCGTCATGCAGGTAGAGCGTCGATTGGATCATCTTGATCGTCGGGTTGGTCGGATCGGTGTAGTTGACCAGCCAGACCTGCCCGGTCTCCTTGACGTTGACGATCCATTCCGGCTTGTAGGTCGACGCGACGATCGCGGCCACCCGTGGGTCACCGACGTACGTATTGGTGTCGGCGGTGTAGCCGCGCACGCTGACGACCTTGAAAGGCTCGAGCGTCTGGCCGTCCAGGATTGCGAAGTGCGGGGGCCAGTAGCAGCCCACGATCGCGTACAGGTCGGAGAAGTCGCCGAGCTCGCCGTTGTATTTGCTGACCTCGACCGAACGGGCGTCGTAACACGTCTGAACCTCGGCGACCTTCTGCGGGATCTCCATCCATAGGTCGACCAGCGCCAACCGGCCGTCACGACCGATGACGTAGGCATAGCGTCCGGTGGCCGACATGCGCGTGATGTGGACCGCATAGCCGGTGTCCACCGTCGCCACGACCTCATGGGTGTCTCCATCGATGATGGCAACCTGTCCAGCATCTCGCAGCGTCACGCTGAAGTAGTTCTGCCAATTGCGCTGGGTCTGGGGTTCCGTCGGGCGCTGGCTTGGAGGAACCAACACCTTCCAGG
The DNA here is from genome assembly GCA_016789175.1 of Anaerolineales bacterium. Taxonomy (GTDB): domain Bacteria; phylum Chloroflexota; class Anaerolineae; order Anaerolineales; family UBA6663; genus UBA6663. Next base: position 819 of record JAEURK010000184.1, read on the forward strand.
AGGCCTTCATCTCCTCGAGCGACATCTCCGGCGGCGCCGGCGGCTCGTTCTGGAGGTATCTGGCCATCAGCGTGATCTGGTCGGCCGTCAGGATCCCCTGGTTGCCCCAATCGGGCATGCCGCGCGGTGTGCCGTTGGTGATGATCGCGGCCAGGGCCAGCGTGCCCTTGGCCGTCGTCAGATCTGGCGTCAGTGCCGGCCCGGTTGCGCCCTTTCGCAGGGTACCGTGGCAGCCCGCGCACCGTTGAAAGAACGTCTGCTTGGCCCACGCATAGTCGTCGTCGTTGAGTGCGATCTCGCTGACCTGCGCCTCGGCGGATCCACCCGCGCTCCCCATCGACGCCTCGCTCGCGGGCAGCCCGGTCAGATAGCCGACGATTGTGGCGATCTCGGCTTCGGACAGCGTCTGCGCCAGGGTGGCCGGCATCAGCCCCTTCTGGCAGGCCGCGGTCGGGCAATCCGGCACCAGGAAAGCTTCCGGTGCCAGGATCGACTCCCGGATGTACGCCTCGGCTGTGGTGGCGGAACCCGCATAGCCTGGATCCGCGAGGCGCGTCTGGGCAACCTCGGCGATCGTCGAGAGATCCGGTCCGAGCGTCCCGGACGTGGCGGCGCCCGGGATGGCGTGACAGGCGAAGCAGCCCCCTTTTTGAAACGCCGCGGCCGGACTGCCGCTCGCGGCGACGGCAACCGGTTCGGCGGTCGCCGGTGGCGCGGTGGGCGCCGGCGTTGTTGGTGCGGCCTGTTGCATACAGGCCGCCACGAGCACCCCAAGCGCCAGTGGTAATAGATGTCGAAGCTTCATGGTATCCCCACGAGTACGCAATGAAATGGTTTGGCGCCCACCTGACTTGTCCCGGCCAGAGGAGCGCGTCTCTTTTCAGGTTGGATCGGCAATCAACGTCTGCAGCCAGGTCTTCAGGCGATCCGTCCGCGTCGGCTCCGGATCGCGCGGACAGCCCAAACACGTGGCATCTGCATCCAGGCGATCGGCCAGACAACAGACCGCGCGCTTGACCGCCACCGCGCTGCGGCCACCGGTTGTGACCCGAACCAGCTCGACCGGGCGCAGCCCGTGCGCACCGCCTGCCACCACACCGGTGAGGATGTCCTGCGTCAACGGGTGGTTGAGGTGCTGGCCGACCAGGGCGATGGATTGTGCAACCTGGTCGCTGGCCGCGTCCCTCAGGATCTCGGGCGCCAACGCTCCGGATCGGGCAAACGGCGGGATGAGCCGGTCGAGACTGCGGGCGATCTCCCGCCCGACTCGCTGGCACCGATCCGTCAGTGAGCCCGTGTACGCTTCAGTCGCCGGCCAGATGTCTTCGATGACGCCGGCTCGAACGCCAACCCACGTCCGGTCCGGGTCCGGCGCCAATGCAAGGTCGCTCACCACCAAGGAGGTCGTGGGCGCGATCGTCAGGGCACGCACAAAGGCGTTGAAGCACTGAAGCACGAGCGCTTGTCGGTCGGGGACCGCAAAGTGGCGTGCACGAACGGCCAGGGCGTGTTCGATCCAGCGCTCTTCGGCGCACGCGAGCAAGCGAACGGCGCGAACGGGTGCGGGCCCGGCTTGAATCGTCTCGGGACCCTGTGCCAGGACGGCATCGCGCATGAGGGCGGCGCAGACGCCAATCACGACATCCGATAGCCCTCTGGTGCGAAGCGGGCCCGGCAATGTGAAACAGTCCTGTGGAGCAAGCATTCTGCCCTCACCTTCTGTGTCGTCGGATCAATGCGCCGGATCCGTGCGCCGACTCAAACCTGCACCGCCCTCTTGTAGGCAGTGAAGTGTCATCTGCGGTGCGCGGCAACAGCCATTGATCTCAGTCAGATCATGACGATTGGGGCGACGGGCTAGGCGAATCGCGGTGGCGGATCCGTCCGCGTGTCACTGACCCGGCCGGCCGAGTCAGGCGCCAGAACGATGGCAACCGTGAGGGGCGTTCCG
>JAEURK010000191.1 GCA_016789175.1 Anaerolineales bacterium
TGCCGCCCGGGTTCGCGTCGCCGAAGAGGATGTCAGCCACCGCGTTTCCGCCTTCGGTGCCCGGCTCCCAGGCCTCAAGGATCGCGGGCACGTGCTCCGACGCCCAGACGATGCTCAGCGGGCGGCCGTTGATCAGGACCAGCACGACCGGCTTCCCGAGCGCGACGACGGCCTGCAGCAACTCGTCCTGCCGGCCGGGCAGGTCGATCGAGGCGCGCGAGGCGGCCTCGCCGGCCATCTGGGCCTCTTCACCCAGGACCATGATGACGACGTCCGCGTTGCGCGCGGTCGCAACAGCCGTCTGGAAAGCCGCTTCGGCGGCTTCCGGTGTCTGAGCCTCGCGCTTCTTGGTGGGGTCGAAGTTGTCGAAGAAGCTCGGGATGTCGCGTTTGATCTCGGGGCCGGGCGCATACTCCACGCGCGCATCCGGGAGCTTGGCACGGATGCCCTGGAGGACTGTGACGGCCGCCGGGGTGTGGCCAAAGACCATCCAGGAACCCTCGGTGCCCTCCATCGAATCGGCCAGCGGCCCGATCACGGCCACGTTCTGCACCGTCTTCGAGAGCGGCAGCAGTCCGCCGTCGTTGCGCAGCAGCACCATCGAGCGCTGCGCAACGACACGGGCCGCCGCGCGGTGCTCGGGTCGGGCAACGACCTGAGCCAACAGCGTCTCGTCGACGTAGGGCTGCTCGAACAGACCCAGGCGCACCTTGATCGCCAGGATCGGACGCACCGCGGCCTCGATGTCGGCCATCGACAGCGAGCCATCCGCAACGAGCCCGGCCAGGTGCTGCGGGTACGTGTTGCTGGCCATGTCCATGTCAAGCCCGGCGCTCAACGCGCGCTGAGCGGCATCGCGGCCGTCGCGGGCGAATCCCTGCACGACCAGGTTCGCGACCGCAAAGGCATCGCTGACCACAAAGCCAGCGAAACCCCACTCGCCACGCAACACATCCTTGAGCAGGAAGCGATTGCCGCTGGCCGGAACGTTGTTGAGATCCATGTAGGCGCTCATGAACGTACCGACGCCGGCGTCGACGGCCGCCTTGAAGGGCGGGAAATAGACGTTGCGCAGTTGCGCCTCGGACAGGAAGACCGGGTCGTAGTCGCGCCCGCCGTCCGCCGCGCCGTAACCGGCAAAGTGCTTGGCGCAGGCGACCACGCGATCCGGCGCGCCCAGGGTCTCGCCCTGGAAGCCGCGCACCTGGGCGGCAGCCATGGCCGAGCCCAGGCAAGGATCTTCACCCGCGCCCTCGACGATGCGGCCCCAGCGGGCATCGCGAGCGATGTCGAGCATCGGCCCGAACGTCCAGTGCAGACCGGCCGCCCGGGCCTCTGCGGCCGCGACAGCCTGCGCGCGCTCGGCCACGCCCGGGTCCCACGACGACGCCAGCGCCAGCGGCACGGGGAAGATCGTGCGATAGCCGTGGATCACGTCCAGCGCGAAGAGCACCGGGATCTTCGACGGGCTCTCCTCAACCGCGATCTTCTGGAGCGCATTGAACTTTTGAGGATTGTTCAACCACAACACCGAGCCCGCCCCACCCCTGCGGATCACGTCCTCGGGCCTGGGCCCCGGGATGAAATCCGCGGCGCCGATCTGGGTGAGTTGCCCGATCTTCTCGTCGAGGCTCAGGCCACCCAGGATCTGCTCGACCCGGGCCGCGACGTCGGTGTCTGATGGAACCGATGTCGTTCCGCGATTCGTCTCTTCGCTCATTCGAATGCCCCTTTATAGCGACACGCTCCTCGAATGCGTGAGGGCGTGCGTCGATCAATTTGGTTGGATTATAGGCCGGGTGGGCGCACTCGTCGTACTCGCAGGGCTAGCGCATCTCAAGTGAAACAGCACGCGTTTTGCCACGACTTTCACGAATTGAAACGAATGGGCACGAACAATCCCCATTCGTGAGAATTCGTATCCATTCGTGTAATTCGTGGCAAAGAAACCGGCCCTCGCGAATAAGATGCGTTAGCCTGTATTCGTCGCCCCGGCTTTCGCCAGGATGACGAACGCGACCGGA
>JAEURK010000261.1 GCA_016789175.1 Anaerolineales bacterium
GGCTGAAATCGCCCTCGTTGAACCGACTCTTGCAGCCCGTTTTGTCCCGGCTCGACCCCGCCGCCTCATCGGCGACGGAGCCTACGATAGTGACGGACATGATGCTCGCCTTGCTCGCCGAGGCATTGAACTGATCGCGCCGAACCGTTCGAACCGGCGCCGGTTCACCCAAGATGGACGACCGTTGCGCCGCTACAAACGACGCTGGAAGATCGAGCGGACCAACGCTTGGCTCCAGAACTTCCGCCGCATCGTGATCCGCTACGAGCGCAAGGTCGAGAACTACCTGGCCTTTGTCCAACTGGCCTGCGTCTGCATTCTGCTCAGGCGCCATTTTTAGGATAGCTTCTAGGGCGATACGCTTCCGGGCGGAGAACTGCCGTGGGCAAAGTGATCGCCGGGATGACGATGTCTCTCGATGGCTTCGTGGAGGATCGCTACGGCATTCGGCAGGCGCAACTCGCCGCGGGCGATCGGGACGTGGTGATCGTCGGGGGTCCAACCACGCGCTGCGGGCCGGGCTCGTGGATGAGTTGCAAGTCGATCTTGTGCCCATCCTGCTCGGTCAGGGCCTGCGCATGTTTGATGAAGGGGGGTGCGCGAGACGGCACTCGAGTGCGTGAGCGCCACCTCGATACCGGGCGGCCTGCTGAGTCTTAAGTACCGGCTGCCAGCGACTTCATTGCGGCGCTGATCGCCTCAGCGCCGTATCGCCGTTTTAGGGCACGCTCGTTTTCGCATCCCCGCCGGCGAGTGGCTCAGGCTGCGGCGAGGGTGGAAACCAGCACATCCAGAGCCGTGACCGGATCCATGCGCCCTGTCTTCACATCGATATCGCATTCCAGCAGTTGCCGGTACAGGCTCTCGAGCACGGGCAGGCTGTAGTTGCGTGTCTGCTGGCTGAGCTTACCGGCCGGGTATGGGTGCAGACCGAGGGTTTGGGCGATGGTGTTCGGAGGGGTGTGCGCCTCGACCAATTCCTTCGTCTGGATCAGCAACCGATATTGCCGTGTGATCATCGCCAGCACGTAGCCGGCATCCTCGTTTTCCAGCAGCGCGTGCAATTCGCGCAGGGCCGGCTGGACTTTGCGCTGGCCCAGGTGATCGACGAAATCGAACACGCGCGCTTCGACGCCGGCCCGGGTCAGCGCCTGCACATCGTCAACATCGACCGGGCGGTGCCAGGCCACATAGGTCAGGAGCTTCTCGATCTCGTTGCCAAGCGCGCGCGGATCATGCTCAGCTTCAGCCAGGGCGCGCGCGCCGGCCGGGGTGAGCTCGCCCTTGAGTTGCTTCGCGCGTTTGCGGATCCAGTCGACCAAGGCATCACCCTGCGGCACGTCGAGCTTGTGGACCTTTGCCCACGGGATCTGGGCCAAGGCCTTGAAAAGCGGCCCTCGCTCCGGAAGATCGCGTCGCTCGAGCAGCACCAGACAGGCTGTGTCGGGCAGATCCGGCAGATACGCGATGAGCGCCGCCAGGGCTGCCTTGCCGCTCTCGCTGACCTCTTCGTCCTCGCCTTTGCCCATCAACCGCGAGATCCAGCCCTCGACGATCGTCAGACGCATATCAGCCAAAAATGGCATGGCGCCGCTCGCGCTCTGTACATCGACCAGAGACACGGATCGTCCATCCAGCACCGCGATGTTCAGGGACGCCGTGCCAGGGTCCTTGGCGACCTTGGCCTTGAGTTTGTCGACGAATTCCGAGAGCGCGAACTCGTCGGTGCCGTGCAGGAGGAAGAGGCGCGGGTTCATGGCAGCGCCGGTGCGGCCTTAGTCGACGGTCTCGACGAAGTGGGTGCGGACCGGGCCGGTGGTCACGCGCACCTCGACCACCTGCATCGCGCGCACGTCAGCCGAGGTCGTGACCTCACGTTGCAGCGACAGGCCCAGTGGCTGTGCCGCGATCAGCGCAAGCGTGGCCAGAGAAGCTGCGAAGGGCAGCCGATCCAAGCGCTGGCGGGAATCGCGGGTGCCCAGGAAAGCGATGAAGACCGCCCCGGCCGCGGCCAGACCGGCTGTGACGTAGTTGGTGCCGCAGTGCGGGTGGATGGCCAGCTCGCGCTCGCCGCCACGCATGCGCCGCAGCGCTTCATCTGCGCACGAGGCGATCTCGTCGGCATCGACGTCGCCGTAGATGTAGAAACCGTTGGGCGTCGACCTGCCCGCCAGGCTCACCCGTCGGCGCAGCCCGAGCAGGCTGATGGTGGCGTGCTCCAGGCCGTGGTTCCGCCGGGTTCGGTCGATCAGCGGCGACTGCATGAGCGTGTCGAGCAATGGGATGGGCATGAAGGGGATTATAGCAACTGGGCCCGGTTCATCACCGGGCCCAGCTTCGATCATTCGTCAATCGTCGCGCGGCGCATGCGCTTGTTGATCCGGCGGATGGCCTTCTTCTTCTCAATCCGGCGCACCTCGCTCTTGGACACAAACCAGCGCTTGTTACGGAGCTGGGTCAACAGGCCGCTGCGCATCACCTTCTTCTTGAAGCGCTTGAGCAGTTGGTCCTGCGACTCGTTCGGGCGGAGTACAACTTTGGTCGTCATGGGTAATTCACCTCCCTTCAAATTGGGAGTGGGCCCGGCTGGCGACCGAGCGGGAGGAGTCTACCCCAGACGGGTGGGCTTTGTCAATGAACCCGGCGTTTTGGCGCTATTCGGCCTCAACGTCCTCCTCATCCTTGGTTTTCCAGGTTTTCGAGGCCTTATCGATGAACAGGACGCCGTCCAAATGGTCGATCTCGTGCTGGAAGATCCGGGCCAGCCAGCCGTCGGCCTTGATCTTGATCGGGCGACCCTGGCGGTTCAGGGCTTTGATCGTCACCGCCTTGTGCCGGGAGACGGTGCCGGCATACCCCGGGATCGACAGGCACCCCTCGGCGCCGTCGACCATTTCCTCCGAGCGCGCCGCGATCTCGGGGTTGATGATCACGTACAGCTTGGGCTCGGGCAACTCGGCGTCTTCAGGAAGATCCTCTGCATCGGGCGCATACTCGATCACAGCCAGGCGGAGCGGTTCCGCAACTTGCGGGGCTGCCAGGCCCACGCCTGGTGCTTCGCGCATGGTGACGATCATGTCGTCGATGAGGCGTTGGATTTCGGGCGCGCGTGGATCGGAGATCGGCCGCGCCTTGCGGCGCAAAATAGGATTGCTGGGGGTGATGATAGTCAACAGGGTCATCGGCTACGGTTTGAGACGCTTCTGGGCGTCCTCTTGGGCGACTTCATGGTAAGCGGCCATCCAGCGCGAGAGCTCCTCGCGTTGTCGCGCGGCCTCAGACGCTTCTTTGCGCGCCTTGACCGCCTCCATTCGTCGATAAATGTCGTTCTGCACGCCGACGGGGTCGAACACCCCCTCGAAGCGCAGCTCATCGGCGCCGACCTTGGCCACGACGCTGCCGTAATTCAACAGCAGGCCGAGCGCGCCGGGCCGTTCATATTTCAAGCTTAACACGTTTCCGAGCGGCGCCGAGCGGCGTTCCTCGGAGCCCAACGGCTTGCGGTAAAGATCGACGATCTGGTCGTTGGTGATCAGGTACAGGTCGTTCTTCCAGTCCTCGAACTGATAGAGCCACCAGCCCGCCACCGGGATCAGCGACAACAGACACACGTACGCCACCACATCCATCGTGAACGGCGCCGGCAGCAGGCCGAAGAGCGAGGTCAGAGCCAGCACGATGATCACGATCAGGCCGATCGTGGGATACAGGGTCTCGCGCACCAGTTCGAACCAGTGCTTGCGATAGATGACGGTGTCGCCCTGGGTATAGCGCAGTTTAAAGGAGAAGAACTCGGAGAGCTGAGCCAGCAAACCGGGGCCGTGTTGCGCGTCTTTGTCCTTCTTGGCCTTGGCCAGCCCGTCCGGTGGGGGATTGATGCTTTTGCGGATGGCGGCCTTCATGGCTTCGCGCTCGGCCGAACGCGAGCGGCTGCGCGAACGGTTCCACTGCTCCTCGACCAGCGCAGCCAGGCCGGCTGCGTTGCCGACCGAGGTGAACGAGATCGGGCCCGAGAACGTGCGCACGATGACGTCGCCGATGCCGATCGAGCGCGTGATGGCATCCGTGATGCGCACGTCAACCGAGAGCACCGAGCTCAAGGGCGACTCCTGCCGACTGTCGTAGATGCCGATGATCTTCTCGAGGTACACGACCCGCTGATCGGTGACGATGAAGAAGTCGTTGCCCCAATCCAACGACAACCACCACATCCAACCTACAGACGCCAGCACGCCCAGGCCGCCGAGCACAGTGCCCCAGAGCACGTCGCCCAGGTACCAGCCCAGGCCGATCCCGGCGGCGATTGACACGATCAACAGGAAGGCCGGCAGCACCAGGGCCTGGTACAGGATGATCGGATGCCGACGCGCTACAGCGTAGACCTGTTCATTGGGGATCAACCACGGGAGCCGCATGCGCCGGGCCTGATCGCGGCCCTCGGCCATCAATTCGAGGTTGGCGCGCAGGCCCGGCACCAGGCGCATGTCCTCTTCGAAGCGTTCGGCGTCCAGCCGCAGCAGTTCGCAGTCGCTCTTGGCCACCATTGTGGCCGAGCGAACGGAGCGCTTGAGCAGCGCGCGTTCGCCGAAGAAGTCCCCGGCCTTCAATACGCCGAGATCGACCTCGCGGTCCCGGATTTTGCGGATCGCGCCCACTTCGCCGCGGGTGATGACGTAGAACGCGTCGCCGCGATCGCCCTGATGGAAGATCACCTCGCCGGCGGGGTGGGTCTCCACGGCGAAATCCTCGGCGAGCGCCAGCAACTGCTCGTCGGTGAAGCCCTTGAACAGGTAAATCGGGCGCATCCGCGCCACGTAGGCCGCCGCGTTTTCCATCGCACATTCATTCTAGCATCGCTGCCTGAGCAGGGCGAACAGTGCGATCACCAGGTAGAATCACGCGATGATGTCGAAACCGCTTTCCCCCTCAGCCCAACGCGTGCAGGAGGTGCTTGACGCCTCCGGCCGCGCCTTTGTCGTGCGGGAGCTTGAACAGAGCACCCGCACCTCGGCCGAAGCCGCCGACGCCGTCGGCTGCACCGTGGCCCAGATCGTCAAGTCGATCATTTTCCGAGCGGCGGCCACCGATCGTGTGATCCTGGTCCTGACCTCGGGCGCCAACCGCGTCGATGAGCACAAGGTCGCGGCCTTGCTCGGTGAAAAGCTAGGCAAGGCGGATGCGGATTTCGTGCGGGAACGCACGGGCTTCGTCATCGGCGGGGTCGCGCCGATCGGTCATCGTGAGGCGCCGGTCACGTTTATCGACGCAGACCTGCTGACCCACGCCGAGATCTGGGCCGCGGCCGGCACCCCCAACGCGCTCTTCCGACTGACCCCCGACGATCTCCACGCGCTCAGTCAGGGCCGGGTCGCCGACGTCAAACGGGCCTGAGCCGTCGGGCGCGGGTTGAGCAGTTCACCGACGGTCGTCACCTTCCAGCCCTGAGCCCGAGCGTGCGCCACAATCGCCGGGAAAGCCGCCACCTCCTGCCAGTGGAAGTGGTACAGGACGATGTCGCCCGCCTGCGCTTCGTCGACGAAGCTGTTGAGCACATCGACGCTGGTCGGCGCGGTCGCGCGCTGCTTCATCGTGTTAACCCGGTTCCACATCACGATCTTAAAGCCCTGCGCTTTGGCGGCGCGTTGCACGGCCTCGGCGTTCCAGCCGTCGCCATAGGGTGGGCGCAGGAAGCGGGGCTGGACAAGCCCCAGCTGGTCTCGCGCCACGCTGCGCCATTGAGCGAGCTCGGCCACAACGCCGTCGTAGGTCAGGGCGCCCAGAGCGGCGTGGCTGAAGGTATGGCACCCGATCTCATGCCCCTCATCCACGGCCCGGCGCCAGAGCTGCGGGTTCGCCAGGATCACTTTGCCGGTCGGGAAGAGCGTCAACCGCACACCGGCGGCCAGGGCCGCATCCAGTAAGTGCGAAACATTGACGTAACCGTCATCGAACGTCAGAGCGATCCGCCGCGAGCCCTTCGGGGCGCTGAACCAGGCCCGGGCCTCGGTCGACTCGCCCGCCAACGCGGTCTTGACCGGGTCCGCCGCCAGTGCACCGGCAGCGCCGGCGAAGGTCAGGGTCGCGAGTTTCAGAAAGGAGCGGCGAGTGAGTGGGGTCATGTCGGCGGGCCTCGGGTGTGTCGTTTGAGGACACTCTGAGGCCCGTCGTTCACCCGCAGTTCCCGCGCAGGTTACGGGTCGGGAACCGGAC
>JAEURK010000266.1 GCA_016789175.1 Anaerolineales bacterium
GGCCCCGTGAACCAGCCGGTCAGCGGCGTGTGCAGCGCGGCCAGCATCCAGCTCAAGCCGAGGGCCAACGCCACGAGCACGAAAGGCAGGTTGAGCACGTGCGGGTGCAGATCGGCCAGCAAGAACGAGAAGGCCGGCACCTCGGTGATCGCCTCGGTCTCGTTGCCGAGCAGGCCGCGATCGTGCACCACGCGGGCGCCGTAGAACCAGTTGTAGAGCGCCCAGGTCGTCTGGCTGGTTTGGGCCGGCGGCTGATTGATCTGCTTGAGATCGAGCCAGGCATACAGGTTGATGAACCCGGCCGTCACCCCCGGGGCGCGCACCAGCGCGGCATTGGGATCGTCGGCGTCGAAGGCCTGTCCGAAGTCGTAGTACACGGCCGGCACAGAGACATCGCCCAGAGCGCCGTTGGCGTGCGCCAGCCCGAGCGGCCCGTACCAGTTGCCGGCGATCACGATCATGATCGGCGCGAGAAGCGCAGGAAGGAGGAGGGAGGAGGGAAGTGGGAGGAGCGAGGCGCTCTCCTCTCTCTTCCCTTTTCCTTCCTCCTTCTTCGCCAGCGCCATCAGGTTCAGCACCACCCCATACGCGCCCATGCAGGTCAGGGCAAACACCAGCGCCACCATCAGGTTGAACGCCACGCTGCTCACGGTGCCGGTCACATGCACCAGGGCGGCCGTCAGGACGTAGCCGAAGTAGTAGTAGCTGATCGCGTGCCCGGACAGCCAGGCGTCGTTCGGCGGGAACGACGGGCTGCGCAGGATCGCGTTGATGAACATGTACTCCATCGGCTTCTCGGTGCCGTTGATGTCGGGGTTGTGCGCGCGCACCCAGGTCCAGCCCGCAAACGCGACCAGGAAGAGCGCCTCGCTGACCAACACCAGTTGGCCGTTGGCGCGTAGCCAGCCCCATAGCTCGCGCAGGCCAGCCGGGCGCTGCCAGGCCACGCCGACGGCCAGCACGACCAGAGCCGCCGCGACGACCCCGCCGACGTTGTTCGACAGAAACCCGAGCGAGCCGAGCAGCCAGAACAACCAGCCGATCAGCAGCAGGCCGAGCGGCCGCGCGAGCGTATATCCGCGCTCCGGCAGCACGCCGAACAAGCGCGCGCCGATCGGCCAGGCGATCGCGCCGGCCAGCGAGACGGCCAGGTACCACAGGAGAAAGTCTTGCATTGGGTGATTGGACAAACCGGGGGAGTGGTTGATCGAAGGACAGTCACCCACTCCCGCGCTCGCCCACTCCTACTTCTCGACGACTTCGTAGATCGTCACGCCCGGGTTCTGATAGGCGATGCGCAGCTGGCCCTCGCCCGTCATACGCTCGAACTTGGCCAGGCCCTCGGCCGGGTAGTACGAGCGCTCCATCGGGCCGACGATGACGTATTTCGGCGCATAACGCTGCAGGAAAGATTGCACGAAGGCGATGCCGCCGTCGACGTATTGCAGGACGTTGGCGCAGTTGCCGTACTTGCTGCTCGTGAGCAGCTCGACCGGCGCGCCGGCGCAGTAGAAATCGGTCACCTCGCGTCCGCGCAGGGTCACTTCGATGTCCGACCCGATGGCGCCACGCTGCTGACGCTGATGCCAGTCCCAGCCGACGACGTCGGGCAAACCGGTGTACCAGGCGTAGCGGCTGGACATGACATAGAGGTTGAAGGTCTGCGCCTCGACGATCACGGGCGAGCCCTGAACGTTCTGCTGCATCCAACGGATGGCGTCGTAGTCGTAGCTCAACGGCAGATAGTTGCCGTTGTCACAGTAGGCGCTGAACGACATGAACTGCATGCCATCCAGGCTGTGGGGCTGCGCCTCGGGCGCCAGCCCGGCCTCGTACGGGATCGGTTGGCCCTCGATCTGATCGCACCCGCTGCCCGCGCCGACCGGGTTGGCGCTGTAAGGGGGGAAACGATCGCGCACCTTGGCTGGTACAGCCGTCACGGGATACAGGCCGGCAGCGACCACCAGGACGGCCAGGGCCCCGGTGTGCAGGCCCTTCCAGATCGGGGACCAATTGGCGCGATCGGCCCAGACAAAGGCCAGGGCAGCCGCCGCCCCGATCGCAAAGAGCACCCAGACCTGGACGTAGAGCTTGAACATGGTGTTGAAGCGATCACCCCCGAGCGTGAAGAGCTCGACGAAGATCGTCACCGCCAGGCCGGTGCCGAGCAGGAAGAGCACCGCGCGCTTGCCGAGTGGCATCCCGGCGCGGTCGCGGAAGGCCAACAGGCCGGCCAGGACGAGCAGCGGCCATGAGATCCAGCCGATCTCCACGTCCAGGTACAACAGGGCCGCCAGGGCCAGCAGCACACCGGCCAAAAAGACCATGACGGGCATGAACCATTGCCCGGCGCGATTGAGCACCGTCGCCGGCGTGTCGTTCAACCAACGCCCGATCTCGCTGATGACCAGGCTCCCAAACAAGAACAGGAACAACCCATACCAGTAGAAGTAGCCGAGCAGATCGCTGTACGGGCCGTCGAAGCGCTTGACCTCGGTGTAGGCCGGGACGAACCACTGATCGAACGGCCGGTAGAAGACCTGCGACAGACCGAGCACCAGGCCGAGATGCAGGCCGAGCCCGAGCAGCAGGGCGCCGTCGATCACGCGTCGATGCCACAGCCAGGCCCCGCCGATCGCCACCACGGTGACGGCCAGGTACATCGGATAGTCCCAGGTGTTGGTCGGGCGCAACACACCCAGCGCCAGCCCGCCGACCACGAATGCGAGCGCCCACTCCCAGCGTTTGCGCGGCGCGACGAAGGCCCGCAAATAGGCCAGGCCCCAGGCGAGCACCAGCACCGTGAATGGCAGGGCCGCCAGGTGCGCGTGCGGGTCGGCATACAGGAAAGTGAAGAGCGGAAACTCCGAGAAGTCGCTGGTGCCGTTGACGTAGCCCGGCACGCGCGAGCCGTTCCAGTACCACCAATCGAGCGGCACCGACATCGTCGACTGGCCCGTCACCACGCGGAAGAAACCGTTGGCGATCAACAGGGCCGCGTCATTCGGCGCCGACGCCACGAGGTTGGGATCGGCGGCGCGCTGGAAGCCCGAAAGGTACGTGTAGATCTGGCCCAGGTTGCCGAACACAACCATCAGCAGCACGGCCATAAAGCCCGCGAGGTAAGGCGAGGGGCGCGTGGAAACGCGTAGGGGCGACGCCTGCGTAGCCCGGCCGGAGGGCGCCGACGCCACCGTGATCGATTCGACATCGGCCGTCGCCGTCACGCCGGCCTGCGTGGCCAGCGGAGGGGCGGTCAATGCGGTTTCGTAATCGGCGGCGGTACTCAACGCTTCGGGCGCCTGGTCGATCGAACCCGCGTCGGGCGATACGTGGGCCACGGCGGGCTCAGGTGCCATGTCGGTGGGCGATGCGGTGGCGGGCGACGCATGCGTCGCCCCTGCGAGGGACACCTCATCTGCGCCGCTGCGTTCCACAAGATTGAAGGCAACGCTGAAGGCGTTCAAACCAAGCAGCGCGTAGAAGGTCGGCAGGATGAGGTTGTAGGCCAGGCTGGGCATGATGCCGAGCAACTTGGTCGGGACGCCCATCAGCACGAAGCCGTAGTAGTAGTAATTGAGATAGCCGCCGGCGTACCACGGGTCATAGGGCGGGAAGAACGTGCTGCGCAGGACGGCGTTGAAATACGAGAAGTCCATGGGCTTCTCGCCACCCTTGGAGGGATGCCACAGATCCGGGTTGCCGAGCCGCACCAGCAGGAAGCCTACGAAGAGCGCCAGCGCCAGACCCTCGACCACCAGGATCTGTTTCCAATGCGCGCGCAGATAAGCCTCCAACTCGCGACGACGGATGAATGCGATCACGCCGCTGACGAGCGCCAGCCCGAGTACTGCGATCCACAGGGTAGCCTGTGTGAACGGCAGGAGGCGCAGGCTACCGGCGATCCAGGCCAGCCAGGCGACCACCAGCAAGCCGACGCTGCGGGCCAGGGGATAGCCGCCATCGGCCAGGCCCTTGAACGCCACCTGGGTCAACGGAAGGGCCAACAGGCCCAGAGCCAACACAGCCAGATACCAGACGATCACGGCCAACGGCTGGTTGGTATTGAGCAGGCCGTTGAGATCGAACATCGTGCTCCAGGTGCCGCCCGCGCGCTGGATGGCGAGCAGGTCGGCCGGGAGCTTGAGCAAGGTGCCGGCGCGGGACGCATCCAGCGGGCCTTGCACCACGACTGTGTTGAGGTCGATGCGATCGAGGATCGCGGTCGCCTTGGCCAGGTCGAAGTCCGCGCGCTTGCGGAAGATCCAGACCGGCGCATGGTCGTACACGGTGAAGGCCTCTTCGGCCGCGAAGATGTTGCTGTTGAACGGGTCGCCGGCATTGGGCGTGAGATCGGGCGCCTTGCCCCAGGCCACCGTGCCCGCGGCGTCGCTGACCTGCAGCGGCCCGATCACGATCGGGTTCTGGAACTCGCCGACGAGCTCATAGCCGAGCCGGCCGTCGAACAGGGCCTTGTAGTACTCCATCGTCATCGGATACGTCGCCGGGATGCGGGTTGAGGACCACAGCCGGCGCTGGCTCGGAAGGATGATGAAGTCGACCTGGCTCAGGTTATCGACGATCATGTCGCGCTTGTTGGGCGCATCCGGCCAGTGCATCTCCATTGTCCGTCCGACGTAGATGCCACCGAACGGATCGAGGTTATCGAGCCGCATCGGCAACGACTCGTCCCAGTTCTCGTTCGAGATCGTGGCCCCACTGACCGTGAGCGGCGCGCCGCTCACCGCGCGCAGAAGCACGTAGTATCCGGTGTCGGCCTGCACGTCGACCGGCTGCGCGAAGGCGGCCACCACCGGGGTGCCGCGTGCGTCGCTCTCCTCGCTCAAGGCCGGGATGACGAGGTTAGCCTCGGCCAGCACGACCGTGCCCCCGGGGTCCGAGGAGACCACGATGTTGAGCACGCCGGGCACGCGGCCGTCATCGCTGTTGCGTGCGAAGCCGACGCCGACCCGCGTGAGCGTGCCGGAGGTGGCGGGTGTGAAGCTGGTGACTGTGGAGACGACGTCGCCGATCACCACGCCCTGACCGAGCGACATGGGGATGTGCACGTCGGAGCCGGATGGATCGGTCAGATACACATTGACCGGCCCCGGGACGTTCTGATAGATCCAGCGGGCGGCGCGCACCCGGGTGTTATCGGTCCGGTAGATGTTGGTGAACCCATAGGCCCACCCGGCTGTGCCGCCGAGCACCAGCGCGATCAACGTGCCGGCCAAGGCTGCCCGCAGGGGCGACGCTTGTGGTCGGTCCGACCCCAGTGCCCGCCCGGACTCGTGTGCCCGGCCGGCTGCCCAATCCCACACCGCCAGCAATGCCCAGGCCGCGCACAACGCCAGGAACGGATAAATCGGCAGGAAGTACCGCACCGACATCACGGCCCGGGTGCCCATGAACAAGAACATTCCGGCGGCCCAGATGATGGGCAGGGCATGGCGCATCCACTCGAGGTCCTGCCGGATCGTGGCGGCAACGGCGAGCTTTTGGGATGACGCATAGACGGGCGCCATTTGGCCCTCGGCTTCGTTGACGACCGGGCTGATCACATCGTCATCATACGCCGCGCCCGCGGCCACCGCGTTGGGCGACGCATCCGCGGCCACCGCGTTGGGCGACGCATGCGTCGCCCCTACGACGGGCACGACGACGCTATCGGCGACGTCTACCGTCGATGCATCGCGCGTCTCAAGCTCCCCAACCGCCGGGCCGCCTCCATCGATTTGCCGGGCCGAAACTTTTTGTCGTATGGGCGACGCATGCGTCGCCCGATCGCCCCCGCCCAGCAACGACCGCCACGCCATCCACAACAGCCCCGCCCAGGCCATCAGGCCCAACGGCAGGCCCATGCCCCATACCACCATATTCAGCCACGGGAACACGATCGGGGTCCGAGCGGTCCATTGCTCGGCCGGCGGGCCGCCGGCCTTGAGGCTCGACTCGGCCGCCGAGACCGCGAGCGCATTCAACCAATCGGGGTTGGGCGTGAGCGTGAACAGCGTGGTGTCGCCGGTCTCGGCCCGGAACGACATCGGGTGCACCAGGCGATAGGTCACCAGGGTGGCGGCCGCCGCGATCGCGCAGAGCACCACGATCGGGCGCCAATCTACGGCCAGCAGATCCTGCAGCCCGCTTGCTTCAGCGCCCGCGGCGCTGGATTGGCGGCGCGCGCGATAAACGGCGATGAAGGCCGCCACGGCGATCAGGCCCAGCAACGGCACCAGGTTAACGCGTGACGCGACCGCCATCGCGCCGAACACGCCGAACAGCGCCGCGAAGGTCAGCCCGCGCCAGCGCTGCCGACCATCCGAGAGCGCCACCTCGACCGCCATCCACATCGTCAGGGCTGTGAAGGCCACCGCCAGGGTGTCGGAGGTCATGAAGTGCGATTGCTGGATCTGCATCACCGCCAGCGCGCTGAGCGCGCCGGCCAACAGCCCATGACGCAGGCTATACAACCGCCAGCCGATGAGCACGATCACCAGCACGGCCACGCTGTCGGCCAGCGCCGACATCTGCCGCCCGAACAGACGCTGCTGGGTGTAGCCCGTGTTGTCGGTCAGCACCGCGCTCCACTTCAGCAGGATGATCGGCCACTGCCCCCAGCGCATGACGTTGTCCGGGCCGTCGCCGATCTTGTTGCCGGCGTCGTCGTAACGCGCGTATGGGCTGATGGGCGAGATGCGGGTGTTGAAGTAGTCCTCAAGCGTGTCCGGGATCTGCAGACGCGTGAGCGTGCTGGTCAACCCGTACTCATCGGGATGCAGGTCGGTGTTCTGGTTCCAGTTGGTCCAGCTGAACCGGAAGAAAAACCCCAGTGCGATCGCGGCCACGAGCAGCAGATCGAAGATCAGGCCGCCCAGGCGTCGGAGCAGAGAAAAACTCATCAATTCACCACATCGCCCGGCGTTGCGTTACCGCATGCGGCAACTCAACGCCCAGGAACGTAATACACCAGGAAATCATGATCGGGACGAGCCGAGTGATACACCGACAACACGCCGTCCGGGAAGAGCCGTTGCAGTTCGGGCAGCGTCTGCGGTTCACCGTCGCTGCGCGGGAAGAGCGCTTCGGCGGTGTCCTCACGATGCACGATGAAGAGCTTGGGCCGCGAATCCTCGGCGGTGGCCGCGATCTGTTCGAACATGATCGCGTAGTCGCGCTCGGGGACGCCGGCATAGATCCCAACCGCGCGGGTATCGACCCAGTACGGATACGGCCGAACATAGGCCGTGTCGTAAGAGCCGAAGGTATTGGCAAAGTCGTGGATGACGGTGCCGATCTCGGAGGCGTTCTCGGCGCCCAGCACGTACTGCTGTGGGTACTCCACAAAGTACATCGTGTGGTTGAGCGCCGTCGCCCCGGTCAGGACGACCGCCAGCGTCCCGCCGGCGACCAGCGTGCCGGCCCGCCCAAGCCCGGCCGTCGAGACCCGCTTGAACAACAACCAGAGCGGATACGCCGCCAGCAGCGCCACCACCGGGATGGCTCCACCCGCCCGGACGACCGACGGGTTTTCTTCGGGATACGCCAGCGACAGGGTCGAGGGCAGCATCAGCACCGGCACCAGAATCAGCAGGACGGCCGAGCGCCAGTCACGGCGCAGCACCAGTCGCAGCAACGCGTAACCGGAGCCCAACACGAGCAAGGCCCCCGTGAACAGGTCGAGCACCGGGCGACCACGCAGGGTGTTGACCCAGACCTGGTCACCGCGATAGTTGAACATCAGCAGCGCGTTCCAGTTGTTCTGCAGGAAGATCTGCAACGGGTCGCCGACGATCGGGCTCTCGCTGCTGGTCAGACGCGTCGCGGCCCGAAACCAGAACGCATCCGGCATATCGGTCATGTAGCGCAGCAACGGCACAAACACGACCATGGCCGTCAAAAACACAAGCAGCAGATGCGCCACGGTCTCGGCCCGTCGCCCGCGCGCCGCCGGCCAAAGCAGGAATAACCCGACGACCACGATCAGCGCAATCGGCAACACCCGAACCGGGCTGTAGCCGTACAGGCCGATGCCGAGCACCAGACCGGCCAACAGGAAATCGTTGCGCCGACCGGTTCGCAGGCCGCGCAGCACCAGGTAGAGCGCCGGAGCGACAAACAGCGGCGAGAGCGGGAACCGCAGCCCGACGCGCGCCGTCGCGGTCGCCCAGAAACTGATCGCCGCCAAGGCCAGCGCCAGGAGCCCAAAGGATTCGTCCTCGAGCTCACGCCCGAGCAGATACATCGAGGGCAACAGCAGGAAGCCGAACAGTGCGGTGCCGATCTTGAGCGATAGGTGCGAGACACCCGTGCCGAACACGGCCGACACAAGGGCCGTCCAGTAAAACTGGAGCGGCTCACGCCCGGTGTTGCGCTCGAAGAAGATCTTGTTTTGATGGCCGTTGACCAGATCGGAGACGTCGAGGAGCTTTTCGACATGATCCGAGGTCATCTCGATCGGGATGGTATTGAGGTCGGCAAACCGGAAATACGCGCCGACGCTCAAGAAGAGCACGAGGAAGAGCGCGATCCGGTCGATGCGGAACGTGAGACCGCCCGACCAGGCCCGGCTCAGCCGATCACGGACCTGGGCAAAGCCCTCCGTCAGGGAGCCCTGCCAAAATGCGCCTATCCACAGAACCATGGCGCCCAGCCAGGCGATCACGCCCGGAGGATTGAATCGGTTGCCGCCCAGGAAGAGATACGCACCGCCCGCCAGGGCCAACGCCACCGCAAACAGCGGCCAGCGCACGTGCAACGGCTGCGCTTCAAGCACCGGCTCGGTGCGCTTCTCCAGCAACCGCTCGCGCACCGCGACGACGCCCATCAGCACCGAGGCGAGCACGAAACCGATGATGCCGGGCCACGGGTTGTCGGCGCCGGCGCCCAGCAACATTTGCGCGCCGATCGCGACGGCCACCACAGCCGGCCAGCGTAGCGCGCCCAGGAGGGATCCGAGCGATGGGCCCTCGACCCGTGTCGCCATCTCCGCCGATGCAGCGGGCACGGGCGCCTCATATGACTCGGGCTCGAGCACCAGCGTGGGCAGCGTGTTTCCGCCGCGCACGAGCACGGCCAGCACGAGGAAGAGCAACCCCAACAGCATCGACAGATAGCCCAGGCTGTTGAGGTCCACAAAGCGCTGTTGCGCCCCCAGCGCAAGCAGCGCCAGACCCAGCCCGCCCCGGATGAGGCGTTGGGTCAGCGGCGCGCGCCAGTAGGCGCCGAACACGTCCAGGAGCGAGCGCGAGGAAGTGGTCAGGTTCTCCATCGAAGTTCGTCAAGCTATCCGGCCGTGCGGCCCGGAGGATCGCCGGCCTTGTGCGTGATAAAGAAAAGATAGGCACCCCGCTCGGGGAGGGGCTCATCGTAGAAGCGGCGGACCAGCCTGTCGGTCAGCACCAGATTGGCCGGGTCCCGCCAGAACAACCAGCGTCCGGTCAAAGCGTGCGCAACGACCGAGGGCAAGCCCAGGTAATGGCCCCACTCGAGCGCGCGCAGAGCACTGACCGAGAAGTAATACCAGTAGCGGTCGATCTCGAACCCGGCCCGCGCCAGGCGCGCGCGCCAGACCTCGGGGCTGTCGCAGTGGTGATGGCGCGAGATCTTGTTGAAGAAGCCGCGGTAGGCATCGCCCAATGGTCGCAGCCCGACGCGATCGAGCCCGGACGAGATCGACAGGAAGTCAAGGAAGTAGTTGCTGGGGGTGCAGAACACGAAACGCGCGCCGGGCTTGAGCACCCGGTTGAGGTCGGCCAGCACCGGGTCGAGATCCGGGATGTGCTCGAGCACCGAATTGCTGAGCGCGCTGCCGAAGTACCCGTTCGGGAACGGCAAGGCCGAACCGTTGCCCTGCACCATGCCGCGATACACCTGCGGGCGCAGCCGCCGGGCCTCGCGCAGCGGCGGGGTCCACGGATCGACACCGACATCCAGCGGGCGCGAGAACGTCACCTCGGCGAAATGCGCGTCGCCGCTGCCCAGGTCGAGCACGGGGCCGGGCAACTCGATGTCGTGATAAAAGCGCGCCTCAACGGCCCGCAGCAGGCCTCGAAAGGCCGGCAGGTCCAGAAGATTGCGCGTGAGAAGGTCAGGTGTGGTCATGGATCAATCGTCAATGTCAGTGTCGCCGTCGCCTGTCGGTGTTGGCTGCGCCCGTCGCGGCGGCGCCTGTCAGGGCTGCACCTGTCGGGGCTGCACCTGTCGGGGCGGCGCCTGTCGGGGCTGCACCTGTCAGGGCTGCACCTGTCGGGGCTGCACCTGTCAGGGCTGCACCTGTCAGGGCTGCACCTGTCGGGGCGGCGCCTGTCGGGGCGGCGCTTGTCGCCGCCCCCTCAATCTCTCGAACAGCGCCTCATAATGCAGCGCCGTCGTGTCCGGACTGAACATCTCGGCGATCGGCGCGCGCGGGCGCACATACTTGGGCCGGTTGGCGATCACCTCGATCAGGGCTTCGCCCAGGGCGCGCGCATCACGGGGTGGAACGGTCAGGCCCATGCCGGTCATGCGACTGGGCATGCGCACACCCGGCAGCGCGCTCGCCACCGACGGTGTGCCGCAGAGCGCCGCCTCAACCTGCACCAGGCCAAACGTCTCCGTGCTATTCACGCTCGGGAGCACGTGCACGTCGCACACGCTGAAAAAGAGCGCCATTTGCTCAGGGTTCAGGGTGCCGACATGCAAGTAATGCGCCCGGTACCGCTCGACCAGGGGTTCGATCTTGCGTAGATATTCGGCCTCGCCGATGGCCTCACGCGGCCCAGCGTGCAGGATCAGGGCGTCCGGGTAGCGCTCGAGGATCGCGGGCAGCGCCTCGAACAGGTATTCGACGCCTTTCTCAGCTGCCAGACGGACCGCCAGGCCGATCACCGGCCGGCGCGTCGTCAAACCGTGTCTGGCGCGGAACGCCGCCAGGGCGTCTGCGCCGGGCTCGGGCATCTCAACCGGCGGTGGGATCACGTCGACGTGGCTCAGATACTTCGACAGGAAGCGCGAATGCCGCGCAAAATCGTCGGTATAGGCCACCAGTCGATCCGAGAAGCGCGCCGCCACATGGTTGATCGAGGTGACCGTGGCATCCGCCACCGCATTGATCAAAGACGGCGGCAGGATCAGGTCCGAGTGATAGGTCAGGGTCGTGGGTTTTTTCCACAATCGGCCACGGATGGCGAGGCCGGCGGCGTCGAGCTGCGGCAAGTGCAGGCTGAGGACGTCGTGAGCCGGGACCAGTCGGTTGGCCATCCAGCCGATGGTCGGCATCACCACGCCCTTACTGATGCGAGCAGCGACCGGCACCCGCACGACGTCGACCCCGTGAAGGTGCTCCTCGGGCGGCAAAGCGGTGTCGTAACGGGCCGTCAACACCGTGACCGCATGGCCCCGAGTCGCCAACGCCCGGCACAATCGCTCGACATAGATGGTCAGCCCGGAGACGTGCGGGCGGTAATAGGTCAGCGCGACCAGGATCCTCATAACATGACTAATACACGACCAAAACCGGATTCACTCAGGAAAGCGCTCGAGCCAGGGGGCCCGAACAGACGGGTTATTGTAATTCAGGTCGCCCTGGGGTGCAGCCAACAGGTCGAAGGGTGCGACCGGGCAAGTTGGCAGGCCCAAATTCTCTCCGCGGATGACGCGGAAGGAAGCGGGACCGTTGCCGGAAGGGCTCGCGTTGGTCAAATCCGCGAAGACCGCGTCATCCGCAGTAAACCTCGGGCCCGACCGGTCGTGCTCGCGCACGTCACCATCGTTGGCGGCCGATCGTCAAGGGGTCCGCGCTGTCACGAACGCCCGGGCCTGGCTGACGACGTGTCCGAGGGTCTCGCCCTCGAAGGCCAGCGACAACGCCCCGAGCACCATCATCAGCCCGTAATTCGAGAAGTGGTGGACCACGCCGAAGCTCAGGGCGGTCGCGCCGTCGACCTTGAAGACGCTCAGGGCCAACACGACCGCGGCCTGCCAGACCCCGATGCTGCCGGGCGCCGAGGGGATGGCGATGGCCAGGCCGGAGACGACCAGGACGAAATACCCCTCGTAGGGCGTGGCATCCGGCAGAAAGGCCCGCAGCAAGAGCCAGGCGCTCAGACCGGCGCAGATCCAGGCCAGGCCCGACCACATCACGGCCGTCAGAAACCGGCGTGGGTCGCGCAGGACGGCAAGGCCATCGATCAACTCGTCGACCCGCTTTTCAAGGGTGGCGCCCACGCTGCCGAAGCGCCCGAACAGCCCGTGCACCAGCCGAAAGGCCAGATCGCGACTGCGCGCCAGGAAGAACAACCCGCCGAAGCTGATCGTCGCCACCCCCAGGAAGATGAGCACGGCGCGCTGGGCCCAGTCCAATCCCAACACCAGCGGCAGAAACGCCGCCGCCAGGCCGACCAGCAGGCACAGGTCGATCAAGCGTTCGACGGCGACCGAGGAGATGACGCGCAGCGGGCTGCTGCGTTGCACGCGCGCCACCAACAGCGCCCGGCCGACCTCACCGAGGCGCAGCGGCAACAGATTGTTGATCAGGTAACCGATGTTGAGGGCCGAGAGCACCCGGGCAAAGGGCAGGCCAGGACCGAGGATGTTCTGCCAGCTGCGGGCCCGCCCGCCCTGACCGATCAGGATCAGCGCAAGCGCGGGTGGCAGATACCAGTAGTTGGCCTGGCGGAGTGTGGTGGCCAGTTCGGTCAGATCGACGTTCCAGAACACCAACACCAGCGCGAGCAGGCTGATGCCGATGCCGATCACCCATTGAAGCGCCGACGACGAGCCGTTGGGCGAGCCGGTCTTCTCTTCGGATGCGGGGTGACCGGCGGATGACGAGGGCTCACCGGACGGCCTGGCACCGGCAACGGCCGCATCGTCCTTCAGGTGCACGGTTTCGTCGTTCGTCATGCCTCATTCATTCGCATTCAAGCGCCGGCCGTCAATCCCCCAGCTTGAGCACGGCCATGAAGGCCTCTTGCGGGATCTCCACCTGGCCGACCATCTTCATCCGGCGCTTGCCCTTCTTCTGCTTCTCGAGCAGCTTCTTCTTGCGCGAGATGTCGCCGCCATAGCACTTGGCGAGCACGTCCTTGCGGATCGCGCGGACGTTGGCGCGGCTGATGATCCGCCCGCCGGCGGCGGCCTGGATCGGCACCGCAAACTGCTGGGCCGGGATGAGTTCTTTGAGCTTGGTCACCAGGAGCTGGCCTTTGCTATAGGCCTCGTCCTTGTGCACGATCATGGCCAGCGCGTCAACCGGCTCGTCGTTGACGAGCACGTCGAGCTTGACCAGCGGCTGCTCGCGATACGAATGGAAGTGGTAGTCCAGCGAGGCATAGCCGCGCGTGCGCGACTTGAGCTGGTCGTAGAAGTCGATGATCAGCTCGGCCAGCGGCAGATCAAACTTGAGCAGAACGCGCCCGGGCGCCGGATACTCCTGCTCGACGAACTGGCCGCGCTTGCCCGTCACCAGCTCCATCACGGTGCCGTAATAGGTTTCGGGCGTGAAGACCTCGATGCGCATCCAGGGCTCGCCGATGCGCTCGATCTTGCTGGGATCCGGCAGATCGGCCGGGCTGTCGATGCGGATGGTCTCGCCGTTGGTCAACACGACCTCGTACTCCACCGACGGCGCCGTGGCGATCAGGTTCAGATCGTACTCGCGCTCGAGCCGTTCCTGAATGATGTCCATGTGGAACAGGCCCAGGAAGCCGCAGCGGAAACCGAAGTTCAAGGCCTGTGAGGACTCGGGCTCGTAGGTCAGCGAGGCATCGTTGAGTTGCAGACGCTCGAGCGCCTCTTTGAGGTTGGCGTAGTCTTCACCCTCGACCGGGTACATGCCGGCGAAGACCATGGGCTTGGCGCGCAGATAGCCAGGCAACGGCGCGGCGGCCGGGCGCGTGGCCAGAGTCAACGTGTCGCCGACCCGGCACTCCTGGATCGTCTTGAGCCCGGTGGCCACATAGCCGACCTCGCCGGCCTCGAGCGCGCCGGTGCTGAACATGCGCGGCGAGAACACGCCGATCTCGATCGGCCCGCCCTTGATCTCCGACGCCATGAGCTGGAAGGTGTCGCTCATCGAGATCGCGCCGTCGACCACGCGCACGTAGGCGACCACACCCTTGTACGAGTCGTAGTGCGAGTCGAAGATGAGGGCCCGCAGCGGCTCGGCGCGCGAAGCCTTGGGGGCCGGCACCTTGCGCACCACAGCTTCGAGGATCGCGGCGACGTTCGTACCGTCCTTGGCCGAGATCGGGATGACGTCGTCGAGCGTTCCGCCCAGCAGGCTGATCACTTCCGCGGCGACCTCATCGGGCCGGGCCGAGGGCAGGTCGATCTTGTTGATGACCGGGATGACCTCGAGCCCGGCGTTGATCGCCAGATAAAGGTTGGCCAGCGTCTGGGCCTCGATGCCCTGGGTGGCGTCGACGACCAGCAACGCGCCCTCGCAGGCGGCCAGGGCGCGACTGACTTCATAGCCGAAATCGACGTGCCCGGGCGTGTCGATCAGGTTGAGTTCGTACTCGATGCCGTCGCCAGCGGTATAGCGCATGCGCACGGCCGAGGCCTTGATCGTCACGCCCTTCTCGCGCTCGAGGTCCATGGTGTCGAGCACCTGGGCCTGCATCTCGCGATCCGAGATCGTGCCGGTTAATTGCAGCAGACGGTCGGCCAGGGTCGATTTCCCGTGGTCGATATGGGCGATGATGCAGAAATTGCGGATCCGTGATGCTTCCATGTCGTGACAACATAAGCGCGAGAGAGGGTCTCTCGCGCAAACGCTATTGTATCCCGAGATGCGTGGAAAACGCGCGGGGGCGCTACGGTTGGGCACGAGAAACCGGGTGCACAGCATCCGGCGTTGTCAGGGGCGGAATCTAGCCGCGGATTGCATGGATGACTCGGAAAGCAGCGGAACCGATGCCGGTAGGGCTTCCGTTGCTCAAATCCGCGTA
Source organism: Anaerolineales bacterium (assembly GCA_016789175.1). Classification (GTDB taxonomy): domain Bacteria; phylum Chloroflexota; class Anaerolineae; order Anaerolineales; family UBA6663; genus UBA6663. The sequence goes on from JAEURK010000266.1 coordinate 14,934, forward strand.
ATCAGCGCCCTTTTGCCGCGGATTACGCGGGCCTGAACACGCTACGGGGCGCCCTGCAACTGGCATTCCAGTCCGATCTCGAACTCCGGGCCGGGGAGCCACTGTCGGGCCCAGATCCGGTCGGGCAACACGAGCGTGGCGGTTTGCCACCGAAATTCGGTGAACCCCAGTTCCTGGGTCTGCGGCGTATAGACCCAGGTGCCGGTCACCACCCCCGCATAGGGCGGCGGATAGGCGTAGGCGCTCTCGCCGTTGCGCAGCAAGGTGATGACCTCGGTGGCCCAGATCACGCCGGCTTCGTATTCGTTGCACACGAAAACGCCGGATGGAAGATCGGAAACATAGATCGCCGGAAGGAAATAGGCCCCGGCCCCGGTGACGGCCGGTGACTGAGCCCGCGCAGGGAGCAGCCAGGGTGCCAGCGCCGCGGCGGCCAGAAGCAGCGCGATACCGAAGCGCACGGCGACGACGCGCCAGGAGCGCCAGCCGAGTGCGCGGGTCATCGTCGGACCATCCAGGCCAGAAACTCAACATTACCTTTCGGGCCGACGAGCGGCGAACGGATGTGGCCGTTCACGACACAAACATCCACCTCGGCGAAAGCGAATACGTCGCGCAACACCCGTTCATGCACTTCAGGATCGCGGATCACGCCGCGGCCCTTGCTGACCTCGCGCTCGCCGGCTTCGAACTGCGGCTTGATCAACGCGACTACGCCCGGCTGCTCGCGCACCA
>JAEURK010000270.1 GCA_016789175.1 Anaerolineales bacterium
GCTGACGGGCACGGCCCTGCATGGCGCCTCGCAGCCGGTCGATCTCGACCTGCTTGATGCCCCTCCCGGCCTGGTCTACGGCTTCAGTCAGGATCAGCTCGCTCCGGGCGGCAGCGCCACGCTGACCTTCACCGACACCGCCGCGCTGGCGAACGGCGTCTACACCCTCAGCCTGCGCTCGGAAGCCGGGCTGCGCCAGGACTTCACGCCGATCACGCTCACCGTCCAGAAGCCGGACTTTAGCCTGGCGCCGACCCTGACGCGCATGTCCGTCATCGCCGGCGAAGAGGCGGTCTTCGCCATCACCCTCGCTGGCGCCAACCTGAGCGAGCCGATCTCGTTCACGCTTGGATCGAACTCGAGCCCGGTGCCGGCGGGCGCGGCGGGCTTCGCCGACTCGGCGAGCAAGGCGCCGCGCGCGACGCTGGCGCTGGCCGCGCCCGGGACCGCGTACTTCATCGTCGAGACCGGCGTCGATACGCCCGACGGCCCGTACCGCTTTGACGTGCTGTCACAGGCCGGTGGCGTGCACCGCCGAGAGAGCTTCGAGGTGACCGTCGTGCGCGGATCGCTCGAAGCCGATCTGGGGGTCTCCCAGACCCTGGCCGACACCAGCGTAAACGTCGGCGGTTTGATCACAACGACAGTGCGCGTGGTGAACTATGGGCCGCGCACCGCCGCGACTGTCACGCTCACCGATACCCTGCCGGCCGGCACCACGCTGGTCTCGGCCACGCCGAGCCGCGGGACATGTCAGAGCACGCCGGGCGGCGTAACCTGCGATCTGTATGCTCTGCGGCGCGGGACCGCAGCCGACATCACAATCGTCGGGCGGGTAGCCGCCAGTGTCGACCCGGGCGTGACGCTTACCAACACGGCCTGGGTCTCGGCCGAGCAACCCGACTCGGCCACAACCGACAACCTCAGCGCCGCCAGCGTGATCGCCACCGCACAGGCCGACCTGCGCGTCTCCGTCGCCGACACGCCCGACCCCGTGGTCGCCGGCGACGACCTGACCTACAGCCTGGTCGTGGTCAACAACGGTCCGTCGGAAGCACACGGCGTCCGTATGACTGCGGCGTTCCCGGCCGGGTTGACGGTCCGCACGATCCTGCCGTCGCAAGGCGACTGCGGGCTTTCGGCCGACGGGCGGGCGCTGACCTGTGACATCGGCCGGCTCGGCGTGACGGCCGGCGACAAGCAGGCCGTGGTCTCCGTGCGCGTCCATGTCGCGCCGTCGGTTCGCGGCACGTTGGCGCTGCCGGTCTCGGCTCGCTCGGATGTGGCCGACGCGGCGCCGGCCAACAACACGGTGACGGCCTCGACCCGGGTCACGGTCGACGTGGCCCTGCGCATCACCCATCAGGTGGTGGCCCCGGAAGAAGCGGTGGCCGGCGAGGCCCTCACCTATCAGCTGGTCGTGACCAACACCGGTCGCTCCGATGCGACAGTCGTCAGCGTGGCCGACACGCTGCCGGCGGCGCTGGCGACCGTCGACTCGGCCACGGCCACGCAGGGCACTTGCGGGGTGGTCAACCGCCAGGTGACGTGTCAACTCGGCACGCTGCCGCCGCAGACCGGCGTGATCGTCACCTTGCGCGGCACAGTCGCGCCGGGCACCCGCATCCGTCTCGACAACACAGCGATTGTCGATGCGGCCGAGCCAGAGACGATCACCGGGGACAATGCCACGCGCGAGTTGATCGACGTGATCGCGCGCGCGGACCTGCGGTTGACGCTCGGAAGCGCGACGCCGTCGCACTATCAATTCATCGTCGACAACGACGGCCCGTCCACCGCGTCGGGGGTCGTGTTGACCGGCACAGTCTCGGTCGACCTGACCGTGACCCAGATCATCGCCTCGCAGGGCAGTTGCACGTTGACGGGACGCACCTTCGCCTGTCAGCTTGGCGGCCTTGGCGCGCACGGCCGCGCCGTGGTGACCGTCGTCGGAGATCTGCGCCAGGGCGCCTTCAGCAGTGCTGCGGCGGGCGGTCTAATCGGGATCGAGGTCGATCGCGATCCCACCAACAACCTCGCGGACCTGGTCTCGGCCGGGCCGATCTATCTCAATTACTTACCCTGGGTGGGGCGCTAGCCGTCGCCACATCCGCGTCTGCGGAAGGAGTGTTCGCCATGCTGAAACTACTTTTACGACTGGTCGTGCTCTTCACCCTGATCCTGCCGACCCCGGCGCCGCGGCCTGCCCTGGCCAACGGCCTGCAAGCCGACCTGAGCGTGCTGGTGCTCGATGCCCCGGACCCCGTCATAGCGGGAGCCGACGTGGCGTACGAACTCACTGTGACCAACCTCGGGCCGGCTCAGGCCGTGAACGTGACCCTGATCGACACCCTGCCCACGGGTATTACGTTCGTCTCGATCGACCCGACGACCGGCTGCGGCCACGCCGGTGGCGTGATCACCTGCACCCTGTCCACACTCGACTCGGGGGCCAGTGTCAGCTACACGTTGACCGCCGATGTCGCCCCAGACACCCGCGGCCCGGCCCACAACACGGCGACGGTCGGCAGCGCCATTGCGGATCCGGACGCCAACAACAACACATACATGAGCACGACCCAGGTCGAGCCTGAAGTCGATCTGCGGTTGACGACGGCCGGGTCAACGCCCGATCCGGCGGTGGCCGGCGCGACGCTGACCTACACGTTCACCATCGAGAACCTTGGGCGCTCGTTGGCGACGGGCGTGATCCTGACCGACACCCTCCCGAGCGGCCAGATCGGCGGCTTCGTGGCGGCGACGCCCGGCTTTGGCTGTGGGGGCAACGGCGCCGTCGTCACCTGCACGGTGGGGGCCGTCGCCCCGGTCGGCGTCAGCGGCGCCGGTTGGATCGACAGCGGCTCGGTGCTGACGGTTTCGGTCACGCCGAACGCCTCGCTGGCCGGCGGCGCGCTCCTGTTCAACTCGGCGACCATCGATGCTGCAGAGCCCGAGGTCTCGGCCGGCAACAATACGGTCTTCAGTGCCGCCAGCACCGTGCGACGCAGCGACAACGCGCTCAGCCTGGACGCGCCGACGGGGCCGCTCTTCAGCGCTACGGCGATCACCTACACGCTGAGCATCACCAACACCGGGCCTTCGAACGACACCGGCGTCGTCGTGCAGGGCACCTACACATCCGGTGTGCTGGGGCTGCCCGTCAGCGACGATCCAGCGTGTGTTGTGGCCAGCGGTCAGATCACATGCACGATCGGCGCATTGGCGGCGGGCGCCGGCCGCGTTTTCCACTTCTCGGTCATGCCGCTGACGACCAGCGCGACGACCGGCACGGTCGACCTGACGATTTCCGGTGACAACACCGAAGGGGATGGCGCGAGCGGACCCAATCAGGCCACGGTGTCGATCGACTTCGTGCCCTTCCGACAGTGGCTGACCTTTGTCGGGCGTCCCTGAGGTTCGCCGCAGGTCGTGGGGCGCATCCAGCAGCCGCCAGGAAGCGGAGGCTCGGTGAAGGGTTCACCGCACCTCCGCTTCTTTCAGGTATCCGTCATAGTCGTGGGATTACAGGCCAGGCCCGGGCATTTTCGCATCGCCTAACAACTCGGCCTTGATGGCGTCCGTGCCCCGTCCCCGCCAGGACATCGCTGCGGGCGTCAGGGCGACCGCTCGCGCTGTCGGCCCGGTGCTCGGGATCGGCGGCGCCCCGACCGAATTGCGGTCTGATAGGATCGGGTCAACTCCCTGGAGGATCAGGCAAACCCGCCAGTGCGGTTTGAGAGATACTGAAACGGATCGCGACGCCGGCACGGGCTCCCGTGGCGATCACGCTCCGCAGAGGTCGAGATGAACAAGACCAAAAGGCACGTAACCAAACCGGACGAGTCAGATGCGCGGATCGCGGCGGGCATGACCCGGTTGGCCGGGCTGATCCGCGCGCACTGTCCGCATGATGGACGCTTCGAGCCGGGCATCCCGGGGATGCGCATGGTGCGCTATTCGCGGGTCAGCAGCGAGCGCGCGCATACGGCCCAGCGGCCGGTCCTGTGCATCGTCGCCCAGGGCGCGAAACGCCTCATGTTGGGCTCAGAAGTCTACATCTACAACCCGTCGCGGATGCTGGTCGTATCGGTGGACCTCCCGGTCGCAGCCCAGGTCGTTCAGGCGAGCCCGACCGAGCCCTATCTGGCGCTGATCCTCGATCTGAACCCTGGCAAGATCGCCGAGCTTCAACTCAAGGCCTACCCGACCGGGATGCCGCGCAGCCTGACCGAGGGCCGGGGCATCTACCTCAGCCCTCCCAACCCGCCGATCCTCGACGCAGCAGCGCGCCTGATCGAGTTGCTCGGGCAACCGGGCGAGCTCGACCTGATCGCGCCGCTGGTGATCGACGAGATCTTGATCCGCCTGTTGCGCGGCCCGATGGGCGTGCGTCTGGCGCAGATCGGGTCGTCCGAGTCGAGCCTGCACAAGGTCGCCAATGCGATCACATGGCTACGGACGAATTATGCGCAGCCGATGAAGGTCGAGGAACTGGCGGAGATGGCGCACATGAGCGTCTCGTCGTTCCACCAGCATTTCAAATCCGTGACTTCGATGAGCCCTTTGAACTATCAAAAGGTGCTGCGTCTCCAGGAGGCCCGGCGCCTGATGCTTTCGACGATCCACGACGCGGGCGCCGCCAGCCGCCAGGTCGGCTATCTCAGCGCCTCTCAATTCAGCCGCGAATACGCGCGGTTCTTCGGCCAGCCCCCGACCAAGGACATCACCCGGTTGGCCGACCAGGGGCTGTCGGCGATCGACGTGACTCGCTGATCATCGCGAGCATCAACAACGACACGGCGAGGGCGGCGATCGGTCGGCGTGTGCGGCACGCAGCCACTCAAGGCAGGACCAGGTTCATCACAATGTCTACGCTCGGTTCCCATATTCGGGGCGCGGCGACGCTCGCTCTGGCGCTCCTGATCTTTTCGCTCCAGGATATCGCAGTCAAATGGATCGGCGGCAGCTACAACGTCCTCGAGATCGTCCTGATCCGCAGCCTGGTGGCCCTGCCTTGCACCTTTTTGTTCCTGCGGCTGGAGGGGCGACGTGGCCTGCCGACGACGACCCGGCCGGTGCTCGAGTACGCGCGGGGCTTGCTCCTGTTCGTCTCCTTCACGACCTACATGATGGGTTTGGCGGCGCTGCCGCTGGCCGAGATGGCGGCCATCCGCAACTCGGGCCCGCTCATGATCACGCTGCTCTCGGTGCTGTGGCTCGGCGAGCAGGTCGGGCCGCGCCGCTGGCTGGCGCTCGGCGTGGGCTTTCTGGGGGTGTTGCTCATCGTACAGCCCGGCTCGGCCGCCTTCAATCCCGGCGCGCTGTACGCCCTGCTGGCCACGCTCACCTACGCGCTCTCCGTCATGGTCACCCGCCGCCTGCAGACCACGGATAGCAGCGCAACGATGGCGTACTTCAGTTCGCTGGTCTATCTGGGCGCCGCCGTCGCGCTCGGTCCGCTGTCCGCCGTGGTCGGGGAACAACCAGGCGCCGACGCCAGCCTGGCCTTTCTGTTTCGGGCCTGGACCGTGCCCACCCTGCTGGACGCAGGCGTCATGGCGGGGCTCGGCCTGGTTTGGGCCGGCGGCATGTACTTCGTGGCGCGCGCCTACAGCCTGGCCCCGGCCTCGGTCGTGGCGCCCTTCGAGTACACGGCGTTACTGATCAGCGTGATGTGGGGCCTCCTGCTTTGGAATGAGGTCCCGACCTGGCTGACCATCATCGGCGCCAGCCTGACCGTCGGCAGTGGGCTGTATGTGCTCTACCGGGAGCGTCGGCAGAAATCGCGTGCGCCGCAGGCCGACGACCTCGCCCCACGCGAGGATCCGGTGGCAACCGGATAGAGGTCCGCGCACCCGAATCCGAATCACTCACGCATCAAGGGAGGACACACGATGGACTACACACGCCTGGGCACGACCGGTCTGCAGGTCTCGCGACTCTGTCTGGGTTGCATGGGGTTTGGGCGGGCCGAGGGCTGGGTGCACAACACCTGGACGCTCGACGAGGCTGCCAGCCGCCCGATCATCAAGCAGGCGCTCGAGCTGGGCATCAACTTCTTCGACACAGCCAACGTCTACGCGACCGGCGCCAGCGAAGCGATCCTCGGCCCGGCCCTGAAAGATTTCGCCAGACGCGATGAGGTGGTCATCGCCACCAAGGTCCACGGGCGCATGCGCCCCGGGGCGAACGGGGCCGGCCTCTCGCGCACGCACATCCTGACCGAGATCGACAACAGCCTGCGGCGCCTCCAGACCGACTACGTCGACCTGTATCAGATCCATCGCTGGGATTACGAGACCCCGATCGAGGAGACGATGGAAGCCCTCCACGACGTCGTGCGGGCCGGGAAGGTCCGCTACATCGGGGCGTCGGCCATGTTCGCCTGGCAATTCCAGCGGGCCCTGCACGTCGCCGAATTGCACGGGTGGACCCGGTTCGTGTCGATGCAGAACCACCTCAACCTGATCTACCGCGAGGAAGAGCGCGAGATGCTCCCGCTCTGCCGCGCCGAGGGGATCGGTGTGATCCCCTACAGCCCGCTCGCTTCCGGGCGGCTCACGCGCGATTGGACCGCCGAGCAGACGACGCGGTCGGAGACGGACCCGATCGCGAAGTACAAGTACGACTCGACGGCCGAGACCGATCGGCGCGTCGTCGAACAGGTCGCGGCGCTTGCCGAGCAGCGCGGAGTCGCGCGCACGCACGTCGCCCTGGCCTGGCTCCTTCAGAAGCAGCCGGTGGCCGCGCCCATCATCGGCGCCACAAAAGCCCGGCATCTCGCAGAAGCGCTCGGCGCGCTGACCGTGAAGCTTTCCGCAGAGGAAGTCGCAGCGCTCGAAGCGCCCTACGCGCCGCATCGCATCGTCGGCCATCAGTGACACAGGCTATTGCTGCCCAGGCTGGGCAGTTGCGCACCGGATCCGGTCGAGGGCTGCGACCTGCCGGCGGCCGTGGGCTGAGCTATGATCAAGATCGCCCCAGCAGTCGCGCAGGCCAGGCGAACAGGACGTGGCCGCTCAAGGGGCTTGTGGCCCACGGTTGATCTCATAAACGAGGAGACGACATGGAATTACGCAGGCTAGGACGCTCCGGTGTGCTGGTTTCGCCGCTCTGTCTGGGCACGATGAACTTCGGCGGGCCCACCAACGAGGCCGACTCGTTCGCCATCATGCAGAAGGCCGTGGACGGAGGGATCAACTTCTTCGACTCCGCCAATGTCTACAACCAGGGCGAGAGCGAACGCATCACCGGCCAATTCCTGAAGGACCGCAACCTGCGCGACCAGATCGTGCTGGCGACCAAGGTCTACAGCCGGGTCGGCGACCTGCCCAACGCGGCCGGCGCCAGCCGCTATCACATCGTCAAGGCCTGCGAGGACTCGCTGCGTCGGTTGCAGACCGATCACATCGATCTGTACCAGCTGCACCGCCCGCCGTTGACGCACCCGCAGGATGAGACCCTGCGCGCCTTCGACGACCTGATCCATGCCGGCAAGGTGCTTTACATCGGCGCCTCCACCCACCCGGCCTGGATGGTGATGGAGGCCCTGGCGCTTAGTGAGCGCTACGGCCTGAATCGCTACGTCAGCGAACAGCCGCCCTACAACCTGCTCGATCGCCGCATCGAGAACGAGCTGATCCCGCTGGCACAGAAATACGAACTCGCCATCCTGCCGTGGTCGCCGTTGGCTATGGGCGTGCTGGCCGGGCGCTACACGCAGGCCGCCCAATACCCCGAAGGCTCGCGGGTCCAACGCTGGAACAACGACACGACCAAGGCGCGCATCACCCCGCGCGGGATCGAGGTCGGTCAGGCCGTGGCGCAGATGGCGCAGGAGCGCGGATTGACCGCTTCGCAATTGGCCCTGCTCTGGACCAAGGACCAGCCGGGTATCACAGCCCCGATCATCGGTCCGCGGACGTTGGCGCATCTCGAGGATGCGCTGGTCATCCTCGACAAGACACTTGACGGCGCCGATCGTCCGCGTTTTGACGCCCTGGTTCACCCCGGGAACGCCGTCGCCGACTTCCACAACTCCAACGACTGGATGAAGGCCCGGATCCTGTGAGCGCCACCGGTGTGTGACGCAGGCAGCCCGCCCGAGGTCCGGCGAAGAACGGGCAAGTTGATCCTGTTCGCGAACCGGATCCGGACGGCTGGCCCAGTACGCGGATCACACGGATGTTCACGGATGGCACGGAGCCATTCGAGATGGTTCCGTGTGATCCGTACTATCGGTGAACAGCCGTGTACCGGTCCGGCCTGTTCCGGGGCTCCTGACAACGTGCGAGCGGGTTCGCCAACAGCATCGCGTCCGATGGCAGTAAGCCATCGGCGTTGTCAGGACCAGATTCTGGCCGCTGACAACTCGTGCATGCGCCCAAACTCCCCTGGCTTCGCCCATCTGAAAAACGGCATCGTATAATGAATCGTTCAACACACAACAAGACGGATTCGGGCTGACGAATGCCAGTGTGAGCAGACGAGTCCGCGCTTCGGGAGTAACCCCGCATGCTCGTACAGGTGTACGCCGTCAGAACCATCCAGGATATGCAGCTGTGTATCGATGCAGGACTGGATCGGTGGGGGCTGGAGGTGGGCAAGCACGGGGTCATGCCCAACGAAACGAGCTTCGAGCAGGCGCGCGCGATTTTCGCGGCCACGCCGCCCTCTTTCGCAAAGATGGCGCTCTCGATTGAAACCGATCTCGAGGCCTTGACCGAGATCGTCGAGGAGACCCGGCCCGACATCCTCCACCTGTGTGGCGACATCCGCAAGCTTCCCCCGATGGGCGTCGAAGAGCTCCGCCAACGCATTCCCGGCGTGGAGATCGTCCAGGCGATCCCGATGACCGGCCCGGAGGCCCTGGACATCGCCCAGGCCTATGAGCCTGTGGCCGATATCTTCCTCCTCGATTCGGTCGCCCCAAACGTGGTCGGGATCGGGATCGCGGGCGTCACCCACGATTGGGCGCTCAGCCGCAGGATCGTGGAGCAGACCCGGAGGCCGTGCATCCTGGCGGGCGGCCTCTCGCCCGAGAACGTCGCCGAAGCCATCCGGGCCGTTCGCCCGTGGGGCGTGGACTCCAACACGCACACCTGCGTGCCGGGCACCTGGAAGAAGGACTTCGAGCGCATGCGCCGGTTCGTGCAGGCCGCCCAGTCGGCCGCCGCGGCAGCGCAGGAGTAGTCGAACCCCATGGTCCTCTGCTATGGCGGCATCGCCCTCGAGACGGTCATCGACCTGCCCTATCAACCCAAGCCCGGCATCGCCCATATCATCTGTGAGGAACATAGCCGGCTTGGCGGCGGATCGGCCCATGTGGCGGAATGGCTGAGCAGCTGGGGCATCCCCACCCGACTGTCGGGCTATGTGCTCGGGCGCGACCCCGCCGGCGACCAGATCTGGCACTGGCTGAGCCGGTATCGCGACCTCGACCTGAGCCGTCTGCAACGGGCCGAAGCGGTCCAGACCCTGGTCTCACGCACGATCCCGTTTCCGAACGGCGACAAGTACCTGCTCTGTGTGGGGTACGCGCACGTCACAGTCACGCCGCCGACGCCCGATCTGCTGGAAGATGTCGATATCCTGGAGATCGCGTTCTATCACCGCCAGGAGCGCGGCAATGCCGCCGCGGCCGAGATGGCCCACCTGGCTGCCGCGCGCGGGGTGAAGATCGTGGCCATGGATGTGATATCGCCGGATGCGTTCGAGCTCCCGGCCGTCGACGTCATCATCAACTCGGCTGCATCGATCCGCGATGAGTTCCCGGCGGCCGACATCCGCGCGCACTCCCGGGCCTTACAGGCGCGCAACGGCGGGATCGTGATCGTCACGGACGGTGGGCACGAGCTCCTGGCGATCGACCAGACCGGCGTTGAATACACATTGCTGCCGCCGATTGTGACCCCGACCGACACCACCGGCGCGGGCGATAGCTTCCGGGCCGGGATGATCTATGGGGTCAAACAGGGGTGGACGCTGCCGGAGTCCTTGCGCTGGGCGGCCGCCGTCGGAGCCCTGCAGGTGCAACGGAGCCTCTCGCAAGACGCGCCGGCGTCTCATGACACGATCGCCGCGCTGGCCAACCGGATCGAGGTGCGTTCAACCCCTGCCCGGTGATGAGACGGTCGCCACGGATCAACCGGCGCTGGCGATCTCGTCGGCCAGGAGCTCCCGCAAGACGACGCGGTACGCCGGGCGGTATACCCGGGCATAGTGTGCCGAGTGATGCACGGCTGGAAAGCCAAGGGCCTGCATCGCAGCCAGTTGCCGCTCGACTTCGTCGAGCGGGATCCCGATCACGCCTGAGCGAGCCAGCTCCTGCGCGGCGGCCACATCCACGGGCAGGCGATCTGCATCCGGTCGAAACCCGTGGGCCGTGTCGAGGAAGGCGCGGAGAAGCGCTTCGGGATCCAGCCCAAGTCGAAGAAACGGCCGGAGGTGAACCCTGACGATGCGCCCGTCCGGTGAGATCGGATCGATCAAGGGTTCCGGGGGGCCGTTGCCGCAATCCGCGAGTTCGAGCAGTAACCGGCGGCGCACTTCGGCCGCTTCGCCCAGGGCATGCTCACTGCCCGACGCCGCCTGGTGCAGCAGCTTGTAGAGATCCGCAGCGCCCCACTCCGGGTAGCGCGTCGCATGCTCGGTCAAGACCGGACGTATCTCCAGGAACGCTTGAGACGCCACGCCCGCTGCCTAACGGATTTCGAGCTGGATCGCCACCGTGTCGCCTTCTTCGAGTGCCTCGGCGCGCCGGGCCATCAGATTGATGGGCACGATGTAGCCGCCGTCCTTTGGAAACAGCGAGGTCTTCCAGCGGGTCTGGCCGATCCCTGCCGTGACCGGGATCATGCCCCAGCCATACGTCACGAAGCGGGACACCGATTTCAGGTCCGCGCACTGCTTCGGCGGAACCGTCACGAAGTGATGCGGGGCCGGGCCGCGCCAGTACCAGATCTTGCCGCTGAACTCGATAATCATCGTGGTTGATTTTGCGATCGCCAGCGGGCGCTACGAGGCCCGCGCTTTCCACTCGGTCGTCTTGCCCGCCTGTTGGCCCAGGAACATGCCCAGGTGAGCGGCATGCTCCTGCACATGCCGCAGGTTATAGAGCTGCAACTCCGCGAAGGTCAGCTCGCCCCAGGCGAACCGGCATCGCCGGCCGGCCTGTTCGGCCGACAGGCTGTTCAGGGTCGCCTGACACGCGCGCCGGCAATGGTCCAGGTAGCCGAGCAACTCGGTGCGGGTGTAGGCCCTTGGCAGCACCTCGCCCGCTTCCATCTCAACCAGGTCGAAAGGCGCGGGTGGAGCGAAACCCTCTTCAGCCCCGGTCAGGTACAGGTCCAGCCAGAAGAGCGTATGGTAGCCCAGATACCAGAACTTCGAGAAACCGGCCGCGACCCATTGATCCGGATGATCCGCCCACAGCTGTTGTTCCCAAAGCTCATCGGGGCAATCGCGCAGGGCGGCACCCAGCATGTCGATTGCAGCGTCGTACTGGCGCCACAGCATTTCGGTATCGATGATGGGGTTCATGATGGGCCTCCCTGACTGCCGGTGATCAGACACGTATCCAACTGTAAAGCTGTACCACGAAAAATAGGGCGATTTCCGCCCTGTTTCCTCGGGCAGGCCAGGCCCGAGACATACCAGGCCGCGATCGCGCCCTGAGCGGAAACCGGTGAGCAGGGCAACGCCCATAAGGGCATCGCATCAGGGTGTGGACTCACGGCGGGCCACCCGTCCCGCCGCCCAGACACTCCGGCGGATCCTTGTCTCTAACAATTATCACCTGATTAATCAGGATATTCTTCACGCTGTTTTCAAACCCAAAATGCGCAATCCGACTTACGATCCGGGGGAACGAAAACGGCCG
>JAEURK010000279.1 GCA_016789175.1 Anaerolineales bacterium
CCCGGTCCGGCGCGAGCGCGAGGGCGCGATCCTGTGCTTTGTCGGGCCGCCGGGCGTCGGCAAGACCTCGTTGGGTCTGTCGATCGCGCGGGCGATGGGGCGCAAGTTCATCCGGCTGGCCCTGGGTGGCGTCCGCGACGAAGCCGAGATTCGGGGCTTCCGACGCACCTACATCGGCGCCATGCCGGGCCGGATCATTCAGAGCCTGCGCCGCGCCGAAAGCCGCAACCCGGTCTTCATGCTTGACGAGGTCGACAAGCTCGGCGCCGACTACCGCGGCGACCCGGCCTCGGCCCTGCTCGAGTTGCTCGACCCGGAACAGAACCGCGAGTTCCGCGATCACTACATCGACGTGGCCTTCGACCTGTCGCAGGCGCTGTTTATCACGACCGCCAACACGCTCGAGACCATTCCGGGTCCGTTGCGCGACCGGATGGAGATCATCACACTCTCGGGCTATACCGAGGGCGAGAAGCTGGCGATCGCCAAATCGTATCTAATCCGGCGCCAGCTGCGTGAGAACGGCCTGGCGCCGGGCGAGGCGCGCTTTGAGGACGCGGCGCTGCGCGTGATCGTGCGTAACTACACGCGCGAAGCGGGCGTGCGTGGGCTGGAACGCCAGATCGGGGCGTGCTGCCGCAAGGCCGTCACCCGCCTGGCGTCCGGCGTCAAGGGCCCGATCAAGGTCCAGGCCCGCACCGTCGCCGAGTTCCTGGGTAAGCCCGATTACTACTTCACCGAGCAGGTCGAAGAGCGGACCTCGTTGCCGGGCGTTGCCACCGGGTTGGCCTACACGCCGGTCGGCGGCGACGTCCTATTCGTCGAGGCGACGGCCGTCCCCGGCAATCGCGGGTTGCAGTTGACGGGCCAACTGGGAGAGGTCATGCAGGAGTCGGCCCGCGCCGCCTTCAGCTACGTGCGCGCCAACGCCGCAGCGCTCGGCCTGCCCGATGCCTTCTTCGACACGCACGATATCCACGTCCACGTCCCGGCGGGCGCCACCCCCAAGGATGGGCCCAGCGCGGGTGTCACGCTGGCGACGGCCCTGACCTCGCTGGTGTCGGGCCGGCCGGTGCGCAAGGACGTCGGCATGACCGGCGAGATCACCCTGCGTGGACAGGTGCTGCCGATCGGGGGCGTCAAGGAAAAGGTGTTGGCGGCCCACCGGGCCGGACTGCGGACCGTGATCCTGCCGGCCCGAAACGAAAAGGACCTGGACGACGTGCCGGCCGAGATCCGCAAAAAGATCACGTTTGTCCTGGCCGCCACCGTTCCCGATGTGATCGCTGCCGCACTCGCACCGAGCAAGAAACCGGCCGGCCGCGGTCGGCGAACCGCCGAGGCAAAGAAGCCGACCTGAGGGGCACACGCCGAAGACCGCTGAGCGGACCCGCCGGCCGTTCGGCAATCGTCCGCGGGTTGTGGTGCGCGGTACGTTTGCCAATTCGAGCAAACGGCCTACAATTGCCGCTCAAATCGGTTGTGGGAGAGAACATTGCCCCCTAAAATCATGCTTGTGGACGATGACCGCACCCTGGCTAACCTGATCAAAACCCTGCTGGAGTTGGATGGATTCGCACCGATCGTGATTTTGAACGGGAATCAGGTCATTCCGGCAATCAGCGAAAACCAGCCGGACGCAGTGGTGATGGACGTACACCTACATGATCGCTACGGGTTGGATGTGTTGCGCGATATCCGGGGTACCTACGGCATGGAAAACCTCCCGGTCATCATGGCCTCGGGCATGGACCTTGAGGACCAGTGCATGGCGGCCGGCGCTTCAGGGTTCATCCTCAAGCCGTTCCCGCCCGATCAGCTGATCGAAATCATCAACGCCAATCTTCCGAAGAGCGCTTAGGCAGTATTTGACCGCGCGCCTGCAGGGCGCCGGCCCAAGCTAACGATCTATGGCCAGACAAAGTAAACGCGCCTCGAACCGCACCTGGCGCGTCATGGACCTTCACCTCCACACCCCGGCCTCCGCCGATTATCAGGAGCCGAAAGCCTCCTATCTCGATATCCTGCAGCGCGCCGAGGCGCGTGGATTGGATATCATCGCCTTTACCGACCACAACACCGTGGCCGGGATCCGGCGGATGAAAGATGAGATCCGCGAGCTTGAGTTCCTCGAGCGCTTGGGCCGCATCCTGCCCGAGGAGCAGCGCCGCCTCAACGAATACCGGCGCCTGACCCAGAAGATCCTGGTGTTGCCGGGCTTCGAGTTTACGGCGACGCTCGGCTTTCACATCCTCGGGATCTTCTCGCCCGACACGCCGGGCCGGGAGCTCGAGCACCTGTTGCTGACGCTCAACGTGCCGCGCGACCAGATCGACCTGGGTTCGGCCAACGTCGGCGCCACGTCGGATGTGCTGACCGCCTACCGACTGATCCGTGACGCCGGGGGCATCGCGATCGCTGCCCACGCCAATTCGTCGAACGGAGTCGCCATGCGCGGCCTCGGCTTCGGCGGGCAAACCCGGATCGCGTACACGCAGGACCCAACTCTGGCGGCGCTCGAGGTGACCGACCTCGATCAAAAGGGCCGGCGCGGAAGCATGTCGAGCTTCTTCAACGGTTCCAAGCCGGAATACCCGCGCCGGATGCACTGCATCCAGGGCTCGGACGCGCACCGTCTGCGCCGCGACGCCACGAATGCCAAAAACCTGGGTGTCGGTGACCGCGCCACGGAGATCCTGATCGACGAGGTCTCGTTTGAGTCGCTGGCGGAATTGCTGGCGGGCAACGACTTCGCCCGGACCCGGCCGCACAGCACGACCTCCGAGAAGGAGTTCGATTACATCCAGCAGGCCCGCGAAGAGGGCGCCAACATCGTCCAGAGCTTCCACGAAAGCGCTCAGGCGCGCGGTGGCAAGCAGTACCTGGTGGTCTCGGACGTGTGCGCTTTCGCCAACACGAACGGCGGCACCATCTACGTCGGCATCGGGCCCGATCCCAAGCAACCGCCGGTGGGCGTGCCCAACCCGCAGTTGACGATGGCCGATCTGGCCAAGGCCATCGAGCGCATGATCACGCCACACCTCGATTGCGCACTCGATACGCTCGAGAGCCGGGGCAAGACCGTCGTGCGCGTGCTCGTGCCGCGGGGCGAAGAAGCGCCCTATGCGATCGACGACAACAAGATCTACGTCCGGGATGAGTCGGAGACGTCATTGGCGGTGCGTGATGAGATCGTGCAGCTCGTGCTGCGTTCGCCCGGGCGACCCCCGGTCGCGCCGCCTGTGACGCCGGTCGCGCAACCACAATCGCCGACCGTGGCCCCGGCCCAGCCGGCGCATCCCGAGGCGGCCAGCAACCCGAACGCAGCGGCCGCCCCGGCCGGGACGAACGGCCACAAAAGCCTGAACGCGCCGCGGACCGGGGTCGAGATCGTCGAAACCCTCGAGCGCGAGGGCCAGCGCTTCCACACTATGCGCGACCTGCGTAACGGCAACCTGGTCAAGAACGTCACCCTGCAGTCGGCGCGCAAGCTCTGGCACTACGCCCTGACCGAGCACGAGTCGGGCAAGATCGATGTCAACCGGATCAACTGGCAGGGCGACATCGCACTGCTCAAGAAGCACGTCCGCGGCGGCGTGCAGCGGTACGACATGGCCCAACGGACCTCGGCCGGCGTGCGCGTCTACTACGGCGTGACCGCCGACGGCCTCAGCGGCGACTGGGCGCACCTGGTCGGCAGCGACGACGAGGCCTGAGCGCGCCCGATCCGGCGGGTTCAAGCGCGACCCGTCAGTCGCCTTTTGCCGCGGAGGACGCAGATTTTGCGGAATTGACCAACCGGCGCCCTACCGGCATCGGCCTCGCGGCTACTCATATATACAGCGCCTGACAACTCGCCCAGCACACGCCTTGACCAGCATTCGTGCCCATTCGTGACTGCTCAGCCAGCAGGATTTTGGGCAAAAACAGGGGGTGCGCGGGTCGGGGCGGAGCCCCGACCCGCGCACCCTCACTATTTTTGCCAGTCTGCGCCCAACAGGGCTGAATCGTTACGACAATTCGCGAAATCCGTGGCCAAAGGTATCGGCCTTGTTGTTGGGTCGCGCTTGCACCAGACTGACAATGGGCCCGTGCACATCGGCTCGGCGACCTTCCCCACGAAACCCCTTTGGCGTGATATCCTCTCGCCCATGACGACCCGACACCTCTCCGACTTCGAAATCCAGGAAGCGCGCCGCGTCTTCGGCGACGGGCTCGACTACACCCAGGTGCGCGTGGTCGAGCGCAACTACTTTCCCAACTTTGTGGCCGACATCGGGGCGGCGTTGCAGGGAAAGAAGCGCACCTGGGACAATGGCATCACGCTCGGCAATCACGTCATGTTCCCGCGTGTGTTGCGGACCGAGCCGGCCGTCGTCGACGGCGGCGACCTGATGGATATCGGGTGGCTGATGCATGAGCTCACCCATACCTGGCAGTTTCAACGGGTCGGATGGCGCTATCTGGTCGAGACGCTTGGGGTTCAGATCAAGCTGGGCATGTCCTGCTACAACTATCAGGGTAATCATGCCACCAAGGCCAAGGCGGTGCGCGAGGCCTGCACCCGCGGGCAGGACATCGAGCACTTCAACTTTGAACAGCAGGGTGACTTTTCGCGCGACTACTACTTCGAGCTGCGCGCCGGGCGCGAGCATGATGCCTGGGAGCCGCTCGTGAACTCCTTTAGGTCCAAACGGCATCCGTTAGTCAAGCGCAAACGCTCCAGCGACGCTGCGGCGTAAGGTCTTCGACGAGAAAGAGCGCGGGCTGGGTGCACCACGCCCGCGCTCTTTCTCGTCGGCGGTCGAACGTGAGGGCGGTCAGGCTTCGCC
>JAEURK010000343.1 GCA_016789175.1 Anaerolineales bacterium
GTGAGCGAGGAGAACTCGGCGGCGGTGGAGGAGGTATCGGCGTCGGCGGAGGAGATGACGGCGCAGGTGGAGGAGGTGTCGGCGTCGGCCCAGCACCTGGCCGGGATGGCCATTGAGCTGAAGGCGCTTGTCGGACGGTTCAAGCTGGGTGAGGACCCGCTGCCCGCGATCGGGCCGGCCCGTTCTACTCAGGTGCACGTGGCCGCAGTGTCCAACCGCCGCGTCCGAGCCTGATGCGGCGTAGGGTCGACTGGACGGCCGACAGTGACGATCTTTCGCAAGCTCTTTCTGACGCTGGTTGCGGGCATGCTGGCCTTCGGGTTAGGCGTGTTCGCGCTTCTGGCGCGTCAACGCGAGATCGACCTGCACGAGGCCGAGATCCAGACCGCGACGCGCGAGATGACGCGCCTGCTGGCGATCCTCATTTATCAGCAAGAGGGTCTGACGGATCGCGTCCGCGATTATGCCACCTGGGACCTGACTTACGAATTCTCCCAGGAGCGTCAGCGCAACGACGCCTGGGAGGAGATCACACCCAACACGTTTCTATCTGCGCACGCCGATTTCATCCAGATCTTCTCGTCTGATGGTGAAGTGCTGCTCAGCCAGGCCTATGACAACGACACCGGCGAGCCGATCCGTCCCCCCGACGGGTTGATCGAGCACCTGCGATCGGCCGGCTGGCTCACGGTAGACGCGACCTCCACGGCCCAGCCGATGTGCGCATCCGGTTTCGTTCGACTGGGCGCCGACATCGCACGGGTGGCGCTGTGCCCGGTCTTGCGTTCGGACCAGACGGGGCCGATCGCCGGGTTCATCGTGTTCGGCGCCTTCGCCGATGAGGATGACCTGGCAGGCCTGGCCGAGTTGTTTGGCACCGAGATCCATCTTCACCACTGGTCAGGCGAAGCCCTGGACGTGATCGAACAGGGCGCCTGGGAGGAACTTCAGGGCGGTCAACTGACCTCGGTTCAGTTCGACCCGACGTCGATGGCGGCCTTTACGACCATACCGGATATTCACGGCGAGCCGATCGCCATGCTCGAGTTGCGCGAGTCTCGTTTGCTCGATCAGATCTTCGGCGGTGCGATGCTCACGATCGGGTTGATCGTGATCGGCTCCAGCGCTGCGGGCGGCCTCTTCTACCTCCTGGTGATTCGGGTCTTGCTCTTCAACCGATTGCGACGTTTGCGCGATCAGGTCCAGGTGGCGGCCGCGCAAGGTACTCTGGCCGTTCCCGTCGAGGTCAAGGGCCACGATGAGTTGTCGACTCTGGCCAGCGCGGTCAATCGTTTGCTGGAGGGCTTTCAGCTGACGCATCGCGAATGGCAACAGACCCGGGTGGCGATGCTGGAGTTGGCGCGCTTCCCCGAGCAAAGCCCCACACCGATCCTGCGTATCGGCGCCGACGGCAACGTGATCTACAGCAACCCGGCCGGCACAACCCTGCTGCGCCAAATGGCTGAACAGGCAGGGGACCCGGAGGAGTTGCTGGCCGCCTGGCAGAACGATGTGGCCCAGGCTCTGTCGGAAGGCGCCCCGCAACTGCGCGAGTACCGCGTCTCCGATCGGATCTTTGAATGCAGCTTCGTGCCGTTTCGGGTGGACGGCTACGTCAACGTCTATACCACCGACGTGACCGAGCGGCGCAAGGCCGAGGCCGATCTGCGCGACGAGCGGGACTTCGCCATGCACGTCATGCGCACGATGGGGCAGGGCCTGACGATCACGGACGCCGGCAATCGCTATATCTACGTCAATCCGGCATTCGCTCAGATCACCGGACGAGAGGCGGATTCGCTGATCGGCCTTTCGCCGACCGAAGTCATCGCCGCCGACGATCTGCCCATCCTGGCTCAGATCCGGGCCCGGCGCCTGCGCGGTGAAGTCGCGACCAGTGAAGTCCGCCATGTCCGGCCGGATGGCATGCCCGTGCATACCCTGCTGACGAGCACACCCCGCTGGCGCGACGGCGCCGTGAACGGCGCGATCTCGGTGATCACCGACCTGACCGAGCGCAAACAGGTCGAGGATCGGATGCAGAAGCTCAACTTCGAGCTCGAGCGACGGGTAAAGGAGCGCACAGTCGAGTTGGCCACGGCCAACCTGGCCCTCGAGGAGGAGCGCGCGCTACTGGCCCAACGTGTCGATGAGCGCACGGCGGACCTCAGCACCGCCAACGCCGCCCTGGCCCGCGCCGCCCGCCTGAAAGACGAATTCCTGGCCAACATGAGCCATGAGCTCCGCACGCCGCTCAACACCGTCCTTGGGATGGCCGAGTCGATCGCGGAAGGGATCTTCGGCGACGTCTCGGATGATCAGCGACAGGCCCTGGGCAACATCGCCGAGAGCGGGCGCCACCTGCTGGCGCTGATCAATGACATCCTCGACCTATCGAAGATCGAGGCCGGCCGCTTCCAGATCCACCCCGATACGGTCGACCCGGTGGCGATCTGTCAGGCGAGCCTGCGTATGATCCGGCCGGCGGCCGCGCGTAAGGCGCTGCGGGTCGAAGTCGTCTTGCCCGAGGACACCGGCGCCGTGCGCGCGGATCCGCGTCGGCTCAAACAGATGCTGGTCAACCTGCTGAGCAACGCCGTCAAGTTCACGACGGATGGCGGGACGGTGGGCTTGACCCTCGAACCCGACGCGGCCGGCGAACAGATGCGCTTCGTCGTCTGGGATACCGGCATCGGAATCGCGCCCGAAGACCTGGCGCGTCTGTTTCAGCCGTTCACCCAGCTGGATAGCAAGCTGTCGCGCCAGTACGAAGGAACCGGCCTCGGTCTCTCTCTGGTTTCGCGTATGTCCGAGATGCACGGCGGGGGCGTATCCGTCGAAAGCCAACCCGGGCAGGGCAGCCGCTTCACGATCCGACTGCCGTGGCATCCCGGCGTCGAGCCGGAATTCGAGGAGGAGCCGATCGTCGACCAGGTGCTCTCGGTGGCAGCGATCCCGCCGGTGACGTCGATGTCGCATCTGTTGCTGGTAGTCGACGACAACGATCAGAACACCGACCTGCTCAGTACTTATTTTTCTGCGCGCGGATATCGGGTCATCGTGGCCCATAACGGGCGCGAGGCGCTCGAGCGCGCCGACGGTGGGCGCCCGGATCTGGTGCTCATGGACGTCCAGATGCCCGAGCTCGACGGCCTTGAGGCCACCCGCGCCTGGCGCACGATCGAGCGCGAGCGCGGCCTGACCCGCACGCCGATCGTGGCGCTGACCGCGCTGGCGTTGACCGGCGATGCCGACCGTTGCCTGCAGGCCGGCATGGATCTGTACGTCACCAAGCCTGTGGCCTTGCGTGAACTGGAAGCCAACGTCGTTCGATTGCTTCAGGTCGCCGTCGGGTAGCCTCGGGTCGATGGGGATAGAAGACACTATGCCAGCCAATCGCATTTTGATCGTGGACGATGAGGCCAACAATCGCCGCACGCTGACCGCAATCCTGGCGCCGCTCGGCGCCGAGATCGTTCAGGCCGCCGACGGTCGGGCCGGCTTACAGGCAGCCTACGACACCAAGCCGGACATCATCCTCCTGGATGTGATGATGCCCGACCTCGACGGATACGAGGTCTGTCGGCGCGTGCGCGGTGAGCCCGACCTGGCCGAGGTGCCGATCATCATGATCACAGCCCTCGACGATCGCGATTCGCGGTTGGCCGGGATTGAGGCCGGCGCCGACGACTTCATCGCCAAGCCCGTCGATCGGGTCGAGCTACGAACCCGAGTGCAAACGCTGTTGCGTCTCAATCGCTATCGCCGGTTGATGGGCGAACGCGCGCGCCTGAGTTGGATGGCTGATCACAGCAATGACGGCTACGTGCTCCTGGACGCAGCCGGCCAGATCCTCTACGCCAATCCACGCGCCAATCTGTGGCTCGAGCGCACCGAAAGCGACGGGCCGGGCGGGGATTTCGCCGCCCTGGTGGCTGTGCGTTATCAGCACGTGTCGCCGCAGGATGGTCGTTCGCTTCTCGTTCGGCCCGAGACGGAGTCGCAGCGCAAGCTCTGGCTGGAATGGTCCGAGTTCGATGCCCCCATCGAGTCGGCCGGCAGCCGTTTTATCCACTTGCGCAATGTCACCGACCAGATCGAGTTGCAGCACGGCACCTGGTCGTTCAATACCCTGGTGACTCACAAGCTGCGAACCCCTCTGGCCGGGCTTGGCACCAGCCTCGAGCTATTGATCGACATGGCGCGCGAGAGCGGCGTCAACGACCTCGCCGAGATGGGCGAGCTCGCCCAGCGTAGCCTGACCGGCCTCAAGGCTGCCGTGAACGCCGTGCTTGATTTTGTGAATGCACCCTCGCTGGCCAGCGGCGGTCAGCCGTTTGCGATCGCGCGACTCGCCGAGCTGGTCGCCGCCCTGGCCCTGGAAGCCGGTGTCGCGGCGACGGCCACGATCGCGCCCGAACTGATGCTGCAACGGCTAAAGCTGACCGAGACAGCCGTGCAAGTCATCCTGTCTGAGCTCCTGATCAACGCTCGCAAGTTCCATCCCGAGCAGCGTCCGACCGTGAAGGTTGCGGTCAGCCCGGCCGGTAACGGACGGGCACACTTGACGGTGTCCGACGACGGCCGCTCGCTTCCGCCCGAAGAGCTCGCGCGCATCTGGCGGCCGTACTACCAGGGCGAGAAGCTGATGACCGGGCAGGTGGAAGGGCTGGGATTGGGCCTTGCGATGGTTGGCTCACTCGTGCTCTCGGCCGGCGGATCGGCCAAAGCGCGCAACTGCGAGACGGCGCCCGGGCTTGTGATCGAGCTGGAGGTTCTGCTGTGTCAGTCCTGTCAGGCGACTGGTGACCTGGCCAATGTGTTGGTTCCGGTCAGCCCAGATCCACGCATGATCACTCACTGACGGCCGGCCTGCCGAAGCCCGGACCCGGTTGGGTAAGCTCCCCATTCTTCACCCTGTTCTGCCGGCTGAGCAATTGTCCGACGTCCACGGATGGACGCGATTGCCCTGGCGCTAGCCCGTGGGTAGGCATGACCTATCAGTGGTTTTTGCCGCGGATTGCGCAGATGGGTTGTGCGTTCCCACAATCCGCGTTATTCGCGCAATCCGTGGCAAGAGACACCGGGGCCCGATATGGTGCGATTGCGCTGCACGAAAGCACCGGCCAGTGATGCGGGTCGGACCCGCGGTGTTATCATGGCTGCCACGTTGGACCGATTCCGACCTGCGATATCACACGCCACTCCTGAAAGGCACGACCTGTCGTGGTTACCTCTGAGTCGCGGCTTTGGATTCTCAGTGCGCCATCCGGCGCCGGCAAGACGACGTTGTGCCGGCGCCTGGCCGCGACGGCCCAGGCTTTGGGCTGGGATGTCGCCGGGTTGCTCACGCCTGCCGTCTTCGACGAAGGCGCCAAAACCGGTATCGACGTACTTGCCCTGCGCGGTGGCGCGACCCGGCGCCTGGCCGCGAATGCGCCGGATCCCAGGTTTGATTTTCCGGTCGGACGGCAATGGTATTTCGATCGGGCCGGCCTGGAGTGGGGCAATGCCCAAATCGACCACAGCCTGCCCTGTGACCTGTTCATGATCGATGAACTCGGGCCGCTCGAGTTCCAACGCGGTCAGGGCTGGCGTTCGGCCTTCCCCGCCTTGAGCAGTCGAACCTTTCGCCTGGGAGTCGTGGTGGTCAGGCCGGACCTGATCCCCGAGGCGCAACAGCGATTCCCCGTCTTCGGATTGATCGATCCGTCACTGGCCCCCTCAACCGACGCCGGCCTGCGCCGCTGGCTTCACGTGTTGGCGGGCGAGGTCGCTCCACTGCCATGACTTCGGAACACTTCCGCCTCTCTTCGATTATCTTGTCTGGTTTGACGGCCGGTCTGGTCCTGGGCGCTTGTGCTTCACAACCAGCCTCGGTCGGCGAGCACCGACAGCTCCGCGCCGCTTTGCTGGCACAGGGCGTGACTGCGTACCAGCCGGCCCCGGACCCCGATCCACACCAGGTCGCCCTGGGTCGAGCCCTGTTTTTTGACCCTGAGCTCAGCGGCAATCGCGACGTCGCCTGCGCGACCTGCCATCTTCCGGCATACGCCACCGGCGACGGGCTCGCGCTGCCCATCGGCACCGGCGGCCGCGGGCTGGGCCCGGCCCGCCAGGCCGATCCGGCGCGCAATCGCGTGCCGCGCAACGCCCCGGACGTCTTGTTCCGTGGCGCGGATGCCTGGATCTCAGTGTTCTGGGATGGTCGGGTCTGGGGCGCGCCTGAGCCGGGCTACATGTCGCCGGCCGACGCGTATCTGCCCGCCGGGCTCGACAACATCCTGGCCGCCCAGGCCCTCTTCCCGTTGACGTCCCGCGACGAGATGCGCGGGCTGACGGGCGATCTCGACGTGCTCGGCGCGCCCAACGAGCTGGCCGAGATTCCGGATGAGGACTTCGACGCGATCTGGGAGGGTGTGGTGGCGCGGTTGCGACGCATCCCCGACTATGAGCCTCTGTTCTCGTCCGCCTTCCCGGAGGTCGCGTCCGATGGGATCGGGATCGCGCATGTGGCCAACGCCCTGGCCGCGTTTGAGATCCAGGCCGGCAATCACCCCGCCAGCCCCTGGGACCGATATCTCGCCGGCGACGACTCGGCCTTGTCGGATCAGGCCCGCCGAGGTGCGCTCGTGTTCTACGGATCGGCCGGCTGCTCGGCCTGCCACTCCGGCTCGCTGCTCTCTGATCAGCGGTATCACAACCTGGGCGTTCCCCAGATCGGACCCGGCAAGGGGGCACTGCAGCCACTTGACCCCGGGCGGGCGCTCGTGACGGGTCTGCCGGCCGACATGTTCGCCTTTCGGACCCCGCCGCTGCGTAACGTCGCCCTGACCGGACCCTGGATGCATAACGGCGCCTACGCCACCCTCGAGGCCGTGATCGCCCATCACCTTGACCCGGTAGCCTCGCTGCGCAACTACGATGCGACACAACTGGCACCCGAGTTGCGCGGACAGGTGTGGACTGACGAGTCGCGTGCCTCCGGCATCCTGCGTGCGCGGGCCGTGCTCAAGACCCTGGATCCGCTGGTCGCGTCTCCGCGCGTGTTGAGCGAATCCGATAGGCAGGCGCTTGTGGCGTTTCTGCAGGCTCTGACCGATCCATCGGCGGCTGACCCGCAAAACGTCACGCCCGCCCGCGTCCCAAGCGGCCTGCCGGTTCCTCGTCCCTGACCGCCGTCACCGGCGTCTGACGCCAAAATCCGGTGCCGGTGCCGTTAAGTCAACATCGCCCGGTTCAGGCGGGCGATTCGTCCCGGTCAGCCGGGACGACGCCCCATGACAGCGGGACGGAATCGACGCTAGGCTGCCCTCACGACACGTCCGTATCCGTCGCACCCAGTAGATCCGCTTGATTCAGCGGATCCACGGCCCGCGTCGCTCGCAGAGCAGAAAGGCGTAGTGATGTCCGCTCCACGAATACGCGCCAACTACGATGAGCTCGACAAGGCCGGCCAGATGTTTGCCCAGGAGCAGGCCGCCCTGCAGAAGATGCTGGCTGAATTGCAGGGTCGGCTCGACACGTTGCAGGGCGGCGATTGGGTTGGCCGGGCGGCCACCGCGTTCTATGGCGAAATGAACGGCGATGTCCTGCCGACGATCAAGCGCCTCATCCGGGCGATGGACCGGGCCGCAACTGTGGCGCGTGCGCTCCGCACGCGCATCCAGCAGGCTGAGGCCGACGCCGCCCGGGTCCTCAATGGGCAGAATGCGGCCGGCGGGGGTGCCGGCGGCGGAAGTGCCGGCGGCGGAAGTGCCGGCGGCGGAAGCGCCGGGGGCGGTGCCTCGGGCGGTGGCAGCAGCGGCGGTGGGACTGCCGGGGGCGGTGGCTCTGGCGGAGGCACTCCGGGCGTCGATCCGCGGCTCAAGCCGGTGCAGGATAAGATCGACGCCGGCGACAAACAGGGCGCGATCGACGAGGCCATCAAGCAGTATGGTCTCGGCTTGAAGGACGTCAAGGGCACGCCGCAATACGACTCGTCGACTTCCGGCGAAGGTGCAACCAGCCCGGATGGCAGCGTCACGATCGGCGACGCGGCCTTCAGCTCACCCGGCTGGTTGGCGTCCAGCGTGGGCCACGAAGGCCTGCACGCCACGCAGGCAGCTGAGGGCCGTTGGTATACTGACGATGAGGGCACGGCCCTGAATGAGGTCGAGTGCTACGACTGGGAACTCGCCAACGCCAGGCAGAACGGTCTTTCGACGACCGAGATCGCCGAACTGCAAAGCCGCCGACAGGCACACTACGATGCGTTGAGCGACACGGTTAAGAAACGCGTCGACAAGGGCGATTACACGCTGCCGTAGCAGAGAGGCCAATAGCCATGGAACTGGTGCTCACCCTCAACACTCAGATTGCGCGCGTCAACGATGCGCTGATGGCGACCCTTACGCTGCGCAACGACAGCGAGGCCGCAGTGCTGGTCAATACCCGCCTGGTTGTCAACCGGGCCGGCGCGCCGGCCGGCTTCCGCGATGTATCGTTCAACGTCACGGGCCCGGATGGAGAGGCGCTGCCGCTGGCGGTCAAGGTCAACGTCGGCGCGCCCCAACCACAGCATTTTCAACTGCTCGGGCCGGGCGAGTCGGCCACGCGCACCGTGGAGCTGCACCGGCTCTTTGCGTTGCGGAAGGCCGGCGACTACGCGATAGCGGCCGTCTATCGCGCCGAGACCGATCCGGCCGATGGCCGAACCGCCTGGCGGGGCAGCATCGAGTCGGCGGCCGTCGGGGTTCGCCTTGAGCCCGCCGGCTGAGCGCGGGTAGATCGAGAATAACAAGCCAGGCCGGGGCAACGCCCCGGCCTGGCTTGTTGCGACTTGTGTCGTCGTCGCCGTCAGAGCTGTGAGCGCAGGGCGCGCTCGGCGACCAGCCGATGGCAAAGCCGAACCCCGTCCATCGCATCGACGGCCCAATGATCGGCGCCGATGTAGCGAACCAGATGCGCGTCGATCATGCCGCCGCCGATCAGGATCGGCAGATGCATCCGCGCGGCTGTGCGCTTTTCCTTGAGCTGCTCGACCGTGATCCGCATTGATTCGTAGGCCGAGCTGATCAGGCATGACAGACAGACCACATCGGGTTGCTCGGCGATTGCGCGGGCGACGAAGATCTCCGGCGGCACGTCGACGCCGAGGTCGGTGACGTTGAAACCGTGGGTGGTCAGCAGCATCCCCAGCATGTTCTTGCCGATATCGTGGATGTCGCCCTGCACCGTGCCGAGCAGGATGCGCCCGGCGCTCGGCGACGACGGGCGCTGTTCGAGGGCAGGGCGGAGCATCTCGACGACCTCGCGGAAGATCTCGCCGGCCATGATCAGGCCCGAGAGGTAATACAGCCGTTCCTCGTAGCGCTCGCCGACTTTGCGCATCCCGGCTTCGCAGGCGGCCATGATGGCGAACGGGTCGTCGCCGGCCTCGAGCCTGGATTGCACCAGAGAGAGCGCGCCTTGTTCGTCCAGTTCCGTGATGGCCGTCACCAGTTCCGGCATCGCGTGTTCAGGGCTCATCGACGCTCTTACCCTCCGGCGCCAGGTGCTCCTGGCTGATCCCGACCCGACTGCCGAAGCGCAGCCGATCGCCACGACAAAGGAACCAACCCCAGCTCATGGGGCGCTCATCGTAAGCGAAGAAAAGATGCTCGATCCGCAGCCCGGCGGCCGGCGGAGGCGCCTGGAGCAGGCGCGCCTCGTCGTCGCCAAGCAGCACGGCCTCGATGCTCAGCTCGCCGTGCTTGATCAAGGGCTGGCCGGGGCCGCCAAACAGCCCTTGCAGCGACGTCGTTGCGATCTCGGCCTCCACGACCGGGCGGGCGGGGTCGTAGACCAGGTACTCGACGTGATAGCACACCGGCCCGGCCTCGGCCTCGATCAGGCGTCGCATATAGATGAGGCGTTGGCCGGGCACACACCCCAACTTCTCGGCCGTTTTCCGGTCGGCGCCGACGATCGTGGCCTGCAGCAGTCGCACACTGGCTGGTTGATCGCCGCCGACCAGGTCCTGCAATCGCTGAAGCTGAAAACTAGCGTCGCCAAGCTCGACCGGGCGGATGAACGTGCCTCGGCCCTGTTCGCCGACGACGATGCCCTGATCCGAAAGAATGTTGACCACCCGGCGCACGGTCATCGGGCTGACGCCGTAGCGGCGGCACAATTGGGCCTCGGAGGGGAGTTGATCGCCAGGGCGCAGGACGCCGTCAGCCACCTGACGTCGGATGATCCGCACCAGCTGGGCGTAGACGGGCTCATCGGAGTCGCGATCGATCGACTCGGGAGACGGTGCATCGACGTCACCGCGATCGGGTGTTTTTCTGAAGGTGCCCACGTCTCTTCTATTATCGTCCGGTTTGACTCTGCCTGCCAATGGGTGATTGCCAGCGAAAGTTCGGGACAAAGGGCACAGGTAGGGCACCCCCCCCCCGCGATACACCCCCGGCTCGCAGCCATACGCCAATGGGCATCTTCGGGCCAGGCTCTGGAAGAGCCTGGTTGGACCAGAGGATTGGAATCGAGCGAATCGTCATGCCCAGGAGTGATGGGTGTCACTATAGCTTCCCTATGGAAGCAGATATTCTGAAGCCGTCCAAATAACCCAAAAGACCTAACCTGAATGCTTTGTGGGGCCGGTAAGCGGTCGCCAGAGGCCCGGAAACGGTCGCCCCAGATCCGGCGCTGAACCCGCGGTGACACGTGAACTGTCGCCCGC
>JAEURK010000061.1 GCA_016789175.1 Anaerolineales bacterium
GGGGGGCTTCGCCCCGCGCCGCGAAACACCCCCTCTTCTCAGATCCATCCACCGGAGGTCGAATGCCCATGGGCGACAAACTCACGTTCTTGTGCATGGCAAGTTATTTCAAGGGTGTGGACTTCATGAAGTCCGTCAAGGCGATGGGCCACTACGTGCTGCTGTTGGTGCCCGAGAAGCATCGGGACGATCCGTGGCCGCGCGAGGCCATCGACGAGATCTTCGTCCTGCCGTCGCTGCAAAAGATGCCGGACGTGCTCTACACCATCGCGTGGATGATGCGCGGGCGCAAGATCGACACGCTTGTGGCGCTCGATGATTTCGACGTCGAAACGGCCGGGCTGCTGCGCGCCCACCTGCGCCTGCCCGGCATGGGAGAGACAGCCGCGCGCGCTTTCCGAGACAAGCTCACGATGCGCGAGCTCGCCCGGGAAGCCGGGGTGCGCGTCCCGGAATACACCCGCGTGACCAACTATGACGAACTGCGCGACTTCATGGCGCGCGTGCCTTCGCCGTGGGTGCTCAAGCCGCGTTCCGAAGCCAGCGCCATGGGCATCCGCAAACTGCACGAATCCGAGCAGCTCTGGCGGGCGCTCGATCAGCTCGGCGATACGCAGTCCTACTTTGTGCTCGAGCAATTTGTGCCCGGCGACGTCTTCCACGTCGACTCGCTTGTCAACGACGGCGTTCCGGTCTTTGCCTACCCAAGCGTCTATGCCCGGCCGCCAATGAACGTCTACCACGAGGGCGGCGTCTTCGGCTCACGCACGCTCGATCGCAACTCGGCCCTGGCTCAGGGTTTGTTGGAGATCAACAAACGCACGCTCAAGGCCCTGGGCATGGGCCACGGCGCCAACCACGCCGAGTTCATCCGCGGTCACGCCGATGGGGAGCTGTACTTCCTTGAATGTGCGGCCCGGGTGGGCGGCGCCAACATCGCCGAGATGGTCGAGCACGCCAGCGGCGTCAACCTGTGGGCCGAGTGGGCCCGGATCGAAGAGGCCTTCATCACCGGCCGGAGCTACGCCGCCCCGGCCTCGCGCGACCACGCTGCCGGCGTCCTGGTCTGCCTGGCGCGCCAGCAGTGGCCGGATCTGAGCGGCTATTCGGATGCCGAGATCGTCTTTCGCCTGCACAAAGAGCACCACGCCGGCCTGATCGTGTCCTCGCCCGACGCCGACCGGGTCGAGACCCTGCTCAACGCGTACCTCGAGCGCTTCGCGGTCGACTTCCTCGCGACGGCCCCACCCAAAAACAGCATTACCGAAATGTAGACAGGGCAATTGCTGATTGCTGATTGGCCTCCAATCAGCAATCAGCAATTCAGCGGCCCAATACCGCGGCGATCGCTTCCACGTACCAGCCGATGCCGGTGCCCGTCAGGTGGGTGCCGTCCGAGATGAACCAGTCGTCATTCGGGTTCGAGACCGCAAACCAGTCGACCAGCTGTGCCTGCGGGTAACGGGCAACGCCTTCCGCCATCCGCCAGTTGATCCCTTCCACCCAGCGCGCCGGGCGGCGCACGTTGACGAAGATCACGCGCTGCACGCCGTGGGCGGTCAGCGATTCCATCACCGCATCGAACACCGCGCCCTCGTAGGGCTGGTTGGAACCGAGGTGCACGACCACGGTCGGGGCCAGCTTGCCGCGCGCCGCCAGGTCGTCGAGCGTCGTGAACAGGTCCCCCATGCGCCGGCCGACCACCGCGTCGATGTACACGTCCGTGCCGAGCCGGTTCGCCAGCGCTTGCTCGGCGCCCAGCATCACCGAGTCACCGATCAGCGTGATCGCGATCCCGGCCGGGGCCGCGATGACGGGCGCCGCCTCAGTCGGCAGGACCGCGGGCTCGGTCGGGGTCACGGTCGGCTCGGGCTGCACGACCGTGACCGGCGCCGCAGCGGTTGGAGACGCCAGCTCGGCGACTGGGGTCGGCGCCGCAGCGGTCGGAGACGCCAGCTCGGCGACTGGGGTCGGCAGGACCTGCGTGGGTTGTGCCCTGGTGGGCGAGGCGCTGACCGCCAGATCGTGTTCGACCGGCATGCCCATGGTCGGGCCGGCCACGAGCGACGGCGCGTGCGTCGCAACCGGGCTCGCTGTGGCCGTCGGTTCGAGCGTCGGCATTGCCGGCGGCGTGGCCGACCGACTCACGGCCGCTTGAGCGGGCTCGACGGTTGCCGCGCGATCGAAGGCCGTCAGCATCGGAAAGCTCAGGGCCACCACGACCACGGCGCCGAACGCGATCCGGGCCTGAGCGGGCATCGTCCGCCATCCGGCGCTCAGGCCGCGCGCCCAGGCCGTGAACCCCTGCGACCGGATGGGAGCCTCGACCCAACGATAGCTGCCCTCGGCCAGGATCACGGTCACCAGTGCCTGCGCGGCCACGGCCAGCGCCCACGGGATCGTCGCCAGGGCCGGACCCGACAGCACCACCACGGGCCAGTGCCAGAGGTAGACACCATAACTGCGCGCGCCCAACCACGCCAACGGCCGGCTGCTCAGGATCGTGGCGAAGCGCGTGCCGTTGACCAGAGCCAGGCGGATCACGAGCGCGGTCAGGGCGGCGACCGCCAGGAAGCCCCCGCGATACAACCACGGGTTGAATTCATCGACCAACGTGAACGCGCCAAGCAACGCGGCCAGCGCGCCCCAGCCGGCCAGATCCTGCCAGCGGCGCCCCGGCGCTTCGCCCGTGCCCGGTTGCCAGGCCGCGGCCAACAGCGCGCCGACCAGGAAACCGGCCGCGCGGGTGTCGGTTCCGAAGTACACGCGGCTCGCGTCACCGGCCGGATCGTAGGTCACGGCCATCCAGGCCGTCGAGGCCAGGGCGACCAGGAATAAGCCGGGGACGAGGCGGCGAGCCTCCGCCTGTGACACGATCCCCAGCCCGCGCACCGCGGCCGCGATCACCAACGGCCACACGACGTAGAACTGCTCTTCAACGGCCAGCGACCACAGGTGTTGCAGCAGCGGCGGCTGCGCGAACTGCTCGAAGTACGGGATCTGGCGCACGATGTAGACCAAGTTGGTGGCGTACACCAACGCGGCAAGCGTGTCCTCGGCCAAACGCGGCAGCGCAGCCGGCATCCAGAACGCGGCCAGGACCGGCGCCGCCAGCAGGAGCCCCCAGACCGCCGGCAGCAACCGGCGCGCCCGGCGCAGCCAGAACGCGCGCAGGTCGATCCGCCCGGCGCTCAGCCATTCGCGCAGGAGCAGCGATGTAATCAGAAAGCCCGAGATGACGAAGAAGCTCTCGACGCCCAGGAAGCCGCCAGCCGCCCACGGGAAACGGGTGTGATACAGAAAGACGGCCAGCACCGAGAGGGCCCGGATCCCATCGAGGGCGGGCAGGTGTGGAAGACGAAGCTGAGTGGCGGTCGGGCGCATGGGAACCCCCTGAGGCGGTGAGCGCGGGTCGAATTGCTCACAGCCTAGGGGGCGCCGATCACGTCAGATCCACGGCGGAGTTACCGTTCGGTTACCGAATGACGCCAACCGGAGGCGCTTTACTTGCGGCCTTTGAGCTCGGCCGCCGACTCGATGAACTCGAGCGATTGGTGCCGGAAGTACGTGTTGTAGAGCTCGGCATAGTGACCGCCGCGCGTGAGCAGCTGGTCGTGGCTGCCCTCTTCGAGGATCGCGCCCTTCTGCAGCACGATGATGCGATCGGCGGCGCGCACGGTCGAGAGCCGGTGGGCGATGACGATGGCGGTGCTGTGCTTGAGGATCAGGTCCAGCGCTTCCTGGATCTGGCTCTCGGTGAACGGGTCGATGCTGGCTGTGGCTTCATCGAGGATGAAGATGGCCGGGCGCTGCGCCAGCACGCGCATCAGCGCCACCAGCTGACGTTGGCCGAGCGAGAGCCGCCCGCCGCGCTGCCCGACATGGGTCTGGATGCCCTCGGGCAGGCCGTCGAGCCATTCGCCGTGGCCGACCTGGCGGCAGAGCGCTTCGATCTCGGCGTCGCTCAGTTCGGGGCGCCCGTAGCGGATGTTGTTGGCCAGGGTGTCTTCGAACAAGAACGGCACCTGCGACACGATGCCGAGATGGCGGCGATAGACGTGCAGGTCCAGCTCGCGAATGTCGTGGCCATCGATCCGGATCTGCCCGTCCTGGAACTCGTAGAACCGGGCGATCAGCCGGCCGATCGAGCTCTTGCCTGCGCCGGTATGCCCGACCAGGGCCAGCGTCTCGCCCGGGCGGATGTGCAACGAAAAGTCAGGGAGCACGACTTCCTTGTCCGAGTACTGGAAGCGGACCTGCTCGAACGCCACTTCGCCGCTCAAGCGCTCCGGCCGGAGCGCGCCCGTCTGCTGCACGACCGGCTCGGTGTCGATCAGGCCGAAGACGCGCTCGGCGGCCGAGAGCCCGGCCTGCACCTGCGGCCAGAACGAGGCCAGGTTCAGGAAAGGGAAGAAGAAGCGTTCGACACTTTGAATGAACAGGTACCAGGTCCCGGCCGAGATCGCGCCGCCCAGCACAGCCATACCGCCGTAGTACGTCAGCACGCCGGCCGCGAGTCCCGAGACCAGGTGCAGGATCGGGAAGACCGACGCCAATACCAGGCCGCGGCGCACGTTGATGCGATACGACTCGCCGTTGGTCTCGCGGAACTCGTCGTAGACCAGCGATTCCTGCCGGAAGTTCTTGGCGACGCCGATGCCCGAGACCGTCTCCTGGATCGACGAGTTAACGTTGGCCATCGCGCGCGTCCCCTGGCGTGTGACGTGCCGCGCCAGTCGGCGGAAGGCACCGGCCAGCACAAACACGGGCACGGTCGACAACCAGAGCATGCCCGTCAGGCCGAGGTCGGCCCGAATCAAGACCACGCTCAAAATCGCGACGGCCAGCAACTGGCTGAGCGTGTCGGCCACCAGCATGGTGACGTTCGCGAACTCCTGCGTGTCGAACGTGATCCGACTGACGATCCGTCCGGTCGAGATCCGATCGTAAAACGACAGGTCGTGACCGACGGCCGCGCGGAAGGCATCTTCGCGCAACGCCCGGATCACGTCGCCGATCAAGCGCGTCGTCACCCGGCGGCGCACGTAGTTCGTGCACCAGTAGACGACGTTGTTGAGCAGCAGCCCGCCGGCGATCAGGAGGAGCAGCGTCACCGGCGCGCCGCCTTCGGCCGCGCTGATGCCGTTCGCGATCACGAGCGACGGCACCGTGTCGAGCACGGCCGTGATCAGCAGCGTGGCCGCGACGATCGCCAACCCACTCCGATGCGGTGCAAAATAGTCGATCATCCGCCGCAGCAACTGCGCGTCGGAGTACTGACGGTCATATGCCTCGGCTGCGAGGCCGCCAAAAAAGCCCATGAGATCGTGGTCTGGAGTGACTTGGGTGATTGCGCGACGGAGCCCATGGCCCCGCCCGCATCATCGTGTGCGAACCCTGCGCCAGCCGGCCCCCGGGTCAGGGGTGGTCGAGACTGCCTGCGCCGGAGACCGGAGCCCGGTGCATCCAGTAATTGTACCTAATGCAAGCCGGCATCACAGACACCCATCCTTGGGGTGTGCCCGGGCAAGTTGTCAGGCCCAGATTCTGGCCGCGGATTTCGCGGATTACTCGGAAAGAAGCGGGACTGTTGCCGGCAGGGCTCCCGTTGTTCAAATCCGCGCAATCCGCGGCAAAAAGGTCGCTGACAACTCGTGCCAGCCCCCGGCAGCTTTGACCTAAGACCGTTTCACTCGACGGGTCCGAGGGGCTGCCCGAAGCGCTCAGACGAGATCACCTGAGGCGACGGCTTGCGCTTCTTCTTTCCCTGACCGACAGCGGCTACCGGGTAGCCAAACGGGACGATCGCCAGGACTTTCAGGCGGTCGGGTATTCCAAGCAAAGGCTTGACGTCTTCCAAACCGCCAAAATCCAGAAAACCCACCCAGTTGGAGCCGATCCCGGCTTCCCAGGCGGTGAGCACCATCGATTGGATGGCCCGGCTGGCATCCGAAACGGCGAAGGACGATTCCTCGATCAAAACCACGACCGCCAACGGCGCCTGGGCGATGTAGGGCCCGGAGGTTGCCAGCGCGCCCATTTCGCGCAACGTGGCGCCGGATTGCACGACGACGAAGTGCCAGGGCTGCAGATTTCGGCTGCTGCCCGTCAGGCGGGCAGACTCGATGATCTGTTCGACGATCTCGGCCGGGATCGGACGGTCCTGAAACTGGCGGATCGCCAGCGCCGTGCGAACGACATCAAACACACTCATGGCGGTTTCCTCCCACGGGGCAGTTATGGATGAAAGGGATCGTTCGAAGTATATCGTCACGGCGCGACACGGCCTTGACGCGGCGCACGCGCCTGACGGATTATCCGACCGACGCCGGACAAATCGGCCCACATTTGAGCCACAGCCAGAACCGCCAACCGGGCCGCAGGCCCGGCGACGTCAGGCATAGCGCGCGAAGATACGCCGATACGGCTCGCTCGATGCCATCAGCTGCTCGTGGGTGCCGAGCGCCGCGATCCGGCCCTGGCGGAGCACCAGGATCTTGTCGGCCCAGCGGATCTGCGAGAGCCGGTGCGTGATGATGAAGGTCGTGCGCCCGGCCGCCGCGCGGAAGATGGCTTTCTGGATCTCATCCTCGGTGGCGCTGTCGATCGCGCTGGTCGAGTCGTCGAGCACCAGGATGCGCGGGTTGGTCAAGAAGGCGCGCGCCAGGGCGAGCCGCTGGCGCTGGCCACCCGAAAGCGTCACGCCGCGTTCGCCGACCATGGTGGCGTAGCCGTCCTTGAACTGCGAGATGAAAGCGTGGGCCTGCGCCGAGCGCGCGGCCTCCTCGATCTCGGCCTGAGTCGCGCCCGGCTTGCC
This sequence comes from Anaerolineales bacterium, assembly GCA_016789175.1. Taxonomy (GTDB): domain Bacteria; phylum Chloroflexota; class Anaerolineae; order Anaerolineales; family UBA6663; genus UBA6663. The sequence continues at coordinate 6,818 of JAEURK010000061.1, forward strand.
GAAGGCGATGTTCTCGGCGATCGTGCGCGAGAACAAAAAGATGTCCTGCTCGATGATCGAGATCTGCTGGCGCAACGACTCGAGGTTCCACTCGCGCACGTCGCGACCGTCGATGCGCACGCAGCCGCTGTCGACGTCGTAGGTGCGGTTGATGAGCTTGATCAGGCTGCTCTTGCCCGAGCCGGTCTGGCCGACGACCGCCACCGTCTCGCCCGGCGCCACTTCAAAACTGACGTCGCGCAGCAGGCCCACCACGCCGGCGCCGTAATCGAAGCTCACGCCCTCGAAGGCGACGCCGCCCTGCATGGCCCCCGCGAATCCGCCGGGGTTCTCGTCCAGCTCGGTCTCGGTATTGATCAAGGTCAGAATCCGGCGCCCGCCTGCCAGGCCCGAAGCGATCTGCGAAAACGACATCAACGACACGAACACCGGAAAGCCAAACAGCAAGAGCAGGTAGTTGTACGCCACGACCGTGTCGGCGCCGATCGCGCCGATCGAGCGCAGCCAGACCGAGTGCCCGAAGCCGAAGGCCAGGACCAGGCCAAAGAGCAAGAACGGGATGTAGCGCGCTTCGACGCGACCTTGCGTGACATACGCGTCCCGATAATCCCCGGCCCGGGTCGAGAAGGCCGCCCCCTCCTCCGCCTCGCGCGCGAAGCCCTTGACGGTCTCGACGCCCTCCAGGCCCTCCTCAAGGCGGGCGTTCATGCGCCCAAAGGTCTCGCGCACCCGATCCGTGATCGGGCCCAACTCACGCAGATAGAGCGAAACCGAAACGAAGTAACCGACCAGGAACAGGGCCGGCACGATCACCAGCTGCGGGTGCAGCGTCGGTGAGACGATCACGGGCATGATCAGAAAGGCGGTCGATCCGATCACCAGATTGATGCCCGGGTTGAACATGAGGTTGAGCTCGCGCACGTCGTTTGTGGCACGGGCCATGACCTCACCGACCGAGTGCCGGCCGTGAAACGTCATCGATTTGCCCAGCAGGCTGGCGTACAGCTCGCTGCGCGAATCACGCTCGATCCGTTGGCCGATCAGCTCGGCCCCGAAGTTGCGGCCGAACATGAACAGCGACCGCACCCACTGGGTGACGACGATGACGACGCCGACCCACAACAGCGCATCGGCGTCCGGCGTCGCTGTGACCACGGCGGCGTAGGCGGCCCCGATCAGCACCGGCAGGGTCGCGGCCAGCGCCGCATTGAGCGCGGCGCCGCCGATGAACATCGTCAGCACCCACGGACTGCGCAACGCATGGCTCCAGGCCCAGCGCCAGGGAGAGCGGCGATCGCCGGGGACGACGTCGTAAACTGTGAATTCTGTGACAGCCATACGATTTTTCGATCCGAGCAACGCCGGCCCGATCATGCAAGGTCAGGCCGGCCGGTCGTCAGGTGCCGGCCGCGAAGAAAGCGGTGAGCAGGCCGGCGATCAACACGACCACAAAGCCCAGCCAGAAAGTCGCCAGGCAAGCGCCCAGCACCAACCACACCACAGTCCAGACCCCTGAGCCGCCGGACAGGCGTTGCACGCGCGCCCAGCCTCGCACGACGGCCACCGCGATCCCCACGCCGGCGACCAGCCAGATCAGGCCGATGCAAACACTGGCTCCCAGGATCAGAGTCTGGTCGGTGCTCATGCGTTCAACTCCGTCGTGATCGACGACACACCCTCAGGTCAGGCCCAGAAAGTATTGATGAAAGCGCAGATCCCCGGTCAGTTCGGGATGAAACGACGTCGCCAAAAGATGACCCTGGCGCGCTGCTACGATCCGGCCGTCGGCCAGAGAGGCGAGCACCTCGACGCCCGGCCCGACCGTCTCGATCAAAGGCGCGCGGATGAAGACCGCGTGGAACGGCGCCGTGTCGCCCGCGCCGGCGAGCGCCGTTGGCTGCGCCAGCGCCGCTACCTCCAGCCCGATCTCGAAGCTGTCGACCTGACGGCCAAAGGCATTACGCGCGACCGTGATATCCATCAGGCCGAGCAACGGCTGATCGCGATGCGCGTCCTTCGAGAGGAAGATCGCGCCCGCGCAGGTGCCCCAGATCGGCTGCGAGCGCCCGAAGTCGCGCAGCGGCTCCATCAGGCCCCAGCGCGTGGCCAGCTTGCCGATGGTGGTCGACTCGCCGCCGGGGATGATCAGACCGGCCAGTCCGTCGAGGTGTTCGGGCAAACGCACCTCGACGCCGTCGACGCCGAGGCGGCGCAGCATCACCACATGTTCGGCGAAATCGCCTTGGAGAGCCAGGACCCCGATACGCATGATCGACCTGTACAACACAACGGGGCGCCGCGGGGCGCCCCGTTCGTGAGCAAAAACGTGAAAAGCTTACCAGCCGCGTTTGGCCAGCTTTTCGCTCTCGGGCAGCGACGCCGCCGTGCGCCCGACCATGGGCTCGCCGAGCTTGCGGCTGACCTCGGCGATGATCTTGGCGTCGCGGAAGTGCGTGGTCGCCTGGACGATCGCCTTGGCGCGCTTGAGCGGGTCGCCCGACTTGAAGATGCCGGATCCCACGAACACGCCGTCGACGCCGAGCTGCATCATCAGCGCCGCATCGGCCGGGGTGGCGATGCCGCCGGCCGCGAAGTTGACGACCGGCATGCGGCCGAGCTCGCGGGTCTCCTTAACCAATTCGAGCGGCGCGCCGATCTCCTTGGCAAAGGTGTAGAGCTCTTCCTCGGGCAGCGACTGCAGGCGGCGGATGTCGCCCAGCACCTGACGGGCGTGGCGCACGGCCTCGACGACGTCGCCGGTGCCGGCCTCGCCCTTGGTGCGGATCATGGCCGCGCCCTCGCCCACGCGCCGGAGCGCCTCGCCCAGGTTGCGGCAGCCGCACACAAACGGCACCTTGAAATCGTGCTTGTTGACGTGGTGGGCCTCATCGGCCGGCGTGAGCACTTCGGACTCGTCGATGTAGTCGATGCCGAGCGCCTCGAGCACCTGCGCCTCGACGAAGTGCCCGATGCGGCATTTAGCCATCACCGGGATCGAGACGCCCTCCATGATGCCCAGGATCATCTCCGGGTCGCTCATGCGCGCCACGCCGCCGTCGGCGCGGATGTCGGCCGGGACGCGCTCGAGCGCCATCACGGCGCACGCACCGGCCTCCTCAGCGATCTTGGCCTGATCCGGCGTAACGACGTCCATGATGACGCCGCCCTTGAGCATCTGCGCCAGGCCGCGCTTGAGCGCGACCGTGCCTTGCGCCTTCTGATCGGTTCCGTTGACTTCTACCGTGGTCATGGGTGTATCCTCCGGCCCGCCGCCGTGCCGTGGCAAGGCCCAACATAGGGCGCCCGCCAAAGATTGCGTGGCGAAACGCCCTCATAATTCATTCTACCATTTGAGCCCGATCCATGGCATTACGGCGTTCGCGATCTGCCATAAACCAAACGCGATCAGGGCCAACCCGGCCACCCCGTTCAGGCCGCGCGTGACGCCCGCGCCGAAGCGCGCCGCGCCCGCGAACAGGCCGATCAAGGCGGCCGTGCCCCCGATCAAAATCGCGTAGAAACCGGCCAAAAAACCAAGGGCCAGCGCCGGGGCCATCCGCCAACCCTCGAGCAGGATCGGGCCGCCGATCGTCGACCAGAACACCCAGGGCGAGGGGCTGAACAGGTTGACGGCGGTGGCCCGCCAGAGGTTGCTCTCGACCGGGCCGGTCGCAGCCGGGACCCCGGAGCGCCAGATCTTGAGCGCGCCGGCGCCCAACCACAGGCAGAGCAACCCGCCGGCCAGGCGCAGCCCGCCCAGCCACCACTCCGGCAGCTGGGTCAGCGCCACAAGTACAAGCGTCACCACCGGGCCGTCGCTGAGCAACGGCGTCAAGGCAACCGGCAGCGCGCGGCGCCAGCCGATGCGGGTGGCCACGCTCAGCAGATAGGCCTGAAAGGGGCCGGGCGAGACACAGGCCGAAAAACCCAGGGTCAGGCCCTGGACCACGAACGCCAACATGGATCTTCCGCCTTACAATACACACGACCTCGGGCGCAGGCAGGAGAGCCGGCCCACCGCCCGAGATCCATAGGAGACACAATGGCCAACACCGTCGTGCGTGACCGCGCCATCCAGCGCGTGGAGACCAATCCGGCCCTGCGCGGGGTGAAGAAAGTCCTGCTCGAGCCGCAGCCGGATCCCGACAAGCACTACGCCTGGCTGGCGACCGCGCCGATCAGCGATCTGGTCGCCTGGGCGCAGAAGAAGCGGCTCGAGCGCGGCGAGCAGTTCTAGGTCAGTCGGTTGCGTCCTCGAACACGGAGGCCGGGCGCATGAACGCCAGGCCGAGTGTGATCACGGTGAAGGCGATCAGCGACAGCTGCGGGATGCTGATGAAGCCGAGCCACTCGAACCAGCGCGTCGTGCACGGCACGCTGGCGAGGCAGATCCCGATCTGGCCCTCGGCGATCACGCCGTAGTACACCAGGTTGTGGAAGATCGCGATCGCCAGGCCGAACACGGCCAGCGGCAGGCCGTAGTGGCGGGCCATGTCATCGCGCCGCAACAGGGCTACGGTGAAGATCGCCACCAGCGGGTACATCATGATGCGCTGATACCAGCACATGTTGCAGGGGACATAGCCCATCACCTCGCTGAAATACAGGCTGCCGACGGTCGCGACCAGGGCCTGAAGCCAGACGAGGGGCAGGAGCCAGCCGCGCAGGCGCTCGCCCAGGGTCATGGCCGGTGAGGTTGGGGCTTCGGTTTCTGCGGTCATAGCACCTATCATGGAATGACAGCGGGCCCCTGGAATGGGGCCTGCTCCGCGTGCAGGGGAGTATATCCCACCCATCTGAGAACAGCCTCAGGAGCCGATTCTAACCATCGACCTGACAGGTCCACCCGCGATTCTCGGAAAAACATGGCTACTCAAAATCGGTATTCAAAAGAATCCGGGCCTGTTTCTAACCAAAAGGCAGCGGCCCCTTGACTCATAGACGATCTTCTATATAATCCATTCACGCCTATGACCGCCAACGACGTTGTCCTGTTTGCCAAAGCCATCGCCGACGCCACCCGCCAGCAGATCATGAAGCTGTGCTGTTGCGAGTGGATCTCGGTCGCCGACATCACGGAGAAGATGCAGGTCTCGCAGCCGACCGTGTCGCACCACCTCGCCATCCTGCGCGAGGCCGGCCTGGTGGAGATACGTGTGGAAGGCCGACAGACCTTTTACACGCTCAACCAAAACCGGATCGCAAACTGCTGCGGCCAGCTGATGGTCAAATTCGCGCCAGACGAAGTGAGCACCGAGGCAATCAAGCAGACCCTATCCTAGGCCGGGTCTCTCTTTTTTTGCCTCGATACATCGACATCCATCTATCAATCTCAGGAGATCCCCATGACCTCAGCCGATGAAATCAAACAGGCCGTGCGCGAGCGCTACGCCGAGATCGTGCTGCAACCCAGCAATGCGGGCTGCTGCTCGCCCACGGCGACAGCCGACACAAGTTGCTGCGGTGGCGACGGCTGTGGGCCCAGCGACACGCCCGGCAGCCTGGCCTCGAGCTACGCCAACCTGCCCGGCTATGTGCCGGAGGCCGACTATGGTTTGGGTTGCGGCCTGCCGACCGAGATCGCGCGGCTCGCGCCAGGGCAGACCGTGCTCGACCTCGGCTCGGGAGCCGGCAACGATGCCTTCGTCGCGCGCGCGATCGTAGGCGAGGCCGGACACGTCATCGGCGTCGACATGACCGAGGCCATGATCGCCAAGGCCCGCGCCAATGCCGAGAAACGCGGCTTCACAAACGTCGAGTTCCGGCTCGGAGAAATCGAGGCACTGCCGGTTGAGGCCGACACGGTCGACGTGGTCGTGAGCAATTGCGTGCTCAACCTCGTGCCCGATAAGCGCCAGGCCTTCGCCGAGATCTTCCGCGTCCTCAGGCCGGGCGGGCACTTCAGCATCTCGGATATCGTGTCCGAAGGCGAGGTACCGGCCGACATCCGGGCCTCGCTCGCGGCCTACGCGGCCTGCATCGGCGGCGCCGTAGACAAGGCCGACTACCTGGGTCTGATCACTGCAACCGGCTTCACCAACGTGCGGATCGCGCGCGAACACGTCGCCGGGTCGCTCAACACGCCCGACGGCTCGGCCGTGCGGGCGCGCCTGCTGAGCATCACCGTGTACGCCGACAAGCCGGCGTAACGCATGTACGCCAAAACAGAACGACCCGGGCCAGCTTCTCTGGCCCGGGTCGTTCTGTTTTGTCCACCCAGGCGCCCCCCTTAGAGACGCGCCATGTCCGACGTAAAGGCGACGGTTTGATTGCGCCCGGCCCGCTTGGCGGCGTACATCGCTTGATCCGCGCGATGGATCAGGGCTGAGAGGGTGTCCTCCGTCGGCCCCAGCTCGGCGATGCCCAGGCTGATCGTGACGCGGATCGGGCCAGTGCCGGTCTCGATGTCGTGGTCCGCGATAGTCTGCCGAATACGCTCGGCCACGACCCGGGCCGGCTGGGCGCCGTTATCGGGCAGAAGCACCGCGAACTCTTCACCGCCATAACGCCCGAGGACGTCGGCCTCGCGCAAGTGCGCGCGGGCGCCATCGGCTACATGTTTGAGGATCTCGTCGCCCAGCGTGTGTCCCCAACGGTCGTTGACCTGTTTGAAGTGGTCGATATCGAACAGGATCAGGGATATCGGGCGGTGATAGCGGCGCGCGGAAACCAGCTCGTGTTCGGCCAGGTCCACGAAGTGCCGGCGGTTATTGAGACCGGTCAGGGCATCGGTGCGGGCCAGCTGCCGCTCGCGCTCGATGGCGATTTCGTAAGCGACCTGACGATCGACCAGCTTGCGAATGCTGTACGCGTAGAGCGCCCCCAGCACGGCCGCTGCGGCGATGAAGGCCATTTGAAAGAACAAGACCGAGGCACTGACCACCGGAGTCGTATACGACTCCAGGGACATACCGAAAGCGATGGTCCCGGTAGCCGTGAAATACCAGACCAGGCCGGCGAACCCCGCGATCGCCAACCCACCGGCGTACAACGGCAACACGACGCTGTAGCGATAGGCCGCCATGAAGCCCAGGATCAGGTAGGACATGAAGGCCGGCGCCTTCAGGCTGGTCGAGTACCCCATCCCGTAGTGATAGAGATACAGGATCACGGTATTCAGCACCATGTCGACCGTGGTCGACAGATATTTGAAGGGCGCGCGATAGGGATGCTGGTGGAGGTAGACGGCGTACAGGCAGCACCACACCCACCACACCAGGCCGACGCCCAGGTTCGACAGGTTGGCGATGGGCGGCACCAGGCCGCTAACCGAAGCCGTCACGACCAGCCAGACACTGATCAAGACGACCCGGGTCAGCCCTACAAAGCGCTCGGCGCGGGCTTCCTCCTGAAACCAGGTGGATTGGCTCAGTTCGACCGGATGGGGCTGCGTGAGGCGGTTGACAAGCTCGGAAACGGTGGGCATGGGCGCTCGCAGGCGTCGCGGGTGAGCCGAACGAACGCGCCAATCATAGCGATCTTTAGATTAAGCGCGACTGCAGGCCCGTGCACGGTCTTCGGCCATCGCACCCAGGTGGAACCCGCAGTGGCTGGCTACGGATGATGTGGACTGTGGAACACCGCAACCCATCTGCGAAATCGGCGAAACCCGCTGCCAAAAGGGCCGGGATGGGTTTTGATGCGCTGGCCCTGGAAATCGACCCAACCGGCCCGAAACCGTCAGCGCAGCATCACCTGGCAATCCTTCAGCCATTCCAGGACACCGGCCAACGTCCTCACCCGCAGAGCGATGCCGAGGTGGTTGAACGGCTCCTCGACCTGCGTTTGATCCAGGGCGGCCTGTTGCTGCTCCAGGCTGTGGCGGGTGGCATCGACCTGCTCCGTCAGCAGGCGCTCCGCCAGCTCGGGCGCCTGCAAGCGGGCAAAATACAACCGTGTCATGAATTCCACGCGGATCGCGCGCACGCTGCTCGGCGTCGGGGCATGCAGCCAGGCCGCAAAGTGATCTTCACCAAGGGGAGTAAGGCGATAGCGGCGACGGGAGGGTGCGTTGGCGCCCTTCTCCATCTCGCCACGGACCAGGCCCTCCGCCTCGAGGCGATGCAAGATCCCGTAGATCTGATTGAAGCGCAGATGCCAGAGCTCACCGAGGTCCCGGGCGATCCGCTGATGCAATTCGTATCCGTGCGCCGGCGCCTGGCGGAGCATACCCAGGATGACATGTTCCGGAGCAAGTGTATGGGCCGAAGAGACTGGTGTCGCCACACGACCTCTCCATCGTCAGCTATTCACTCGCTGACTAGATTCTTGTCAGCATATACCTGTGACAAATCACAGACGGCCCGAAAGTAGGTCAGGATTACACTTTCAGACGTCGCTATGATATCAAAACATAGCGCCTTCTCCAATCATCCAGAAGACCCACACCACCGGGTCACCTGACAGAGGCTTTTGCACCGGCGCCGTGTTCAAACAACCTGGCGAACCGGTGATCGTCGTTTTCCCTTAGCCGGTTTGGGTCACGGGGCGGTCCAGCCTTGTGACACACAAGGAGTCGATCGCTATGGAAAAGAAAGCCCTGGTCGTAAACGGTGTCAATCGCACGGTGATTGCCAGCCCGGAGGCCTCTCTGGCCGATGTGCTGCGCCGGCAGTTGACGCTCACGGGCACCAAGGTCTCGTGCGCTGAAGGCCACTGCGGCGCCTGCTCGGTGCTGGTCAACGGCAAGCTGACCCTGGCCTGTGTAACCAAGATGTCGCGCGTGCCCGACGGCGCCGAGGTCATCACGGTCGAAGGCGTGGGCCAACCCGGCCACCTGCACCCGATCCAGATCGCCATGGTCTCCAATGGCGCCACGCAATGCGGCTTCTGCACCCCCGGCTTCGTGGTCTCGATCAAGGCCCTGCTCGACAAGAACCCCAAGCCGACCCGTGAAGAGGTCCGCACCTGGTTCACCCAGCACCACAACGCCTGCCGCTGCACCGGCTACAAGCAGATCGTCGACGCCGCGATGGACGCCGCCTCGCTGCTCCGCGGCGAGCTCAAGCCCGAGACAATGGAGTTCCAGATGCCCGCCAGCGGCAGCATCTGGGGCAGCAAGTATCCGCGCCCGACGGCTGTCGCCAAGGTCACGGGC
>JAEURK010000405.1 GCA_016789175.1 Anaerolineales bacterium
CCCCCCCGCGCGCCACACCCCGCATCCGGCCCAGGCCCCTTGCGCCCCCCTGCTGCCGTACCGAGTTTAAATTGTTGGCCATCTACACTACGACCCCCACGGCGGTGAAGATCAGGCCGCCGGCCTGAAACATCCCGAAAGCGGCGCCGGTGTTCTGGATGTGAAGCAACCGGACCCACTCACCATAACCCGGGACAACCTCCAAAGCCTGCCCGACAGGCAGGTTGGCGCGCACCCAGATTTTGGTCAACTGGTCGACGACGATGATGACGATCGCCGTCAGGTAGATCAAGGCGTTCTTGAAAGTCAGTTTCATGGTCCCATGGGCGTGCCAGATTGCGGACTGCAGGGCCGCGCGGACACAACCTATCTATTTTAACGTATTCCGAAGCCGCTCAGGCAGTCGGAAGTTCCGGGTGTGCAAGCACGAGTTGATGCTGTTGGCGAACCTCAGTCGTCGAAGCGGCACGACCTTTCGGGCCACAGTGTCATCCTGAGGGCCAACCAACGAGGACCGAAGGTGCGCTGAATGAGCCCGCGGCATGAATGCCGCGGGCTCATTCAGCAAGTCTGCTCACGAAGTCGGCTGGCCCTCAGGATGACAAGAATGCTAGGGTCTGGGTTCGCCAACAGCGTCACGAGTTGTCAGCGGCCTTTTTTGCCGCGGATTTCGCGGATCACGCGGATTTGAACAACGGGAGCCCTACCGGCAACGGTCCCCGCTTCCTTCTGCGCAATCCGCGGCCAGAATCCGGGGCTGACAACGCCGGATGCTGGGGCATCCGGTTGCCCGTGCACACAGTTCAGGGCTATCGCCCCCTGTGCGTCTGGACCCGTTTCTTGGCCACGAATTACCGGAATGGATACGAATCCTCACGAATGGGGATCGTTCGTGCCCATTCGATTCAACTCGTGAAATTCCTGGCAAAACGCGCGTTGTTCGACTTAAGGTGCGTAAGCCCTGGCCGGAAAGTTGGTCGAAAGACGACGTGAACCGCGGGGCGGAGCGGAGCCCTGCCGCTCGGTTCACGTCGTCTTTCGACTGGATATTCCATAATCGTGTTGACACTGTCCCGGACCGGGGAGTAAAATGCGGCGGATTCAGGATCGAGAGTAGAAATGGACGCTGGACCTAGTTCGCACAAACTGAACCTTTCCCCCCTCCCCTGATAGGCTCCTGGTGCCTGCCCCGCTGTCTCGCCCGTAGGATGCGCCCGACAACGTGACACCGCCCCGATCGCCTGTCCGGCGGCGGGATGGGCTCGGCCATTTCGGTCGGGCCAAACTGACGTTCAGGTTGAGCGTCGGATGCGGAGGTGGCGCATGAATCAGTTGATCATCGACGACGCCGTTGAGCGCGTGCGCGCAGCCCTGGAAACCGGGCGGGTCGACGACGCGATCTCGTATCTCAACACGCTTCACCCGGCCGACCGCGCCGAAACCTTCGCCGACCTCGAAACCGAAGACCAGCACGAACTGCTCCCGCGCATGGATGCAGAGTCGACGGCCGAGATCCTCGAGGAACTCGAGGACGAAGACGCGCTGGCCGCTACCACTCACCTCTCCTCGGCTCAACTGGCCGATGTGCTCGACGAGATGGAGCCGGATGCGGCTGCCGACATCCTGGGCGACCTGTCGCCCGAGCGGGCGGCCTCGGCCCTGGCCGAGATGGAAGAAGCCGACGACGTCCGGCCGCTGCTGGCCTACGAAGACGACACCGCCGGCGGCCTGATGACGCCCGAGTTCTTCGCGCTGCGCGAGAGCATGACGTCCCAGAGCGCCATCGCCTTCCTACGGGCGCGTGAGCCCGATGCCGAGACCCCGTATTACCTGTACGTCGTCGACATCCAGGATCGACTGGTGGGCGTGCTTGGACTGCGCTCCTTGATCATGTCGTCGCCGGGTGTGTTGGTCAGCGATGTAATGGAGCGCGACATCCGCACGGTGCAGGCCGGCACCGACCAGGAAGAAGTCGCCAACCTGATGACCAAATACAGCCTGCTGGCGCTCCCGGTCGTGGACGCCGACGGCAAGCTGGTGGGCGTGGTGCGCTCGAGCGACATCGCGCATGTCATCGAAGAGGAAGCGACCGAAGACATCCATCGCCTCTCCAACATCTCGTCGGATGGTGGCGACCTCGGTCCGTGGAGCCCCGTGCGCACCTCGGTCCAACGCCGCCTGCCCTGGCTCTATATCAACTTGTTCACGGCGTTCCTGGCGGCCTGGGTGGTCAGCCAGTTCGAGGCCACGATCGCGCAACTGGCGGTCCTGGCGGTCTTCCAATCGATCGTGGCCGGACAGGGCGGCAATGCCGGCACACAGACCCTGGCCATCATGGTGCGCGGTCTGGCGCTGGGCGAGATCGAGATCCGTGACATCGGCCCGGCCTTGCTACGCGAGATCGGGATCGGCCTGGTCCACGGCGTGGCCGTCGGAATCGCGGTCGGCATCGGCGCGTTTTTGTGGAAGGGCATCCCGTTCCTGGGGGTCGTGATCGGTCTGGCCATGATCGGCAACATGGTCGCAGCCGGCATGGCGGGCACCCTGGTGCCGTTGACGCTCAAGTCGTTGAAGCTCGATCCGGCCCTGGCCTCGGCGGTGCTGGTGACCACGGTCACCGATTGCGTCGGCTTCGGCCTGTTCCTGGGCCTGGCCACCGCCTTCCTGCCACTGCTGAAACCGGTTTAGCCGGCCTGGGCCCCGGCTGCCTCGTCGCCGCGCGCGATCACGGTCAGCAGCGCGTCGACCTCCGCCTGGGTCGCAGCCTCCGGCACCGGTCGGCCGGCCTGGACGTACAGCGTAGTCAGTATCAGACGGCTCAGTTCGGCCCGGTTGGGGAGCTCTCGCCCGCGATCCAGGAACTCGGCGGCCAGCGTCTGATCGCGCTGGGGCCAGACCGCGCCGCTCGCGACCGGCATCGGCTGCGATTCGCCGGCGTCTTCCACCAGCGCATCCACGCTGACAGCGGAGCGCTCCCACACCACAACGGTGCCCGCCGCCAGATCGCCCAACCGGCGCGATTGAGAGTCGATGAACATGGTCACGATCCCGGCTCCGTACGCAGCCGGCATGAAGTCCACCAACCGCACCAGGTTGCGGATCAGGGCCTCGACGGCCGTGATCGGCTGCCCGTTGACGCGCTGAACCCGCAGACCCACCCAACGCTTCCCCGGGGTCTGGCCGTTCCACGCCAGCTCGAAGAACACATAGTAGCCCCAGAACAGCACAAAGCTGACCCCGATCAAGATCAGGGCGGCCCAGGTCAGATCCTGAGTCGATCCGAACATGTCGCGCAACGCCAGGACGAACGTCAGGAAACCTACCACGGCCTGTAACAGCACAATGATCAGGGTATCCACAGCCGCGGCCATGAACCGCGAGCCCAGCCCCGCCAACGCATAACCGAAGCTCACATTCTCCGGCGTCGCCACAGTCAGATCATGATCGGTTGGTTGCAAAGACATGCCGTTCTCCCCTTGCGCATTCCATCAGGAACAGCCCCCTCTTCCCTCTTCCCTCTTCCCTCTTCCCTCTTCCCTCTTCCCTCTTCCCTCCTGCGCCTGTGGTACCCTCACTGCATGTTGCCGGCTGCCGCCTTCATCCACCAACGCCAGGCCGAATGGCGTCGCCTCGAGGCGCTTCTATCTCAGGCCGAGGCCCCGCTGCGAGGCCTCTCGCCCGCTGACGTGCGCGAGCTTGGCCTGCGTTATCGGGCCGCCGCCTCCGATCTGGCGCTGGCGCAGCGCGACTACCCGGACCAACCGCTGACCCAATATCTCAATCGTCTCGTGGCGCGCGGTCATGCCCTGCTGTATCGCAGCGAACCGATTGCCACTCGCCGCCTCTGGCGCTATCTCACACACGGCCTCCCGCAGACCTATCGACGCCTGTGGGCTTTTGTGGCGCTGGCCGGGGCGCTGATGTTCGGGCCGGCCTTGCTGGCCGGCGCGCTGGTGGCCGCCCAGCCGGATCTGGCGCGGGTGTTGCTGCCAGTCGGCTCCCAGGACGTGATCCCGATCGTCGAAGAAGGCGAGCTGTGGACGGATATCCCTATGGAGGAACGGCCCTACGCGTCCGGGTTCATCATGCGCAACAACATCCAGGTCTCGATCCTGGCCTTCGGCGGGGGCGTGCTGATGGGATTGCTGACGCTGTACGTCCTGGTCACGAACGGCCTGATGCTGGGCGGCATCCTCGGGCTGACCCACCACTACGGGCTGGCGGGCGGTCTGTGGGATTTCATCATCGCGCACGGCGTGGTTGAACTGAGCGTAATCTGCATCGCCAGCGCAGCCGGCCTGCGCCTGGGTTGGGCCGTCCTGCAGCCGGGCCTGGCACGGCGGCGCGATGCGCTGGCGCTCGCGGCCCGAGACGCGTTGAAGCTGCTGCTGCCGTGTGTGCCCTTGCTCGTTTTGGCGGGCCTGATCGAGGGCTTCATTTCTCCCAACGCCGAGATCCCGTTCGCGGTCAAGCTCGCGGTCGGGCTGGGCACCGGCGCTCTGCTCCACGGCTATCTTCTGCTCGCCGGGCGCGAGCCAAAGGGCGCCGACACCCGCGCCTAGACGCCGCGCCGTCATAATTGCATCCTCGCCTTCAGATCGAGATAGCGATTGACCACGGCCAACGATAGCTGGTCGGCGGGGACGTCGAGCGTCAGAACGCCCTGTCGACGCAGCGCCTCGAGCAGAGCTCGGCGCTCATCCAGGGTCTGACTGGCCGCGACGTTCCGATAAACGCCCAACACATCCGCCGGCGGCGCAGCCGCCACAGCCGCGATATCGGGATCGGCGATGGTGACAACCAACACCAGGCTCTGCCGTGCCAGCCGACCGGCGTGTCGCGCCAGACCGGCCAGGGCCGGCCCGCTGCTCAGATCGGTGAAGATCACCACCAGGGCACGTTTGCGATGACGCCGACGCAGGTACGCGACCGCGCGGCCGTAATTCGGCTCGATCGGGACGGCGTCGACGGCATACAGGCTCTCGAGCATGCGATAGAACTGCCCGCGCCCGGCCCGCGGCTCGAGATAGGTGTCGACCTGATCGGCAAAAGTCAGGGTGCCGATCTTGTCGCCTTTGGCAGCCCCGACGTAGCCCAACAACAACACGGCATTGAGCACATAGTCGAGCTTGGCGATATCGGCCACCGGGCTTTGCATCATCCGGCCGGTATCGACCAGGGCGATCACGCTCTGGCTGCGCTCGACCTGGTATTGGGTCGCGATCGGACGATTGTGACGTGCCGTTGCCTTCCAGTTGATGTGGCGATATTCGTCGTCGGGCTGGTAATCGCGCAGACGCTCGAACTCGTTACCCGAGCCGAGCATTCGGCTCGGGCGCACACCGACGTCGCGCAACCGGTTGCGCCGCAGGCTGAGGTCGTAGCGGCGCACGTCGTAGAGGTTCGGATACACCTTGACGGGCGCGGCCGCGGGATAACGGGCCTGACGGATCAAGAGACCGAGCGGGCTGACCCAGCGCAACACCAGATCGGCGAAAGCGTAGTCGCCACGTCGCAGCGGGCGCACGGTGTACAGGCCGTTCCAGGTGCCGCCCGGCTCGCAGGCTCCCGCCAGCACGCGCTGACTGATCACGAACACGTCCGGGGCTTCGTCACGCACGCGGAATTGGGCCGGGCGTCGGCGGTCGCGCTCCACCACGGTGACGGTGACCCGGTTGTCGGCGTTGAGGCTCAGGCGTTGGTCGTGGCGGCGCGAGATCTCGAAGCGCGACCCACCGCCGGCCGCGCGCGCATCCGCCCAGAGCACGCCCAGCGCACCCAGGAAGTAGGCCAGCGCCACCCACCCGAGCACCGGCGCCCAGGTCGCGAGGACGAGCACCAGCGCCGTCAAACCGAGCAATGCGCCGCCACGCCAGGTCAGGGCCATGCCATCACCGCCCGCCTAACGCGGGACCTCAATCTGCGAGAGCACCCGCAGCAGCACGGCATCGGCGTCCAGCCCTTCGATCTCGGCCTCGGGGCGCAACACCAGCCGGTGCCGCCAGGCGGGCGTCGCCAGGAATTTGACGTCGTCGGGGGTGACGAAGTCCCGGCCCTGCAGCGCCGCAAACGTCTTCGACGCCAACAACAACCAGGTCGCGGCCCGCGTGCTCACCCCCAGCAAGATGTCGGGCGATGTGCGCGTGGCTGCGCCCAGGCGCGCGATGTAGGTCAGGATCCCATCCTCGACGACCACACTGCGAATGGCGGCCCGGGCGGTCGACAGGCGCTCGGCCGAGAACACCGGTTGCAGCCCGGCTGACGATAGTGCGTGCGCGTCGAAGCCGTTGTGGTAGCGCCGCAGCACCTCTACCTCGGATTCGAGGGTGGCGTAACTCACCACGACTTTGAACAGAAAACGATCAAGTTGCGCTTCCGGGAGCGGATAGGTGCCCTCGTACTCGACCGGGTTCTGGGTCGCCACGACCATAAACGGCTGCGGCAGTTCATAGCGCACACCGTCCAGATTGATCTGCTTTTCCTCCATGGCCTCAAGCAGGGCCGACTGGGTCTTGGCCGGGGCGCGGTTGATCTCGTCGGCCAGCAGCACCTGGGTGAACAGCGGCCCGCGCTTGAGGTTGAAGCGGCCAGTCGCCATGTCGAACACGCTCGTCCCGAGCAGGTCGGAGGGCATGAGGTCAGGCGTGAACTGCACGCGCGTGAACTGGGCCTCGACCAGGTGCGCGAGCGTCTTCGCCATCAGCGTTTTCGCAGTACCCGGAACGCCCTCGAGCAGGACGTGCCCGCCCGTCAACAACGCGGTCAGCATCAACTCGAAATGGGGCTCCAGCCCGACCAGGACTTTTCCGGATTCGGCCTGGGCCATGCGCGACCAGGCGCGCAATTCTTCAAGGCTCATGGGTGAAGGGTCTCCTCATTCAGGCGTCGCGCGGCGAGCTCCGCCAGGCGCAACAGCTCGGCATCGTTTTGAGGTGCGTTCAAGCGCTCAAGCAATCGCTCCAGGTCGCTGTCCGGCGCGCCCGGGCGGACCGCGTTGAGTCGGTTCAGGAAGTCGGCGTCGGTCAAGCCAGGGTCGATGCGATAGCGCTGACCCAGTTGACGCTTGATCCTCAATCGATAATCGTCGGCCGCTGCCTGTCGGTGGCCGGCCCGTTGCGCCAACCGGGCCAGGGCATCGACGTACTCCATCGGCGCGCGTCGCGCCCGCGTGATCATGGGCGGCACCGGTCGGCCAAAGGGCCGCCCGTGCAGCCACAGCCCGATGACGGTCAACGCGATCAGGAACAGCAGACCCCGACCGGCCGATGTGCGTAGCAGCCAGGCCTCCGGGCCGATCACTTCGGAGGACGGTGTCGCCGTGACCGTGCGACGGCCGAGATGCCACTCATCGAACCGGACACGCTCGGGCGCCGTGGCCGTGATCAGGTTGAGCGCCAGGCGCGCCAGGTCCGGATCGCGCAGGCCGTCGTTCGTGAAGGCTGCGATCGGTGTGGCGAGCGTGACCGAGCCGCGACCGAGCGGGAACGTGACAGCAGCCAGATCGTCGCCGACCGACAGCACCGGCGCGGCGTCGGCGCGCTCACCCTGGAGCACAGCCGTATCCGTGAACACGCGCGTGAACGCCGGCGCAGTGAGGACGGGCAAAACGGCCTGCACCGAACGCGCCTGCGGACCGAGCCGATAGCCGAAGTGCCCGAAGACCACGCCGGCCACGAGCCCATCACCGACGATCAGCACCCGGCCGCCGTCGTCACGCAAGCCCCGTTCGAGCGTGCGCCACTCGGCCTCGGTCACGGCGAAGGCCGGTTCGAGCATCACCAGAATTTCGTCCGGAGCGGGTTGTTCAAATTGCGTCTGCGGCTCGGTGACCACGTCATAGCCCAGTGCAGCCAGCCATTCGGCCAGCGCGCCGGCGCCTCTGGACGCTGTCGAAATGGCCGAGTGATCGGGCGGCTCGGCCGGTGTCTGGGCCAGCAGGCTGGCCAACCCCACCGCAACCAGCACAACGGCCAGCCCGAGGGCCAGTGCGATGTCGCGTCGGCGGGTCATGTGCGCCCTCGCAGGTCGCTCACCTCGGCGGCATAGCTCGCGAAGGCCTCGGCCGCCAATGGTTGCTCGCCGTACCAAACCCGGTCGAAGACGTCGACCACGCGGGCAAGTGCGGAGGCCAACTCGGGCCGCCCACGTAGGCGCGCGAGATATTCGCGATTGGTGAGGGCCCGGTCGTAGCGTAGGGCGCCCTTCTCGTCCAACACCAGCAGGGTGCCCAGATACAACAGCCGGACCGCCTGGCGGTAATCACCGGCGGCCGCGAAGGCATCGGCCCGGCTCAGGGCATCGTCAGCGTTGGTCGCTTCTAACGCGGTTCGTCGTGAGGCTGCCAGGCGGTCATGGACGATGGATCGCCGCAAGGCCCAGGCCGCGCCACACAGCAGGACCACCAGCAGGGCGGATAGGCCGATCACCCACGCCTGGCTCAGGTCGGGGGCATTGACGGAGAAGCTCAACGCCCGCATCCAATCCAGGAGCCGTCGCAGCAGGTCCTGCACCCAGAGGGGCCAGCCCGCTCGATTCGACGAGGCGTACTTTGGATCACTCAGGATTTGGGCCAGCGGCGCCAGGTCTGCCTCGGTGTGGCCGTTGCCAAGCCATGTGGCGCGCGTCAACGCCGCGGCCTCAAAAACACCCTGGAGCTGTTCGGGGGTCGCGTCCGGATCGCTCAGCAAAGCCGCCAGCGGTTCGGTATCCAACGGCAGCACGCTCCCGTCGGTCGCGGTAACGCTATCGATCGAGCGCCACGCGTCCGCTTCGGCCTGCAACGCAACCCGGTCTTCCGTCGTCAACGGATCCGAGACGGCCGCGATGACGGCCCGGGTCTGCGTCAGCTGCGCGTCAAAATCCGCCAGGGTTGACGAACGGGAAGCGCTCAGGGCCGGCTGGGTCAGGGCTATCAGAAAGACCCCGAACAGCCAGACGGCGCTAACCGCGCGCGAGCGTGGACATGGCAAAGACCACCCCCGTCAATAGGCCCCACACCGCCACCCCCACGCCGATAAACGCGAGTGTGATCAAGAAGAACTGCCCCAAATCGTCCCCGCGCATGAACCGCTCACCTTGCGGATTGGGCGCATCCGCCAGAGCGACGTTGAGTGGCGCCCCGCTGCGTGCATAGGCCCGAACCGAGAGATCGAGCGCCTCAAAGCGCGTGCGGAGATCCAGGTACCAGAGTCCCCCGAAAAGGACGGTGATCGGGTAAGCCAGGACGCCGGCCAGCGAAATCGTCAACAGGCCGAGCACCGAGCCGCCGGCCAACGACGGCAGCATATCGACGATCTCGTTATAGCCGGCGCCTTGCAACGGGATGAGCAGACCGGCGGCCACGATCGACAGGGGGCCGATCACGACGACCTGGTCGAAGATCGAAAGCAGATAGATCACGCCGATCGTCGGCCACAACCGACGTCGGCACAACACCCAGCCGCGCTTGACGGCCTCCCAGGCCTGGCGCCCTTCCATGATCAGCACGCACACCGCGGTAGGCGCTACCCAGCTGAATAGCAGGAGCATCGGGAAGCCGGTACCCCACCCGATGCACGGAAGGATGAACCAGATCAAGACGGCGAAGTAGAGGCCGCCCAGGATGGCCAGCAGCGCGAACAGGTTCCAGCCGATCTTGCCGATCCGACGTAAGGCCTCGCCCAGCCCGATCGACTCGCCCTGCAGATCGGCGGCGAAGATCATGGTGATCATCGGCACAGCCAGGCCGAACGACAACGCTGCTTGAAGCAGCGTCGCCACGTTTTGCACCAGACTGCCGAGCGTATTGAGCGTTGAGTACGTCGATAGCATCCCGCGATCGACCGAGCTGATATCTTCAGTCGCCCCGACGAGCTGCATCGTCACATAGCCTTGAAGCGCTATCGCGGCGACGTTGAACAACAAGCCGGGCAACAGACCGACCGCAGACACGATAAACAACTGGACGAAACGACGACGGTAAATGCGAACAGCCAGGTCAAATATCTCAGCCACCGTGCGGACTCGAAAAACCATAGCCACCTCATCGGTATCTCGCATTATAGCCAGGGCGAAAACTCGCGCAGCCGCTTTCGCCCCGGGGCCCCTTCTGGCGCTCCCGCGCCGGGGATCACACAATCAGCATGGCATCACCGAACGAGAAGAATCGATAACCTGCCTGCTTGGCCGTTTCATACGCGCTCAGCACCCGCTCCCGCCCGGCCAGGGCCGACACCAACATCAACAACGTCGAACGGGGGAGATGGAAGTTCGTGATCAACCCATCCACCACACGCCAGCCGTAGCCCGGGGTGATGAACAAATCCACTAGGCCCGCGAAGGCGCCCAAAGCCCCGCCTTGTGCAGCAGCCGCGGCCTCGAGCGTCCGGGTGGTCGTGGTGCCGACGGCGATGACCCGACTGCCCCGCGCCCGCGCTGCCGCGATCGCGACGGCTGTCTCAGGCGGCAGCGTGCACCACTCGCCGTGCATGTGGTGTTGGCTGACATCATCGACCTGAACCGGCTGAAACGTGTCGGAGCCGACGTGCAGCGTGACCTCAGCCCGTTCGATACCGGCCTCCGCGAGCCGCGCCAAGAGCTCGGGCGTGAAGTGCAGGCCCGCCGTCGGCGCGGCGGCCGAGCCTGGGATGCGCGCATACACGGTCTGATACCGCTCCGGGTCCGCCAGACGCTCATGGATGTAGGGTGGCAGCGGCATCTCGCCGGCGCCACCCAGGAGCGCGCGAATGTCCTCCGAGAACGACACCACGCGACGCGGGCCGTCCAAGACCGCGACGACTTCAGCCGTGGCGGCCGCGCCGTCAAGCGTATAGCGTGTGCCGACCCGCGCCCCTTTGCCGCCGACGAAGGCCTCCCATTGCAGGAGATCGATCTGGCGCAGCAACAGGATCTCCCCACGGCCGCCCGTGATCTTGTGCACCGCGAGGCGGGCCGGGATGACACGCGTGTTATTGAAGACCAGCAAGTCGCCGGCGTGCAGCAGCTCCGGCAGTTCACGAAACAGGCGATGCCCGATCGCGCCATCGCCCTTGGGGAGCATCAGCAGACGCGAGGTATCGCGCGGCTCGATGGGGGTCTGCGCGATCAGCTCGTCAGGCAGGTGGTAATCAAAATCCGAGAGGCGCATCATCGAAGACCACGGCGGCAACGTTTTGGGCTGAGGCTGGCCCGTCGGCCCGATCATCACCGGTTCCAGAAACGGGCCGCAAGATTCAGCAGGACGGTCAGGAGAATACTGATCACAATCGACGACGCCAAGGGGATCGAGACACGAAACCCCTCGCCGCCGAAGATGAAGTCACCCGGCAAGCGGCCGAGCGGCAGATTGAGACGGGCCAG
>JAEURK010000414.1 GCA_016789175.1 Anaerolineales bacterium
TGGGTTTGGGGGGCCAAAAAAAACCGCCGGCCAAAACCCCCGGGGGGGGGGGGGCCGCCCCCCCCCCCCCCGCTGCGGTTTTCGCCTGACTTTCCCCGAACGTGCCCTTGTCGAACTGCTCAGGCATGCGGAATGGGGCGCAACGTACCGGGGGTCGGGGCGACGACCAGAGCACCTCATTTTAGGGCGGTGTTTCCCGCTGGACGCCTGAGCCTTAACGATGTCGCGGATTGGTCTCTTTCCACACGCCGCTTGACAGATACTCAAACTTGAGTATACAATCAGAAGTATATGGTCACCGACATCTTCATCCTGGGATTACTGACCGCCCGCCCCCTCTCCGGCTATGACATCCAGCAATATCTAGAGCTGAGCGCGGCCGAGCATTGGGCCGACGTCCTGCCGGGCTCGATCTACTACGCGCTCAACAAACTCGAACGCCATGGCTTTGTCGTTGTCGATACGATCGAGCGCACCGGCCGGCGCGAACGGTCCACGTTTCGCCTGACTCCGGCCGGCCACGCCGAGCTGCGCGGGCTGCTCCGCAAGGCGCTCAGCACGCCGGTGCGTGTGATGCCGTCTTTGCTTTACACGGCCCTGACCTTTGTCCACGAGCTCGAGGCGCCCGAAGTGTTAAAAGCTTTCGAGGCCGAGATCGCACGCCTCGAGCACGAGATCGCGTTCACCCGCCAGGGCGAAGAGGTCAAAGTAAACGCACCCGGCACCCCGCCCTTCATGGCCGCGATCTTCGCCAACAGCCGCGCCCACCTCGAAGCCGATCTCGCCCTCCTGCGCCACTTGCGCGCGACCTTTCCGACCGAGCCGCAGACCCCGCCCGAGCTGCCCAGCCGGGCCGAGCTGCGCCAACAGGCGCGCCCGGGCAGGCCGCGCCCATCCGCCGCCAAGGAGAGCCCGGAATGATGCCCATCTTGTTGGAAGCGACCGGCTTGCGCAAACAATACGCCGGCCGCGTCGTGGTCGCCGACGTCGATCTAGCGATCGCGCCCGGAGAGGTGCTGGCCTTGATCGGCCCCAACGGCGCGGGCAAGTCGACGACGGTCGAGATGCTCATCGGTCTGCGTCGGCCCGACGGGGGTGAGATCCGCTATCACCTCGCCCATCCGCGGGCCAGCACCGGCGTGCAGCTGCAAAGCGCGCCGCTGTTTCCGGGTCTGACGACGGCCGACAACCTGCGTCTGTTCGCCGCGTTCTACGATCGCGCGCTGGACGACGCGACCCTGGCCACGCTGCTCGCCCGGGCCGGATTGAGCGCCGTCGCCCAGGTCGAAGCCGCGCGCCTTTCAGGCGGCCAGCAGAAGCGGCTGTCGATCGCGGCCGCACTGGTGCACAACCCGGCCCTGATCGTCCTCGATGAGCCGACGGCTGCGCTCGACCCGCGCGCTCAGGCTGAGGTGCGGGCCTTGATCAGCACCGTGGCCGCCACCGGGGCCGCCGTGCTGTTCACCTCGCACGATATGACCGAGGTCGCGCGCCTGGCGCAGCGCGTGGCCGTGCTGGTGGAGGGCCGGGTCGTGGCGGTCGGCACACCGGCCGACCTGCTGGCACAGGCCGCACTACCGACGCTGGATGCACTCTACCTGGCACTCACCCAAGACGGAGCTGTTGCATGACTCACCTGATCATCTGGCGCGCCCTGCTGAAGGGCGCCTTGCGGGATCGGATCTCGATCGGCTGGGCCCTGGCCTTCCCCATGCTCCTGATCGTCGGGATGCGGGTGGCTTTTGGCGACGCGCTCGACGCGCCGCGTCTGCTGTCGGGCACCGTGGCCTTCAGCACCATATTCTTCGCTGTACACGGCACCGGCTTCGACATTCTCGGCCAGCGCCTGCGCGGTGTCTATAAGCTGCTGCGCGCATCGCCCTATTCGGTTTCGCACTTCATCATCTGGTTGACCCTGGCGCGCGGCGCGATCACGGTTGTAGCGGCGTTGTTGGTGGCTGCCTTCGGCGCCGGGTGGCTGGGTCTGGCGATCACGCCTGGATTGCTGCTCGGCTACGGCGCCAGCGCCGCGCTCGGCACGTTGGCCTTCACGACCCTCGGCGTGATCATGGGGAACCTGGGCAACACCGAGGGCCAGGTCTCCGCCTGGAACAACATCGTCACCTTCCCGTTGCTCTTCCTGACCGAGACGTTCTACAGCCTGGCTGATGCACCCGGCTGGCTGCAGGTGCTGCGCGATGTCCTCCCCTTCAATCACTACCTGCACCTCACGCTGAACCTCGCCTCCGGTGACCTGGTCGCCGCGCAGAGTCCGGCTTTGGTCACGCTGGTTTATGCGATCGGCTTCCTGCTCCTCGCGGTCCTGACGTTCCGGTGGGATCCAACCCAACCCCTTCGGTTGGGCTGGGCTGAGGCCTGACTTGACCAGTGCGACGGCGCTCTGCCAACCCGGTCCCGCTCTACCCCCTCCAGGTGACATGTCACCCCATATTGGTGAAGCCTGTATAGGGAAGTTCGGGGGAGGGGCGTTATAATGACTCTGTTTGTGAATAAAATCACACGAAATCGGTCATAATAGAGCCAAGAGGCCGAAATCCCCGAGGAGGCGCTGTGTCTCAATTTCATGTCGCGGTTATTGGTGCGGGCCCGGCCGGGCTTTATGCGGCCAAGACACTTTCTGAACACGGCGTC
This sequence comes from Anaerolineales bacterium, assembly GCA_016789175.1. GTDB lineage: Bacteria > Chloroflexota > Anaerolineae > Anaerolineales > UBA6663 > UBA6663. The sequence continues at coordinate 2,653 of JAEURK010000414.1, forward strand.
GCCGTTTCGTTGTTTAACCGGGACATCAAGCCCGGCGGCCTGGCGGAATACGGTATCTACCACGACAAATTCAAGATGAAGGAAGGCCTGCGCAAGCAATTCCGCAGCCTGCTTCACGATTGCGGTATCACGTACTACGGCAACGTCTTGATCGGCGCGCATGCCGACCTGACGCTCGACGACTTGCGCGGCCTGGGCTTCGACGCGATCCTGGTCGCGGCCGGGGCGCAGGGCACGAAGTCGCTGGGCCTGCCCGGCGAGGACCTAGCCGGCGTCTATCACGCCAAGGATCTGGTCTACCACTACAACCTGCTGCCGCCCTACAGCCAGCAAGATATCCGCGTCGGGCGACACGCCGTGATCGTGGGCGTCGGCAACGTGATGATGGACATCGCGCACTGGCTGATTCGCGAAAAAGGCATCGAGACCGTGACGGCCATCGCGCGACGCGGGCCGGCCGAAGTCAAGTTCGACAAGGCCGAGATGAAGATCGTGGGCGCCAACCTCGACGAAGTCGCGCTCGACGCCGAGCTGGCGCGTTGCCGGCCGATCATGGAAGCCATCGAGCAATCAATCGACGACGCGCGCGCCGAGATCGTGGCCGGCGTGCCCGGCGCGCTTCCGCCGGTGTCGGCCTCACGCTTCCTGCTGCAGTTCCTGGCCTCGCCCACCGCCCTCGTCGGCGCTGACGGCGCCGTGACCGGCGTCGAGGTCGAAGACACCACCCTGGTGAAGTCGGGCAACGACGTCAAGGCGCGCGGCCGCGGCACCAAGCGCGTGATCCCGGCCGACACCGTGGTCTTCGCGATCGGTGACCAGGTCGACACGGATTTCGGCCTGCCGGTCAAGTCGTATGCCTTCGTGAAGAACCCGAACCCGAGCTTCCCGATCGAGGGCCACTCGTACGAGGCCTTCGACCCGGAGCGCAACGCGCCGATCACGGGCGTCTTCGTCGCTGGCTGGTCGCGCGAGGCCAGCACCGGTCTGGTCGGCGTCGCGCGCAAAGACGGCACCGACGGCGCCCTGGCTGTGCTGGCGTATCTCAAGACCGTCGCCGCGCCGGCCGTCGAGTCGGTCTCGGCCGCGCTCCATGCGCGCCTATCGAGGCTGAGCAAACCCGTCGTCGAGAAGGAAGACTGGCATGCCCTCGAGGCCGTGGAGGCCGAGGTCGCGCGCGAACGCGGTCTGACCTTCTTCAAGTACGCGACCAACGAAGAGATGCTCGACGCAATCGCGCGCCGGGCCGGCCAACCGGCCTGAGCGGTCTCTGATCGACTCCACCCAGAAGCTCGCGGTGCGCCTGGCGCGCCGCGAGCTTCTGGTTTTTCCGGCAAGTGGTTCGTTTACAATGGGCGCACTCAGACAGGAGAAGCCCATGCCTCGGCCGAAAACTTTCCAACTGGATCGCGCATTCAACGCCGCCTATAAGTCCGTCAAAGCCAACCGCGATGCACTGAACGCCCTGGACGGCGCCAACGGCAACCACGGCGACAACGCCGCAAACAACCTTAAGATCATCAGCCAGGCCGTCAAGGCTGCCAAGGGCCAGGCGCCGTCGACGCAGCTCGCACAGGCGGCTGAACAACTCGCGGTCAAAGGCCAGGGCGGCACGGCCCAGCATTACGCGAACGGTCTGCGCGAGGCGGCCCGCAAGTTCGAGGGCCAGGAACGCCTGGGCAAGAACGACGTCCCGGCCCTACTGCAAACCTTGATGGGCAACGTCCCCGCTCAAGGCTATCAGCCGGCCCAGCCGAAGCCCCAGGCATCATCCAGCAATCAAAACGACATCGGCGACCTGCTCGGTGCGCTCGGCGGCCAGGGCGCGGTGCAACCGTCAGCCGGCGCCCAGGCCGGCGGGACTGCGCCCTCGGCCGGCGCCGGAGGCGGGGCCAGTGTGCTCTCGGCCCTGCTCGGCATGGCCGCCGGCGGCTCCGCGCCTGCGACGTCAACGCCAACCGATCCGCTCAGCGCCCTGTTGGGTGCGGCCGCCGGCAATCAGGGCGCCGGCGCGGGACAGGACCCCTTCGCGGCGCTGCTCGGCGGTGCCGGCGGCGGATCGAACACCGGTGCGGCAGCGGATCCCTTCGCGGCTCTCCTGGGCGGAGCCGCTGGCGGCGGTCAGAGCGGCAGCGCGGCGCAGGATCCGTTTGCGGCGTTGCTGGGCGCAGCCGGGGGACAATCGGGCGCACCGACGCAACAGGACCCGCTCGGCGGCCTGTTGAACAGCCTGATCCCGGATAAACCCGGGCTCGACCTGGCCGACGTGATCCAGGCCGGCACGGCCTATATGGGCGCTCAGGCCCAGGGCGCCGACACCGCCGGGGCCGCGCTGCAGGCCGTCATGGCTGCGCTCCGCGGCGTGAAACCGTTGAACGCGAGCAGCGCCCGGACGGCCTCGGGCGGCCTGGTGGCGCAAAGCATCCTGGACAGCGTCTTCGGCAAGCCGTGACGCCGGCCGAGGAACGAGAGGACATCATGACGGACTTCGAACGGCTCGGCGTTTTCTATCTCGGCAAGGAATACGATCTGGCGGCGCGCCAGGCCAAGGAGTCGTTGCTGCTCTACGACTCGAAGGATCTTGTGACGCACGCAGTGTGCGTGGGCATGACCGGCTCGGGCAAGACCGGCCTGTGCCTTTCGTTGCTCGAGGAGGCCGCGATCGACGGCGTACCCGCGATCATCATCGACCCCAAGGGCGATCTGCCGAACCTGCTGCTGACCTTCCCGGAGTTGCGGGCCGAAGACTTCCGGCCGTGGATCAACGAAGACGATGCGGCTCAGAAGGGTTTCACGCCCGAGGCCTTTGCGCAACAACAGGCCGATCTGTGGCGCAAGGGCCTGGGCGATTGGGGCCAGGACGGCGCGCGCATCCAGCGCCTGCGCGACTCGTCCGAGATCCGGGTCTATACGCCCGGTAGCAACAGCGGCATCCCGATCTCGATCCTCAAGTCGTTCGCGGCGCCCGACCCGGCCGTGATCGACGACGCCGAGGCCATGCGCGACCGCGTGTCGACGGCGGCCTCATCGCTGCTCAGTCTGGCCGGCGTCGACGCCGATCCATTGCAGAGCCGCGAGCACATCCTGGTCAGCACCATCCTCGACAGCGCCTGGCGTACCGGGCAGGACCTTGACGTCGCGAGCCTGATCGGCCAGATCCAGAACCCGCCTTTCACCAAGGTCGGCGTGCTCGATCTCGAATCGTTTTATCCTTCGAAGGAGCGCTTCGGCCTGGTGATGGCGCTCAACAACCTTTTGGCTTCGCCGGGCTTCGCGGCCTGGCTCGAGGGCGAGCCGCTCGACGTCCAGCGCCTGCTCTACACGCCGGCCGGCCGGCCGCGCCTGGCGATCTTCTCGATCGCGCATCTGAGCGATGCCCAGCGCATGTTCTTCGTCGCGTTGCTGCTCAACCAGGTGCTCGGCTGGGCCCGGGCGCAGTCGGGCACGACCAGTCTGCGCGCGCTGCTCTACATGGACGAGATCTTCGGCTACTTCCCGCCGACGGCGAACCCGCCCAGCAAGCCGCCGCTGCTCACCCTGCTCAAGCAGGCGCGCGCCTTCGGCCTGGGCGTGGTGCTGGCGACCCAGAACCCGGTCGACCTCGACTACAAGGGCCTGGGCAACACCGGCACCTGGTTTATCGGCCGCCTGCAGACCGATCGCGACAAGCAACGTGTGCTGGACGGCCTCGAGGGCGCGGCAACCGGCGCCGGCAGCGGCTTCGATCGCGCCGCGATGGACACGCTGCTCTCGGGCCTGGGCAACCGCGTCTTCCTGATGAACAACGTCCACGACAACGGGCCGGTGGTCTTCACAACCCGCTGGGCCATGAGCTATCTGCGCGGCCCGCTCACGCGTCAGCAGATCAAGACCTTGATGGATCCGTTCAAGCCCGCGGCGGCGCCGGCGACACAGCCGGCCGCAGCGACAACGGCGGCGGCATCGGCGACCATGCCGGCCCCGGCCGCGGTCGTGGCCGCAGTGCCTGCGCCCACCCAACCTGCGCCGGCGCTGGCGACGGGGCGCCCGTCACTCGACCCCGCCATAGCGCAGTTCTTCCTGCCGTTGCGCGGCGCCGTGGGCGGCCGTCTGGTCTACCGGCCGTTCGTGTACGGCGCGGCATCGGTCGGCTTTAGCGACCCGAAGACGCGCGTAGACCTCAATCAGGCCGCCCTCTACCTGACCCCGGTCACGGACAATGCGGTGCCGGTCGAGTGGATCGCGGCCGAAAGCCTCGAATTCGGGCCGAACGAGCTCGAGCGCGCGCCGGTCGCGGGCGCGGAGTTCGCGGAGCTGCCACCGGCAGCGGCCAAACCCAAGAACTACGCGGCCTGGGGCAAGGACTTCATCAGCTACCTCTACGGCACGCAGGTGCTCACGCTTCTGCGCGACCCGCTGACCAAGCTGGTCTCGAACCCAAGCGAGAGCGAGGGCGAGTTCCGGGTGCGCAGCGGGCAAGGCGGGCGTGAGAGGCGCGACGCTGCGGTCGAGGCGCTCAAGCGCAAGTACGCACCCAAACAGGCCGCCCTGCAGGAGCGCCTGCGCCGCGCCGAGCAGCGCGTGGCCGAGCAGAAGGCGCAAGCCGATCAGGCCAAGATGCAGACCGCGATCTCGTTCGGCGCCACCTTGCTGGGCGCGTTCACGGGCCGCAAAGGGTCGGGCGTCGGGCGGGCCACCACGGCCGCCCGCGGTGTCGGGCGCGCGATGAAGGAAGGCGGCGACGTCTCGCGCGCGCAGGAGACGGTCGAGGCCGTGAAAGAGCAGATGGTGGACCTGGAGGCGCAGTTCAAGGAGGACGTCGCGGCGCTCGAAGCCCAGTTCAGCGTCGGCGCGGCGCCGCTCGAGACCCTGACCATCAAGCCGAAGAAGGCCAACATCAACCCGCAGCTGGTCAGCCTGATCTGGGCGCCATACGTGGTGGACGATACCGGTGTCGCCACACCGGCGTGGCAGTAACGGCACCAGGCATCGGAGTATCCCCGGCGGGCGTGACGGTCGGGGTGGCCAGCAGGGGCGGCCAGCAGGGGCGACCCTTGTGGCCGCCCCACTCGCCGCCCCGCCGGGAACCCTCAGCCCCTCCCCGACGTCCCAACCCCATCCGCCCGGCGCTGCCCGGGCACGCTGCGTGCATGATCGTGTGCACGGCAAGTTGATGCCGTTGGCGAACCCGATCGCACGTTTTCGGGAGCCCCGGAACAGGCCGGACCGGTACATGGATGTTCACGGATAGCACGGATCACACGGAAACATCCCGAATGGCTCCGTGCCATCCGTGAACATCCGTGTGATCCGTGTACTGGGCCAGCCGTCCGAATCCGGTTCGGCAACAGCATCCAAGTTGTCAGGCGCGGAATCCAGCCGCGGCGACAAACACTCTGACAGGCCGTGCAGGCACACGCTTGATCCCGCTCAGCGGTCAGAATTCGACGGAACGCTATAATCGAATCTTATGGATGCCACCCGCGCCCGGCGCACCCCAACCCCTGTTTTGTCCCAGCCTGCACCCGAGGCGGCCGGCCCCAACCTGCTGGTCTGGGTCGCGCGCCTGGCGTTGTGCGTAACCGCCTGCGCCGTGGTCTTCGGTTCGCTGGCCGTGGCCGGCGGGGCGCTCTACACCCTCTCGCACCGGGGCGAGGTCCTGGCCGGCGTGCGCGCCGGCGGGGTGGATCTCTCCGGCCTGACGCCGGAAGAAGCCACCCGGGCGCTGGCGGCGCACACAACCGCTGCAAAGCCGGCCGAGATCACGCTGGTCGACGGCGCCACGCGCACCACGATCGCTGCCACCGAGCTGGGCCTGAGCTTCGATCTGGCCGCGACAGTCAGCGCGTCCTACGACGTCGGCCGGAGCGGCAACGCCCTCGCCGACGTCTGGCAGCAGTATCTGGCCTGGCACGACGGCGTCGACGTGGCCCCGGTCTGGCGATTGGATGAGCGCATCGCCTATGCCCGCCTCAATGAGATCTCGGCCGCGACCTTCAGGCCCGTGCGCGAAGCGTCGCTCACCGCGACCGGCGGCGAGGTGACCGTGCAACCCGGGCAGATCGGGCGTTTGCTCAACGCCGAGAAAGCGCAGGCCGAGGTGCGCGCGGCGCTGTTGACGTTGCAGTCGGCCGAGGTGCGGCTGAGCTTTCAGGAGACCGCGCCGCGCATCCTCGACGCCAGCGTGCAGGCGGACGCTGCCCGCCAGATCCTGAGCCAGCCGCTCAAGTTGACCATCGCGAAGCCGCTCGAGGGCGATCCGGCTGATCCGACTGTGCTTCCTCCCGAGCAACTGGCGACCATGCTGCGCATCAACCGCATCGAAGACGGCAACAGTGCGCGTTTCGAGGTGGGTCTCGATCCGGACGCGCTGCGCCAGATCCTGTCGTCGCTGGCCGAGCCGCTGACGCGCCAGGGCCACAACGCCCGGTTCGTCTTCAATGACGAGACGAGCCAGCTCGAGCCGATCGAGCCGTCGCAGGATTCACGTTTGCTGGACGTCGACGCCACCATCACAGCCGTGAACGACGCACTGCTCAAGGGGGTGCACGACGTGCCGCTGACCTTTGTGGTCACGCCGCCGCAGGTGCCCGATACCGCGACCGGCACCGACCTGGGGATCACGGAGCTGGTCAGCGCTCAATTCACCTCGTTCAAGGGCTCGTCGGCCGAACGCATGCAAAACATCCAGGCGGCCGCGGCGCGTTTTCACGGGCTGCTGGTGCCGCCGGGCGCCACCTTCTCGTTCTCCGACAACATCGGCGACATCAGCCTCGACAGCGGCTTCGCCGAGGCCCTGATCATCTACGGCGGCCGCACGATCCGCGGCATCGGCGGCGGCGTATGCCAGGTGAGCACCACGCTTTTCAGGGCCGTGTACTTCGGCGGCTTCCCGGTCGTCGAGCGCAACGCGCACGCCTATCGCGTCGGCTACTACGAGCAGAACACGTCTTCCTGGAGCGGGCCCGGCCTCGATGCCGCCGTGTACACGCCAGTGGTCGACTTCAAGTTCGTCAACGACACGCCCTACTGGTTGCTGATGGAGACGTACTTTTACCCGTCGGCTCAGCGCCTCGAGTGGAAGTTTTACTCCACCTCGGACGGGCGTACGACGACCGTCAGCGCTGCAACCGTCTCGAACATCGTGGCGGCGCCGGAGCCCGCTTACGAAGAGAATGCCGAGCTGGCGACGGGCGAGATCAAGCAGGTCGACTATCAGGCCGACGGCGCCGATGTGGTCGTCACCCGTACCGTGATGCGCGACGGGGTCCAGATCAATACCAACGAGGCGCCCCTCATCACGCACTATCAGCCCTGGCGCGCGATCTATCAATACGGGCCCGGCACACCGGATATGCCGCCCGCGCCGCCGGCCGGCACCACGCCGTAGCGAAACCTTGCACTGCTTCGGATGACGTTCCTCGAGGTCGGCTTGCGCCGACCTCGTTCTTTGTCCACAGCAGCTTTATCCGCCGCGCCCGCGGTACTATCATGAACACGGATGGTCCGCAGTCTGCTTTCCTCACTCCGCATTAGCCTGGGCTTCGTCTGGGCGCGGGCGCGTCACGGCATCGTCCTGCACCGGGAGGAGCCCGGGCGCGCCGTCACCGTGCGCATCGCACGGACCGCGCCGTTGCTCGCGCTCGGCGTCGCCCTGTCGGCTTATCTGGTCTGGCCAACGCCCGCGACCGCGATCGTGTTCGCGGCGCTGTTGGTCGCGCTGGGCCTCGCGCTCTTGATCCTGCGGGCGCAGGCCCTTGGCCTTGCCGGCGAGCGCCGACTCACGTATGCGCCGGTCCAGGTCGGCGATGAGATCGAAGAACAGATCAGCCTCCGCAACACCGCGCGTTTGCCGATCGTGGTGGCGCTCGACGACGCCACCACCCTCCCGGGCTACGGCCTGACCAGCGTCCAGGCCATCGGCGGCCGCGACGCCCGCACCTGGCGGATCCATGCGCTGTGCGAACGACGCGGGATCGCGACGCTCGGCCCCTGGTCGGCGACGCTGCGCGATCCCTTCGGGGCCTTCGAAGCGCGCATCCGTTTCGGACAGCGACAGGAGATCGTGGTCGTTCCACCGCTGGCGCGGGCCGACGTGCAACTGGCGCCCCACCGGGCCCGCCGCGGTGATCGTGCCGTGCTGCGCCAGCCGCTCCGCGCCGACAGCGCGCAGGCTGCCGGCGTGCGCGCGTACGTCGCCGGCGATCCGCTGCGCCGCGTGCATTGGGCGACCAGCGCGCGCCGGCTGGGGCTGTACGTCAAACAGCTGGATCCGGAGTCCGCGTCGGATGTCTGGCTGATCCCGGACTTCGGCAGTCAGGCCCTGGGCGACCTTTCAGCGTCATCGCGCGAGGTCGACCCGGCGCTCGAACACCTCATCCTGTTGACGATCGCGGCTGCGCAGCAGTTGATCGAGCAGCGGCTGCGGGTCGGTCTGGCATTCGTCACTGCCGGGCCCACTGTCGTGCCGGCCCGGGTCGGCCGCGCCCAGCTCTGGCCGATCCTGCGCGCCTTGGCGCCCGTGCAAACCACGCCCCGCGACTTCAACGCGGTGTTGGCTGAGCTCCAGGGCGCGATCCCGCCGCGGGCTCGGGTGGTGGTGCTGAGCGCCGATGCAGAGGCCGATTGGCCAGCGCGCGCGCGCGCCGCGGGACGCCCCGGCGGCCTCGACCTCGTGTTGCTTGATAACGCTTCGTCCGGCCCAGGCCGGCGCAGAGCCGAGGCCTTGCAGGAGCGCGGGTGGTCGGCCCAGGCCGTCACGGCTGCGGATGTGCATCCGTTGCTCGGCGCCTTGGGGCCGCTGCGGCGTTGGGAGTTCCGAGCGCTCGGCACCGGCCGCGTCGTCGCCGAACAAACGCCGCGCCGCCGCGACGAACTCGAAAGCGCGCTGCGATGAGCATCCTGACCTGGGCCACGCCGCACCTGCGCCGCGTGCTGGCCGGCGGCCTCGCGCTCAGCGCGGCCGCGCTCACCGGGCAGGCGCTGACGAACGCCGCGTGGACCGCAGCGACCGCGCGCCTCTGGATCCCGCTGGTGCTCGGGCTGCTGTGCGGCTTCGCGCTGGGGGTCACGCGCTGGCGGGCGCTCACCGCGGCCGCCTATAGCATCGGGGTGGGTCTGGCGCTCAGCCTGCAGAACGCGTTCGACATGATCCCGGGGTCGGCCGACAGCCTGGCGAGCTTCCTCGCGCTGATGCGGGTTCGCCTGTGGACTGTGGGCGAGGTCGTGCAGGTGTGGTGGTCCCTGGGCCTCTCGGGCGAGACCATCGCCGACACCCGGTTGTTCGACGGCGTCGCGAGCTTCCTGCTCTGGCAGGTGCTGGCCGCGCTTGGGTGGGCCGTCATCCGGCGGCGCGGCCTGTGGCCGGCCTGCAGCGCGCTGGCCCTGCTCCTGGCACTCAACCACAACCTCGCGGATCTCGAGGACCTCCAACTCGCCGCCGGCCTGATCATCTTGCTGGCCCTGATCGCAACCGTGGAATGGGATCGGCAGCGAATCGAATGGGAACACGCCGGCATCGACTCGCCGATCGACCTGTGGGATCAAGGGCTGCCGGGGGTCGTGATCGTGTTGACCACCGCGCTGGCCGCGGCCCTGCTCCTGCCCTGGGTCGGCACGCCGCGCGGGCTGCGCACCCTGGCGGCCTGGTTTGAACGACCCGTGTCGGACGCGGCCACCCAGCTCTTCGCCGGCGTCAAACCGCCCACCCGCGACGGCGAGCCCGCTCTGGTCGCGCGCACGCCGGACCTCGGCCGCATCGGCGTGCCTTTGCCGAACGGCGACGCGATCGTGATGTGGGTGCGCACCAACGACCCACCGCCGCCGCCACCCGAGGCTCAGCCCGCCGTGACGACGCCGGTGCGCTACTGGCGCAACACCGTCTACACCACCTACGACGGCCAGGGCTGGGCTCAGGCCGAGTCCGCCATGGATCCGTCGACCACCGAGCCGGTCACCGCCAACGACCTGGTGCGACAGGAATACGACATCCTGGCCGACCACGGCGCCGCGTTGTTTGCCGTCAACCGCCCGATCTCGACGACTGTGGCGAATGGCCTGCGCGCGCTCGGCCCGACCGATACGCTGCTGGCCGGTGCCGACTCGCGCTATCGGGTCGACTCGGCGTCACCCGAGTTGAACCGCCTGACACCCACGCGATCCCTGTGGGGTGACGCTGCCGCGGCGCCCTATCGCGACCTGCCCGCGACCTTGCCGGAGCGCGTCCGCGGTCTCGCCGCTCAGGTCACGTCCGACGCCACGACCGATCTCGATAAGGCGCTGGCCGTGCAGGCCTATCTCCGCGAGACCTATCGCTACGACCTGACCACCCCGCTGGCGCCCGTAGACCGCGACGTGGTCGACGTCTTTTTGTTCGAGAGCGCGCGCGGCTTCTGCAGTCACTTCGCGTCGGCCATGGTCGTCTTGTTAAGGGCCGCCAACGTCCCGGCCCGGGTCGCCAGCGGATATGCGATGGGCGTGTACGCGTCCGATGAAGGCGCCTGGCGCGTGCGCGTCGGCGATGCGCACGCCTGGGTCGAGGTGCTGCTGACCGGGGCTGGTTGGGTCGAGTTCGAGCCGACGCCCTCGCAGCCGGCGCGGCACTACGCGGCGCTCGATGCCGCGACCGCCGCCGACCGTGATGCCCAGGCCGTCGCCGATGAACCGCCGACGTTGGGGATCAACCTGCTCAGTCTGCTGGGGTTGCTGGGCCTGGCCGCAGCCTGGATCGTTCTCCGGGCCCGGCGAGAGGCTCGCCCGACCGCGCGGCGCGTGGTGGACCTGTACTGGGAGATGCACAGCTGGTTGACGGCCGCCGGGGTCGCCACATCGCCCGGTCAGACTCCGGACGAACACGAGTCGGCCGCGCGCGTGCGCCTGGGACACTGGCCGGACCTGATCGACGCCGCCGCGGCTGTGACGGCGCTCTACACTGCCACGCTCTTCAGCCCACGCCCACCGACGCCCGAGCGGTATTGGCGCGCCGCGCAGCTGTGGAACCGGGCCCGGGCAGATTGTCTGAGGGCCATCGCCCGGCATCGTCTCCCGGTCTTCGCCTCACGGCGCGCGCACCGCCCCGGGGCGGGGTCGCACCCGGCCTGACCGATTGAGCGTTTTTGCAGGCGAGCGGATCGGTGAGCAGCCGACGACCGGCGTCCCGCGCCGTGTTATCATCGCCCCCGAGGAACAACCATGTCCATCAACCCCGATCTGCTCGAAATCCTGCGCTGCCCGTACTGCGTTTCGCACGCCACCCGCCAACCCGGCGATGATCCGGGCCGCCTGGAGCTTTACAAGGATTGCTGGCTGATCGAGCCCGTGTTGGGTCGCAAATACCCGATCGTCGACGGCATCCCGGTGATGCTGGTCGAGGTCGGCGAGAAGTGGATGAACACGCGGCCTGAAGACCTGCCCGTTCCGCCGCCGGCTGAATAGCACCGCATGTCGCAGGACCTGATCCTGGCCGCGACGTCGCTCGACCCGATTGAGCGCGCCGATGCGATCCGCGCCCTCGGACGGCAACGCCGCGCCGAGGGCGTTCAGGCTCTGCTCCTCGCCCTGGCCACCGCGGATGCCGCGACCGCGGAGCTGGCCGTCGACGCGCTCGCTCGCATCGGACCTCCGGCCGAGATCCCGGTGCGACAGGCGCTGGCTCAAGACGTCGACGAAGTTGTGCGCGGCCGCCTCCAAGACGCCCTGACGCGCCTCACTCAGAACACCGAGAGATCTTGATGCCCTCCCAGATCTACCTGATCCGCCATGGCATCGCCACCTGGCCTGCGTGGCCGGGCCCCGACTCGGACCGCCCGCTCACCGCCGAAGGTGCGCGCCGGATGGAAGCCGCCGCAGCCGGTTTGGCCCGGCGCGGGCTGGCGCCCGACGTCGTGCTGCACAGTCCCCTGCTGCGCGCGCGCATGACAGCCGAGATCCTGGCCACCCACCTGGATCGCCTTGGCGCCCTGCACGCGCACCCAGCCCTGGCACCGGGGTTTGACGTCGAAAACCTTCAAGAGATACTGATCGAGTTCGGCGAAGTGACCACGGTGATGTGCGTCGCCCACAACCCGGACCTGGGCGAGATCGTCATGCGGCTGAGCCGACAACCGGTGATGTTCAAAGAGGGCACACTCGCCGCGCTCGCCCGTAAAGCGTCGGATCGTTTCAAGCTGGCGTGGCAGGCCACAGCCGAGGACCTGGCCTCCGACGCGCCGCTCTGAGGAAAGCAAAAGCGCCGGGTGCAGACGCACTGCACCCGGCGCTTTTCGTTAAACGATCTAGAGCGCCTGTGGGAAGGCAAAGGCCAGCACGACCCAGCCCACGAAGACCCCGATCATCACAAGACAAAGCGCCACCTCGGCCACGATGGCCCAGCCGGTGCCTTTGGCGTAGCCCTTCACGCCCTTGAGCGCCTTGCGCCAGTCTTTGCCCTTCCGGAAATACTCGACCACGAACAGGCCGCCGACGGCGCCGACCAGCGACCCGAAGGGCGGGAAGAAGGGCAGGCCGACCAACCCGAGCACGATGCTGGCCGCCGTCGACCAACCCGAGATCCCTTCCTGATGCGCGACTGAGTGCGTGACGACATACTCCAGCACGAGGTCCGCGATCGCAAGCAGGGTCATGATCACGATCGCAACCCCGCCGATCCAGCCGTCAAAGACCGGCTGACCCAGCACCCCCTGCGCCAGGCCGTACCCGATCGCCGCCAGCCAGATCAACCAGCTCCCGGGCAGGATCGGCACGACTGCGCCGACCAGGCCGACGGCCATCACCAGCAACGTCACCACCAGCAGAGCGAATTCGCCGAACAGCACGATTCCGGTCATAGGCTAATGTCAGGTCTCAGAGGTCGGCCCCGCAGCGCCGATCCAGTTGTACCATCACGCGCTGAACTATACGTGCCAGCCGCCGCGTGGTTGTGCGTGCATCTCGGCCGCGCCTCACCCGAGCCGCGTGATCCCGCCCATCCACGGCAGCAGGACATCCGGCACGACGATGCTGCCGTCGGCCTGCTGGTTATTCTCGAGCACCGCGATCAGCGTGCGCGGCAGGCCGAGGCCCGAGCCGTTGAGCGTGTGCACGAGCTCGGGTTTTGCGCCGGCTTCGCGGCGGAAACGGATGTTGCCGCGCCGGGCCTGGAAGTCGCCGACGTTCGAGACCGACGACACCTCCAACCACTCGTTACAGCCGGGCGCCCAGACCTCGAGGTCGTAGGTCATGCGCGCGCCGAAGCCGATGTCGGCCGTGCACAGCTGCTTGACGCGGTAGGTCAGGCCCAGCCCCGCCAGTGTGGCCTCGGCGTGCTCACGCATCGCCTCGAGCGCGGCGTCCGAGTCCTCGGGTTTGCAGTACACGTACATCTCGACCTTGTCGAACTGATGCCCGCGCTTGATGCCGCGCACATCGCGCCCGGCCGCGATCTTCTCGCGCCTGAAGCAAGGCGTGTAGGCGGTGTAGTTGCGCGGCAGCGAGGCGCCGTCGAGGATCTCGTCTTTGTGCAGACCGGTCAGCGGGATCTCGGCCGTCGGCACCATCCAGTAGTCCTCTTCGGCATCGCGGTAGAGATTGTCGCGGAATTTAGGCAGCTGGCCGGCGGCATAGACGATGTCGCCCTTGACCATGAAAGGCAGATAGGCCTCGGTGTAGCCCTGGCGGATGTGCAAATCGAGCATCCAGGCGATCAGGGCCCGCTGGAGGCGCGCTCCGGCTCCGGTGAGCACGTAGAAACGCGAGCCGGCCAGCTTGGTGCCGCGTTCGAAGTCGAGGATGCCGAGCCTGGGGCCGAGATCCCAGTGCGGCTGCGGGGTGAAGTCGAACGCGCGCGGCTCGCCGATCGTGCGCAGCACCACGTTCTCGTCCTCGGTCGCGCCGACCGGCGTGCGCGGGTCGGGCAGGTTCGGCAACGCCGACACGGCCGCCTCGAGCTCGGCCTCGACCTGGCGCAGCTCGGCATCCAGGGCCGCGATGCGCTCGTTGACCGTGCGCTGCTCGACGATCTTGGCCTCGCGCTCGGCCGCGTCCTTCATGCGCCCGATCTCTTTGCTGACTGTGTTACGCTGGGCCTTGAGCGTCTCAACTTCGCGCAGCGCTTCGCGCCGCTTGCCGTCGAGCGCCAGCGCCTGATCGATGACGTCGATCAGCTCCGGGTTCTGACGATCGCGCACGGCCTGCTTCACCAGCTCGGGCTGAGTGCGGATGAGGTTGATGTCGAGCATAGCGCCTCCTGCAGTGGTGATTGCTGATTGTTGATTTCTGATGGTTGATTGGCGTGTTTGCACCAATCAACCATCAGAAATCAACAATCAGCAATAAAAAAACGGCCCTCTCGTGCAGGACGAGGAGCCGCTCGTGGTGCCACCTGCTTTTGTCGGGGCGCCGGGCCTCGACCTCAAGCGCTGTATCGGGCGTACCCGGCCCGCCTTTCAGCGGACGACGTCGGCGCGGGGCGCCTTGGGGTGGAAGGGTTCACGGCTTGCTGTCTCTCACCGACCGACAGCTCTCTGAAAAACCGCTCGAACCGTTAGTCCCCGACGTCAGGGATATGGATCTAATGAGTATAGCAGACACTGGACGATTGGGTGAGCGAGGGCTTGGGCGCTGGACCAGCGCCCAAGCCCCCGCTCACGCCATCAGTCAATGGTCCAGCCGCTGGCCTCCAACACCTCGCGCGCGTCGCGCTTGATGCGGCCGTCGTCGACCGGTCCGGTCTCGGTGAAACGCGCGCTGCCGGTGATGAAGTCGAACGCGATCTCCAGCAGGTAACCGGTGATGGCCTTTGGCGCGAACATGATCCGGAAGCCGCTCTCGCTGACTTCGTAGGGCTTGTCGGCGCCGTTAAGCGCCAGCAGGCGTCCGCGGATGTCGGGCGCGCGATTGCCCGACGCGGGGCGCGGCGTCGCCACAATGGTCTGGTTGGGATCGGCCGCCGACGGCAGGTCGGGCATGGCGGGCCTGGGCATGTGCAGCATCGTGCGCTGCGAATCATCCCCGGCCGATGGCAGATCGGGCACGCTCGGCGCGGCCGGCGGCTCATCGTGGATCGGGAGCGTGAATTCGGGCGCCGCCGATGGTTCAACCACTGCCGCCGGCTGGTCCGCGGCCGGCATTTCCGGCGCCGCCGGCATTTCCGGCGCCGCCGGTATGCCCGGCGCCTCGACACTCGGCAGACCGAACAACCCGCCCGCGGCCGCGCCGGCCGATTCAACAACGTCGGCTGCGGCCTCCGGAGCCGCCTCGGCGGCCCTGGCAGCCTCAACGGCTTCCTCGGGCGGCGTGATGGTCAGATCCGGCGCCGGCCAACGCAGCGTCGGCGCTTCGGTGAAGGAGGCGCTGGGCACATCCTCCTCAGCCTTGGGAAGGTCGAAGGCGGGTTTGGCCGGCTCGACCGGCTCGGGTTTGGGGGCCTCGGCCGGCGGCTCGGCAACGGGCCGCTTGAAGATCACGGTTTCCTGGCTGGCGAGGGGCGGCGCAGCCGGCGCGGGGCGGGCAGCCTCGGCGGCGCGCGGGGCCTCGGCCGGGCGGGCGGCGACGTCGATCACGCCGGAGGATTTCTTCTGGCTGTTGCGCCAGAAGTAGAAGCCGGCCCCACCGGCGCCCAACACAATCAAACAGCAGCAACACAGCGTTGCGGCCACGGGAAGCAAATCAAGACCGACCATGAGTGAATCCTTTCAACACGGACTGGCTCGATCGTGGGCTGAGCCTATTCTACGGCAATCAGCCTAAATTCGGCGTAAAACATCGGCGGGTGTCTCTGATAGAACGCGCTCGGCCTGCCCTTTTTTGCCAGACCGCGCCCCGCCCGTGTTTACTCGCCTTCGCGTTGACGCAGGTGCGGGAAGAGCAGCACCTCGCGGATGGTGGATTTGTCGGTCAGCAGCATCGTCAGGCGATCGATGCCCATGCCGAAACCGCCGTTCGGCGGCATGCCGTAGCGCATTGCGCGCAAGTAATCCTCGTCGAGCGGATGCGTTTCTTCGGCATCCGCGCCGTAGTCGCGGCCCATCTCGACGAAGCGCGCCTCCTGATCGAACGGGTCGTTCAGCTCGGTGAAGGCGTTGCACAGCTCCATGCCGGCCAGGTAGGCTTCAAAGCGCTCGACCACGTTCGGGTTGCCGGGCTTGGCCTTGGCCAGCGGCGAGATGTCGCGCGGATAGTCGATGATGAAGGTCGGCTGCTGCAGATGCGCCTCGACAAACTCGCTCAACAGCACGTCGATCAGCTTGCCGCGAGCGGCCCCGGGGTCGGTCTTGATGCCCTTGGCCTGCATCAGCGCGTACAGGCTGGCCGCGTCGGGACCGGCGTCGATGTCGACGCCCGAGCGCTCGAGGATCGCGTCACGCATGGTCAGCCGGCGCCAGGGCGGTGTCAGGTCGAGCGTCTGTCCCTGGTATTGGACCTTCATCGTGCCGAGCACGTCCTGCGCCACGGTCGAGATCATCTGCTCGGTCAGCGCCATCACCTGCTCGTAATCGGCGTAAGCCCAATAGAACTCGAGCTGCGTGAACTCGGGGTTGTGCTTGAACGACACACCCTCGTTGCGGAAGTCGCGGCCGATCTCATACACGCGCTCAAGGTTGCCGACCAACAGACGCTTGAGGTACAGCTCGAACGAGATCCGCAGATACAGATCCTGCTTGAGTTGATTGTGATGGGTCGTGAACGGCCGGGCCGCGGCGCCGCCATAGAGCGGCTGCAGCACCGGGGTCTCGACCTCGAGAAAGCCGTTGCCGTCGAGAAAACGGCGGATCGCCGACACGATCCGGGCGCGGGCGCGGAAGATCTCGCGGACCTCGGCGTTGACGGCCAGATCGGCGTAGCGCTCGCGATAGCGGGCCTCGGGGTTGTCAAAGGCCGAGTACACGCGCTTCTCGCCGTCGACGACTTCTTCCTTGGCGGCCGGGAGCGGGCTGATCGCCTTGGCCAGCATGCGAAAACTGCGAACCCAAAGGGTCGCCTCGCCGGTCTTGGTCTTGAACAGCCCACCGCTGGCCTGGATGAAATCGCCCAGATCGAAGCCGTCGACGAAGAGCTGGTAGGCCTCGGCGCCGACGTCGTTGATCTTGAGGTACAGCTGCAGGCGCCCATCGCCGTCCTCGATATGCGCGAAGGCCGATTTGCCCATCACGCGGATGGCGCGGATGCGTCCGGCGACCGTGTAGTCTCCCTGCGGCACATGGCTGTCGGCCACCTCGGTTGCGGCATACGCGGCGAGGGCCTGGGCGCTGGTGTGGGTGCGCTCGGCGCGCGTTGGATAAGCCTCGACTCCAGCGGCCTTCAGGCGCTCGAGCTTAGCAATACGATTCTTTTCAAGTTCACTGTACTCACGCATAGACGGCGATTATAGCAGCCGGGGGAGGAGGAGAGAGGGAGGAGAGAAGAGGGAGGAGGGAGAAGCGATGGGC
>JAEURK010000438.1 GCA_016789175.1 Anaerolineales bacterium
CCTCCCCCGGTAACGGGATTGACAACTTACAGCGTAAGTATTACAGTGCTTACACTGTAAGTGTAGCACAGTGAGCTCAAGGAGACCCGCATGACCGCCATCGTGATCACGCTGCATGGGTTGGCGCGCTGGGGCGCCGTCTTGGCCGGGAGCTGGGCGCTGGCCGTGCTCGTGCCCGCGCTCTGGGGCCGGGCCCGGTTCACGGACCTCGAACGCCGCGCGCTTACGCTCTACACCGCTACCGTTCATGGGCTGGCCGGCCTGGGCGTGCTCATCATCGCGCTGTCGTACGCGACAGGCGCCCCGCCCTTCGAGGGCCGCACTGGCACCTTGATCGGACATAGCCTGGGCGGCGTGTTGGCCGCGCTCTGCGTCACGGGGGCCGTGATCGCGGCCCGACGCGCGCGCACCGAGCGCGGCCGGGCGCTGGCGGCGTTGGCCGCGGTTGCGCCGGCCTGGCTGCTCGTCGGTCAGCTGGCGGTCGCCGCGGCCCTGGTGGTGGTCGGCCTGTTGGTGGGGTGGGTTCTACGCCGCGCTGAGGACGCCCAAAGGCCGGCGTCCATCGGTGAGTGAAGCCGTGACCCGCCGACCCTGGACGTTCTTCGCGCTCTTTCTGGCGCTGTCGGTGCCGGTCTGGATCCTCGGCGCTGTGGCGCCGACCTTCCTGCCGGAGGCGATCCCCATCAACCTGCCGACGGCGGCGTTGATGACCTTCAACCCGGCTCTGGCGGCCGCGATCCTGACGGTCCGGGATGACGGCACGCGCGGCCTGCGGGCCCTGCTCGCGCGCGCCGTCGACGCGCGGCGCCTGACGCGCGCGATCTGGTGGCTCCCGATCTTCGGCCTGATGCCGCTGGTCATGGCCGTCAACTGGCTGTGGGTCGTTGGCGCGGGGCGCGCGCCGGAAGTGGTCGGGCTGCCCTGGGCGCTGGTGCCGGTGCTGTTTGGGATGTTCCTCATCGGCGACCTCGGCGAGGAACTGGGCTGGCAGGGCTATGCCTACGACTCGCTGGCGGGCCGCTTCGGCGCGCTGGCGACCGCCCTCGGCATGGGTGCGTTCTGGGCCCTGATCCATGTCGTGCCGCTGCTCGAGGCCGGGCGCGCGCCGGACTGGATCTTCTGGCATTGTCTCGGACAGGTGGCACTGCGCGTCCTGACGGTCTGGATCTACGTCAACACCGGCCGGAGCGTGTTTGCCACCACAGTTTTCCATACCATGACGAATATGAGCGAGTACCTCATCCCGAACTACGGTTCGAGTTATGATCCCCTCATCTCAACCAGCGTGCTGTGGCTGCTGGCGCTCGGCGTGATGAGCGTCTGGCGGCCGTCGACCCTGGCGCAGCTGCGCCCAGGGCGGAGACCCGTGTGAGCGCTCAAAACCTGCCCTATGCCCCGGCCCAACTGGCCGCCGATCTGCGCGCGCTCGGCGTCGCGCCTGGCGGAGTCGTCATGCTGCACGCCTCGGTCAAGGCGGTCGGGCCCGTGCTTGGTGGGCCCAACACCATCTTGCAGTCGCTGTTCGACGTACTCGCACCGTCCGGCACGCTGCTGATGTATGCCGGCTGGCAGGATCTGCCCGACTTCTTGGCTGAACTGTCGCCCGAGGCCCAGGCGCACTACAGCGCGCACCACCCACCCTTCGACCCGGCCACCGCCCGCGCCGTGCGGGACAACAGCGTCCTGGCCGAGTTCCTGCGCACCTGGCCGGGCACGCGCCGCAGCGAGAACCCCGAGGCCTCGATGGTGGCCCGCGGCGCTCAGGCGGAGTCGCTGACGCGCGATCACCCCCTCGACTACGGCTACGGGGTGGGCTCACCGTTGGCGCGCCTGGTCGCAGCCCGTGGCCAGGTGCTGCTGCTCGGCTCGCCGCTCGATCGCGTCACGCTGCTCCACCACGCCGAGTCCCTGGCGCGCCTGCGCCACAAGAACGTCATCCACTACACCTGCCCGTTCCTGCGCGACGGTCGCACCGTCTGGCTCCCGATTGAGGACCTCGACACCGGCGACCCGCACGACGCTTACACCTTCGAGGAGATCGTAGGCGCCTACCTCGCTCTGGGTCGCGGACGGCGTGGGCGGGTCGGCGACGCAAACACGGTGCTGCTGGACGCCGCCGATCTGACCACCTTCGCCGTCGCCTGGCTCGAGGCGCGCTTCGGCCCAGACCAGTAACCCCACGCCGCCGGGTTTTGCCCTGCGGCCGAGCGATTTCGCCGGATCAACGCGCGGTGGCGAATTGCGGCGGGTCAATTCAGGCCCGGCGTCGCCACGCTCGCGCAATCTCACGGGCCGCACTTCTGCCTCGATGGCGCGATACTTTTATGTGAATTTCAGGTCAAGGGGTGAGTTCACATCCTAGAATCCTTTTGGTCAGGTTGTGACCGGGGTCGGCGCACCCGCGAGGCGGCGTGGCGGTCCCTTCATTAGTTTAGATCGACTTGACACCTTGACGGCGAGGCTCGCCTTGCCGGTCGTAGGCAGGACCATGCAGATCGAACGACCTGTCGCGCCAGCCACCTACCTGGTCTTTTTTGCGCTCATGAGCGCCGGAATCGGAGCCGCGATCTATCATTGGTATGCCGCGGCCTTCGGAGCGGTGTTTCTGTTTGGCGGGGTTATTCTGGCAGCGGCCTGGTATTCGCGCTGGGTGTACATCCTGGCCGTCGCCCTCGCCAACGTGATCATGCTCCCGGCGACGCTCGACAGCGGCCTGCTGCCGCCGATGTTGTGGGGCTTTCATATCGGCGGATCGTTGATCACGGCGCTCCTGGCCGAGATCGTGTCGCGGCTCATGGCGAGCCACGAACGCACTGTCGCTCGCGGCCAGCAGGCCCAGGAGCGCTTGCGCGAAATCCTGGAGCGCAATCCAGCCGTGGTCTATGGGCTCGTCCCGGATGGGATCCAACCCGGCTGCTACCGCATCACGTTCGTCAGCGACAACGCCCGCGAGCGGCTGGGGCTGGCGCCCGATACCGTGACGCGCAGCGCCAACACGGTCGGACTGGCCGGCACGGTCACCGGCGACGCGCTCGAAGCCTGGCACCGGGCCTTGCTCAACCAGGGCGAGGCGACGATCGAGTACCGACTGACCCCCACCCACGGAAACCGTTTGTGGGTGCGGGATGTGGCCCGCGCCGTTCGCGACTCCGCCGGCCGGGTTGTCGAGGTCGTGGGCTATCTGATCGATATCAGCCGCGAACAGCACTATGCCGACGCGTTGGCCGACCTCGTGCGCAACAGCCCGGCCGTCCTGTTTCGCGCGGTGCCCGACCCGGAGCGCGAGCACGGTTGGCACTTCACGTTCAACAGCGAAAACGTGGTCGATGTCATCGGCTACACGGTGGACGAGCTGCGGCGTGAACCCACCCTGTGGGTAGCTCGGACACACCCCGATGATCTCGCCCGCACGACGGCTGCCACCCGTCAGGCCTCGCTCGAGGCCGGCAACGGGCGGCCCGTGGTGGTCGAGTACCGCTTCTACCACCGCGACGGTCACATCATCTGGTTGCAGGACACGCTCCGCATCGTCCTCGATGACGCCGGCCAACCGTGCGAGTTGATCGGCCAGAACCTGGATGTCACGGCCCGGCGCGAGGCCGAGATCGCGCTGGCCGAGAACCGCCGCCAACAGGACGAGGTCGTGCGCCATTCGCCCGCGCTGCTTTACCGTGGCGTGCCGGATGAGACCGACCCCGAAAACTGGCGGATCGTGTACAACAGCTCGAACGCCCCGGCCGTGATCGGCTATTCGGTCGACGAACTGGACAGCGACCAGGGGCTTTGGCTGCGTAGCGTGCACCCCGATGATCAGGCCCGGATGGCCGAGGCCTGGAAGCGCTCCAACGTCGTCGCGGCCACTCGCAATGGGCCGGTCACGATCGAGTACCGGTTCATCCGCAAAGATGGAACACTGATTTGGGTCCAGGACACGCTGCGCGTCTTGTGCGACGACCGGGGCCGACCGATCGAGATGTACGGCCAGACGCTGGACGTCACCGAGCGCAAGACGATCGAGGCCGCCCTCGCCGAGGATCGGCGCATCCAGGACGAGAGCGTCCGCAACAGCCCGGCCGTCCTCTTCCGTGCTCGGCCGGCGACGGGAACCATCGAGGGCTGGGAATTCCTCTTTCACAGCGCCAATACCCTCGACGTGCTTGGGTACACGGCCGAGGAAATCCAAAGCGATCCGACGCTCTGGATGAATGCGATCCACCCCGATGACCTCGCGGGCACGTTCATGACGCCGCAGATGCTGAGCGACCTGCCCGCCACCGCCACGATGCCGATCGTGTACGACTATCGGTTCAGACACAAGGCCGGGCATTACATCTGGATTCAAAACAGCCTGAGGATCATGTTCGATGCCGACGGGCGACCGATCGAGCTGTTTGGTCAAAGCGTCGACGTAACCGCCCGCAAGCAAATCGAGCAGGCGCTCGAAGCCAGCCGGCGTCAGCTGGACGACGTCATTCGCAACAACCCGGCGGCGCTGTTCCATGCGGTGCCCGATCCGGCCACACCGGACGGTCTGCGTTACATCTACAACAGCGCCAACATCGCCCAGGTGATCGGGATCCCGTTGGCCGACCTCGAAAACAGCCCGGGCAGGATCATCGAGCGGATCCATCCCGACGACCGCGAACGGACACTGGCGGCGACTCGCGCCTTCGCCACCTCGATCGCCGCCGACGATGCCCCGGTGGTGCAGGTCTATCGGTTCCGCCACGGCGATGGGCGCGAGATCTGGCTCCAGGACACCCTCCGGCCGATCCGCGACGCGCAGGGCCGGGTGCGCGAAGTGATCGGCCAGAACCTCGACGTCACGGCCCAGAAGCAGATGGAGCGGGCTCTGGCGGAGGCCAACGAGCGCGTCCGGCAGGTGCTGGCCTACAGCCCGATCCTGTCGTACTCGTGCGCGCCGCTCGCGCAGGCCGCGAACCCGTGGCAGTACACGTTCATCAGCGATCGCTCGCGCGAGATCCTGGGTCTGGAGCCCGAGGCCCTGATCACCGGGGCCGCCGACTGGCTCGAGCGCGTCCATCCGGCCGATCGCGAAGTCGTCGCGCAAATGCTGACCGACCTGGGGGAGCGCTCCGAGTACAGCTTTGAGTTCCGTTTCCAACGCCCGGGCGGAGCGCTGGTCTGGCTGCACGACTTCGGGCGCGTGATCCGCGACGCCGACGGCCGGGTGACGACCCGCGTCGGCCATCTGGTGGACAACACCGCCCAACGCGAAGCGGCCGAGGCCCTGCGTCAGGCCGAGGCCCGTCTGCACCACATCGTGCACAACAGCCCGATGGCGACCTATACGCTTCAGGTCGCGCTGCACCCGACGTTTGCCGTGAAGTGCACATTCATCACCGAGAGCATCATCGCCCTCACGGGTTTCTCGGCCCGCGAGATCATCGACGACCATGCCCTGTGGTCGAGTCACGTCCACCCCGAGGACCGCGCTCGGCTCTGGAGCCGGCAGGCGCGCACTGCCTCCCCGCGCACCACAGCCGTGATTTACCGTTTCCAGCATCGCGACGGGCACACGATCTGGCTGGAGGACACGACCCATGCCGTCCTGGGACCAAACGGCGAACTGGTCGAGATCATCGGCCAGGTTCAGGACGTCACGACCCGTCAACAGGCCCAACTGCAGCTCGAGGAAAGCCAGCGTTTCATCTCGCAGATGGCGGCCGCCATCCCCAGCCAGGTCTTGGTTGCCGACGTTGCCGGCAGACGGATCCTGTATGCCAACCGACAGCGGGCGGACCTGATCGACTATGAGCGCGCGGCCGCGCAAGGGATGACGGTGGACGTGGCGTTGCGGGCCCGGATCCATCCCGACGACCTGGCCCTCTTCAATCGCGAGACGGCCCGCGTGGCCACGCTGCCCGACGACGAGACGCTCGATGTCAGCCTGCG
The DNA here is from genome assembly GCA_016789175.1 of Anaerolineales bacterium. Classification (GTDB taxonomy): domain Bacteria; phylum Chloroflexota; class Anaerolineae; order Anaerolineales; family UBA6663; genus UBA6663. The sequence goes on from JAEURK010000438.1 coordinate 5,917, forward strand.
CGTCCAAAATGAGGGTGGCGAATGGCGCGATCTGTTTCTGCGCTACCGCGTCTTCGATCGCGACCCCGACGGCGTGCCCAGCCGGCTGTTGATCGTCTGGGACGATGTCACCGAGACCCGGCGGGCGGAGCGGGCGCTGAACGAGAACCAGCGGTTGCTGAGCCGACTGACGGCCGCGCTGCCGAGCGTGGCTTTTGTGCTCAACGTCCTCCCGGGCGATGACCAGGGCGCCGTGCTGTACGAGAACCGATCCTGGCTGGAGTTGCTTGGCTTCACGCGCGATCACCCCGAGTACGATGGCTCGCTACGGTTCGTCATCGATCGGATTCATCCCGAAGACCGCGCGGCCTGGCTGGAGAACTCCGAGCGCCTGTCGACACTGGCGGACGGCGACGTGATCGAGCAGGAGTATCGCGCCCGGGCCGTCGATGGCGCCTGGCGCTGGCTGCGCTCGCGCATGCTGGTCTTTCATCGCACCGAGGCCGGCGAGGTGTCTCAAGCGATCGGCGTGGTCGACGACATGACCTCCACCCGCCGGGCGCAGGAGGCCCTGGCCGCCAGTCAGCGCCTGCTCAACCGCGTCGCCCAGACCGTGCCGAACGTGCTGTATGTGCTCGACTTCACCCGGCCCGAAGCCAACGGCGGCCTGGCCTACGCCAACCGCTCTCTGCCGGCCCTGCTCGGATACCCGACCGATCAGGCGACCGAAACCGGCTGGCTGCGTTTCCTCTTGAATTGCCTGCACCCGGAAGACCGGGACGTGTATCAGACGATGATCCGCCGGTTGTTCGAGCTGGCGGACGGCGAGATCCTGGAGACCGAATACCGGCTGCGCGATGCCGCCGGCGCCTGGCACTGGATGCGCCTGCGCGACCTCGTCTTCGAGCGCGGGCCGAGCGGGACTGTCACGCAGGTGATCGGCCTGATGGAGGACGTCACAGCCAGCAAGGCCTTGCAGAATGACGTGCGGGCCGAGCGCGACTTTGCCCAACTCGTCCTCAGTACGCTCGGTCAGGGCGTGGTCGTAGTCGACCAGGATGGGTTGTGCGAGTACATCAACCCCGCCGGCGCCCGCATCCTGGGGGTCGACGCGCAGGCCTTCGTCGGCGCCGACCTGGCCCGGCTGGCGGCCGCCCCCCGCCAGGACATCCTGGCCGCTTGGGACGATCTGTCGCCCGAGATGACGCGCCCGCCCAGCACGTTGGAATTGCGGCATGTGCGCCCGGATGGCGCCGCCGTCGATCTGCTGGTGACGGCGACGGCCCGGATCCGCGACAGCCAATCGATCGGCGCCGTGGTGGTGTTCTCGGACGTTACCGAGCGCAAGGCCATGGAACGCACGTTATCCAGGACCAACGAGGAGTTGGCCGAGGCCCTGGAGCGGGCGCGCGACCTGACCCGCGAGGCCCAGTCGGCGAGCCGCGCCAAGAGCGATTTCCTGGCCAACATGAGCCACGAGATCCGCACGCCCATGAACGCCATCGTCGGCCTCGCCGAGCACCTGCTCGATGGGCCTCTGCACGACGACCAGCGTAACGCTGTCAAGTTGATGAGCGACTCGGGCCAGGCGCTGCTCGAGATCATCAACGACATCCTCGACTTCTCCAAGATCGAGGCCGGCCGCCTCGAGCTCGACCTGCACGAGTTCAGCCCGGCAGCCGTGGTCGAGAGCGTGGTGGACCTGCTCGCCATTCGCGCCCGGCAAAAGGGATTGCGGATCGCGTGCCTGGTCGATCCCGCGCTGCCCGAGGCCCTGGTCGGCGACTCGGGCCGCCTGCGCCAGGTCCTGGTCAACCTGCTGAGCAACGCCGTCAAGTTCACGTCCGAGGGGCAGGTATCAGTACGCGCATCGATCGAGCCGGAGGGCGAACGCGCCTGGTTGCATCTGGTGATTCGGGACGAAGGCATCGGCATCGCGCCGGATGCGCTCGAGCGGTTGTTCAAACCGTTCGAGCAGGCCGAGAGCGGCACGACTCGACGCTTCGGCGGCACCGGGCTGGGGCTGGCGATCGTCAAGCGCCTGCTCGACCTGATGAGCGGCGAGATCCAGCTCGACAGCGCGCCGGGCGCCGGCACGACCGTGACGCTGCGCGTACCCTGCGGCTGGGCGGCCGTGCCCGCCCCCATAGGGGTCAGCGAACTACGCGGCCGGTTGCTGGTCGTGGAGGCCGATGCGCTGTCGCGCGAGATCGCGACGCGCTACGGCAGCGCGGCCGGATTCGCCTGTGAGGCAGTCCGCGACCCCGCTGAGGCGTTGACGCGCCTGCGACTGAATGACCGCTACGAGGCACTTGTCGTGGGCTTCTGGGAAGACTGGCGCGCGCCGGCGCGCCTGGTCGAGGCCGTGCGCGACGACCCGGTCCTGAAACGCATTCGCTGCATCGCGATCGCGGACGACCTGCCCGAGCACCTGCGGGTCGATCGACAGGTCCGACGTCCGATCCGGCGCGCGCTTTTCACCGATGCCCTGATCGGGTCGGCGCCGGGCGCCCCCGGGTCGAAGCAGGACGGCCCCAAGGCAGACCCGGCCGGGCGAGCACCGCAACTTCCGCGGGGGCAGGTGCTACTGGCCGAGGACAACCCGGTCAATCAGAAGGTCGCGTCGCTGCAG
>JAEURK010000440.1 GCA_016789175.1 Anaerolineales bacterium
GGGGTTACCCACCACTATCCCTAGGCCGGGTGGCTCGTTGGGCTTGGTCGCATTCACACAAAACGGCTAAAACCGCAGCGCGTGGGGCGGCGACGCCGCCCAACGCGCTGCGGTTTTCGCACATCCCTGCTCGAAAGTGACATTGCCAAACGGCACAGCCGTCAGGACGATGGGCGAGCTTGCGCTACATCCGGGCTAGGGTTGGGCCTGGACCCGGGCGTCAAGATCGACGCCGCGCGAGACAAGTACGAACAGGTCTGACACGATCTGGGCGATCGTGTCATAGGAAGGCTCAGGAGTGTGATTGAAGCACTGATCGGTCAGGGGTTGAACCGTGACGACCGCCGTCTGGATCAGTGTGCGATATTCGAAGTACAGGGGATACCACTCCGCAGGCACGTCTCCGTTGTAACCCGCCTGGTTGCGAAGCAGTTCGTCCAGCAATTTGCTCAGGATGTCACACCGGTTCTCCTTGTGCCGAAGCACGATGTCCTCCTGAAAGCGGGTCGCGCTCTGATTGAGCCACATCGGCAATTCGTTGACTTCGTGCGCAAAGTCCGCGCGGCTCCAGGCATGAATGCTGGTCTGTGGGAGGACCGGAGCCGCCAGAGTTGGCCCCGGCACCGCGGTGGCCGTGTCGGTCGGACCCAGCGTCGGCCGGCGTGGGGCCGAGGCGGTTGGGCTGGCCGTCGCGCTTGGAACGCTGGTGATGGTCAGGGTCGGGCTGGCCGTCGCCGTCGGGGCCACCGAGGCGGAAACGACTGCCGTCGCGGCTCGGGTGGCTGGAGCAGGACTGGCGGCAGCGCGGGTCGGCGAGACCGTTGCCGGGGCAGTCGCGGTCGGCGATGGCGGAGCCGAGCACGCCAGGAGCAGCATCCCGACCACGGGGAGCAGGGACGCCGTGCACGCGACGGTAAAACGAGCGGGCTGGATCAGGCGGCGCAACGAGCACCCTCTTTCAAAAAGGCTCAGCCGAGGGGGAAGCAGCCGGGATCTTATCCATCTGCTGCCCATCCTCACCGCCCGGATAGTAGCGCGGGATGCGGCGGGTCTGTTGGTAGCCGAGTTGAGCGTAAAGATGAATGGCGGTTTGATTGGAGGGGCGCACGGTGAGGCAAACGCGTGGCATCGCCAGCCGGGCTTCGGCGGCCTGCAGCAACTGACGGCCGACGCCGCGCCGCCGTGAATCGGGATGCACGCCCAGGGCCGTGATCCAACCTACGCCTTCCCGCTGCCGGCGCTCGCCGAAAACGTAGCCGACCAGGCGCTCGCCGTCGAGGGCCTTGATCCGCACCGGCGCAAAGATCAACTGAAGGAGAAGGTCGAGTGGATCCCAGGCGTCGCGGCCGAACGTCACACCCTGCACCTGCCAGACGCGCCAGAAATCGCGCCAGGAGGCCGTAAGGAGGATCATCGTGGAGGGAAGTAGAGAAGAGGGAAGAGAGTGGAGGGACCCTCCTCCCTCCTCCCTCTTCCCTCCGCCGTCACTCAGTCTTTCTTGATCACGCCCTGGATCAGCGACGTGAACTCCATCGGGAAGATGTACTTGGTCGACGGGCTGGCGCCGAGCGACTTGAGCGCCTCAAAGTACTGCAGCGTCATCGTCTTTTGATCGATGTTGGCCGCCGAGGCATAGATCGCCTGCAGCGCCGCCGCGTAACCTTCAGCGCGCAGCTGCTGGGCCTGCTTCTCGCCTTCAGCGCGCAGGATGTTCGACTGCCGCTCGCCTTCGGCCTGCAGGATGTTGGCCTGCTTGGTGCCTTCAGCGCGGTTGATCGCCGCTTCCTTGTCGCCGGTCGACTCGGTCACCAGCGCGCGGCGCGTGCGCTCGGCCGACATCTGCCGGTTCATCGCGTCCTGCACGTCTCGGGGCGGAATGATCTCGCGGATCTCGACGTTGGTGACTTTGACCCCCCAGCGCTCGGTGACCTCGTCGAGCTTGACCCGCAGGGTCTGGTTGATGTGGTCGCGCTGTGAGAGCACATCGTCGAGCGCGATGCCGCCGATGACCGAGCGGAGCGTGGTCGTGGCGATACCGGCCGCGGCCATCTCGAAGTTACCGACCTGGGTGACGGTCAGGACCGAATCGATGACCTTGTAGTACCAGAGAAAGTCTATTGAGATCGGAGCGTTGTCCTTGGTGATCGAGGTCTGGTGCGGCACCTCGCGCACCTGCTCACGCAGGTCGACGATCCGGGCCTGGTCGATGACCGGGAAGAGCAGCACCAGGCCGGGGCCCTTCTGCCCCATGACGCGCCCGAGCCGAAACACGACCAGCCGCTGGTATTCGGGCACGATCCGCACCGACGTGATCAGGACGAAGCCGATCACGCCCAGCGCGAGGACGCCCACGCACAAAAAGAGCGTCCCCCCTGCAAAGAGTTCGTCCATTGTGTCCTCCGTTTGATGTAGACGACCGTGGAGACAGGCGGCCTTGCGCCGCGAATAACCACGGTTGGATTATAGTCACGAAGCCAGATCATGCGTGGCCATGCATGGTACGTGCCGGGCCTTGGGCCGCCGTCACAGCCCGGCCGCGTGCGCATCTACAAGACTATTCGCAGCGCGGCCCGCGAAGTTGCAGACCGGCGCCGCGCGGGAACGCAAAAACGGGTGTGGCGGGGTTCAGGGGTGCTCCCGAACCGCGCCACACCCGTTTTGAGTGTGATCTGGCCGAAAAAGCTATTGGCTGGCGCTGGGAGCCGCCGGTGTCAGGGCCTGGATGGCCTTGAGTTGGGCCTGACGGGCCAGGTCGGTGGCCTCGCCCAGGATGCGCAGGGCCTCTTCCGGATTGTGGAAGCCCATGCTGTTCTCGGCCGCGATGAAGTCCCAGTACATCTGGGCGTCGCGATGCATGGCGCGGGCTTCATTGAGCAGCGTGGCGTTGGCGTTCGGGTCCGCGGTCGCGGCTTTGATCGCCGTCAGCGAGTCGATCAGGGCGGCTTCGGCCGCCAACATAGCGGTTTGGGTCTGGCCCTGGATGGTCTTGACGCGCTCGACCACGTACGTGACTTCGGTGTGGCAGGTGCCGCAGGCCTTTTCAGGCTGGAGGAGCGGGCTGCGAACGTTGTGATCCGAAAACTTGGCCGCGCCGTCGCGGGTGTACGGCATATGGCAATCCGCACACGAGACACCGGCCGAATAATGTGTGCTGCCGGCCGAGAACAGCTCGTACTCGGGGTGTTGGGCTTTGAGCATGGCGATGCCCGTGTCCGGGTATTCCCAATCCTTGAAGCCGACCTCGTTGTAGTAGGCCACGATGTTCTGGATCTGAGTGCCCTGCTCCCATGGGAAGGTCAGGTACTTGCCGTCGCCCTTGAAGTAGTACTCGACATGGCAGTTGGCGCACACGACCGTGCGCATCTCCTGGCGCGTGAACGTGCGCCAATCCTTGCCCTGGGCCTTGAGGGCCTCCTCGAGGGCGGGGTTGGTGACGACCAGGGCCATCGTCTCGGAGTCGTGGCAGTTGGCGCAGCCGATGGTCTCGGTGACGTGCTGGCCGAGGTTCGCGAACGATGTGGCGTCGTACGTCTCCATCGTCATCTCGGCCCACAGCCCCGGGTTGTTGGAGCTCTTGCACGAATAGCAGGTGCCCGGGGTCTTGTCGTTGACCCGGGCCGTCTCCAGGATGTCGGTCAGGGCGTTGCCATGGCCGCGATCCTCGGTGTAGCCCTTGCTGAAGGCCATGCCCGCGAACAGGATCGGCAGGTTCGGATCGGCCTCGAGCTTGCTGTAATTGTCGGAGCCGCCGTAGGTCGTCCGGACGTTGTTGGCGGTGGTCTGCTCGAAGGTCGAGTACTGGTTCGGGTAATTTTGGCCCCAGATCGACGAGTCGGGCTCGTAAGCCACCACGTCGACGTTGGGCGCGACGCCGCGCTGAGGCGCCGGCTGGTTGTACATGAAGAGCAGCACGGCCGCGAGGGCGGCTGCCAGCACGACAATGATCGCGGTCGGAATGTATTTGGCGTATTTGGACGTCATGCAAACCCTCCTGGCCGGCGGCCATCATGGGCCCGGCTGTAACGGCTTACGGATGCTGGATCTCGACGGTGGTCGTATCCTGATAGGGCAAGAGCGACAGGCCGCGTTCGCCATGGGCGACGTCGCGGTGACAGGCCACGCAGTAGCGCTCCGAATCCATCTGCCCATCGGCGATGGCCGAGACCGTCTCGGTGTGGCAGCGGATGCAATTGGCCTGGATGATGGCTTTGGTCGAGTCTTTCGCGCGGATCGGCACCGGGATGTTGCCGGTCGTGAAGTGATAGACGTGGTTAAAGCCCGAGATCGCTTTGGTCGTGTACTTGCCGAAGAAATCGTGCGGCACGTGGCAGTCATTGCACGAGGCCACGCGACCGTGTCCGGCATGGAACCAGCCTTCATAGGCGCCGTCCATGACGTGGCAGTTGTTGCAGGTGGTCGGGTCATCGCCCAGATAGGTGGTGAAGTTCGTGGTGTAGGCGGCGACGCCGAGCACCGCAATCAGAGCAACCAGGCCGGTGATGATAGGCAGTTTCATGGTGCTGTGCGGTCCCTCCCCCTCCGGGTGTGTGGCCGGATCCCAGGCATCCGGTAACACCACCCTTGAGCTTGCGCCATTCTAAGGAACCGCTAAGCCGGTGGTGTGTAGCATTTGTCACAAGCTCGACATGACGGAACGCACAAAAATCGGCCAAATCAGACAATCTAAATACAATTAAAAAATCTGATTTGATCTTTGGCCGAAATTCGGATATTCGGGGAGGAATAGCAGTATTGACCTGGCCGCCTGCTGAGCCGCGCCCCGGCATCGGCCACGCCGTCGACGGCGCCGTTGAATAAACACGATGACATTCGTCGAGTTGTTCGAGAGGAACAGCACTCACGTTTCGGGGACGGGCCTTCGTACACTGTGTGGCCAGGAGACCCGCATGCAACCGACACCCCCGATCGCCACCCTGCCCGTCGCGCGCCGCAAAGCGCAGCCCAAATTCATCATCGGCGGCGTGTTGTTCGCGGCGGCGCTGGTGCTGCTGATGGCCACGGCTTTCACGAGCACGGCCCAGTACTTCTACACGGTCGATGAACTGTTGGCCCATCGGGCCGAGCTGGGCACACGCAGCGTGCGCGCCACCGGCGCCGTGGTCGGCGACACCATCACGGTCAACCCTGAGACGCTCGAGATCCGCTTCGAGATGGCGCATCTTCCCGACGAGCGCGAGGTGACAGACCTGGCCGCCGCGCTGCATGCGGCCGTGGTCGACCCAAACGCTGCGCGGGTGATGGTGGTGTATGTCGGGCCCAAGCCGGATCTCCTTAAGAATGAAGCCCAGGCGATCGTCTCGGGTCGCTTTGCGGCCGACGGCGTCTTCTACGCCGATGAGCTGCTGCTCAAGTGCCCGTCGCACTACGAGGAGGCCGCCGCCGGCACACCCGCCCCGCATACGCTCACGGGCGCGGCAACCCCGGCGCCGTAAGCGCCAACATGCTGGTCGACGTCGGCTATTTCGCGCTGCTGCTGGTCCTGGCGGCCACCGTCTACGCGGCGGCGCTGGCCGTCGCAGGCGCGCGCCTGAACGAGCCCGGCTGGGTCGAGAGCGCCCGGCGGGCCCTGCTCGGCGCGGCCCTCCTGCTCACGCTCAGCAGCATCTGTCTCCTGATCCTGCTGGCGGGCAATCGGTTCGACCTTGAGTTCATCGCAACCGTGACAAGCCGCGCCATGCCCCTGTATCTCAAGCTCACGGCCTGGTGGGGCGGTCAGGCCGGAAGCCTGCACTTCTGGGCCTGGCTGTTGTCGAGCTTCGGCGCGGCCGCCATGCTGCGCGATTGGCGCCAGGAGCGCGCGGCCCTGCCCTATGTCATCGCCATCCTCGCTGGCACGCTGGCTTTCTTCGTCAGCCTGGTGGTGTTCGTCGACAACCCGTTCGCGCGGCTGTGGCAATCCGCCGCGACGGGAGAGGTCACGGTTGCCATGTTCCCCCCGCCCGGCGCGCTGGCATTTGCGCCGCTCGATGGGCGCGGGCTGAACCCGCTGCTGCGCCATCCGGGCATGATCATCCATCCGCCCCTGCTCTATCTGGGCTTTGTGGCCTTCGTCGTGCCGTTTGCCTTTGCGATGGCGGCTCTGATCACGGGGCGCTTCGATGCCGGCTGGATCCGATCGACGCGGCGCTGGACGTTGGCCGGCTGGTTGTTTCTTTCGCTGGGCCTGCTGTTGGGCGGGCGCTGGGCCTACGACGTGCTCGGTTGGGGTGGTTATTGGGGCTGGGATCCGGTCGAGAACGCGGCATTGATGCCGTGGCTGACGGGCACCGCCCTGCTCCATTCGGCTGTGGTCCAGGAGCGGCGCGGTCTGCTCAAGCGCTGGAACCTGACCCTGGTCATCCTGACCTACGGCCTGGTGATCTTCGGCACCTTCCTGTCGCGCTCGGGCGTGATCTCGTCGGTGCACGCCTTCGCGCAGAGTGCGATCGGGCCGTTGTTCTTCGCCTTCATCGCGATCACGTTGCTCGGCTCGCTCGGGTTGCTCTGGCGCGGCTGGGACGGGCTGGCCGATGAGCAACCCCGGGAGGGCTGGTTCTCGCGCGAGGGCGCCTTCCTCCTCAATAACTATCTCTTTCTGGGCCTGACCGTCTCGGTCTTTTGGGGCACGGTCTATCCCATGCTCTCGGAGGCCGTGACCGGTTCGCAGATCACGGTCGGGCCGCCGTATTATCGGCAGGTGACCGGCCCGCTCTTCGCAGCGCTGGTCCTGTTGATGGGCATCGCGCCGCTTCTGGCCTGGCGCCAGGCCTCGGCGCGCCGGTTGGGCGCCGCCCTGTGCCTGCCGCTGGCGGCTGCCTTGATGGTGATGTTCGGGCTGGCGGTGGCCGGGCTGACCTCGCTTGGCGGCCTGTTCGGTTATGGGCTGGTCTCGCTGGTCGGGCTGAGCACGGTGCTCGAGTACGGGCGCGGCGCCCAGGCCCGGTGCAGGGCCACGGGTGAAGGCTGGCCGAAGGCACTGGTGCGCCTGATCACTCGCAGCCGGCGTCGTTACGGCGGTTACGCCATCCATCTCGGCGTGGTTCTGATCGCGTTGGGCGTGATCGGCACCACGTTCTTTCAAATAGAGACCCAGGGGCGTCTGGCGCCGGGTGAGTCGCTGACGATCGGACGCTACACGCTCACGTACATCGGCCTCGATGAGGCGCTCGCCCCTGACGATCGGATCGTGACCACGGCCACCGTCGACGTGGCCGAGCGCGGCACCCGGCTGGCGCGGCTCTACCCGCATCGCGACTTGTACGTGCGCAGCGGCCAGCCCATGACGATCGCGGGCCTGCATAGCGACCTGGCCGGCGACGTGTACGTGATCCTGGCAGACTGGGAGGAACTGAGCAGCGCCGGCGCGACGTTCAAGGTGTACGTCAACCCGCTCATCAACTTCATCTGGTTGGGCGGGGCCGTCTTCGTCCTCGGCACGTTGATCGCGGCCTGGCCCGAGCGCCGGCGCGCGGTAGCGCGTTCCGTCGCTGCGCCACCGGCGCACCGCGCCCCTGAGTGAGCCATGCATCGCCATTTGTATCCGGCTGTTGCGACCGCACTGATCTTCCTGGGCTTGGCCCTCTCGGTCGTGGCCCAGGAGGGCCCGAGCGACGACGATGTCAACCGCGTGGCCAGGCAGATGGTCTGCCCGGTCTGCGAAGGCATCCCGCTCGACGTGTGTACGACCGAAGCCTGTTCACAATGGCGGGCCGAGATCCGGGCGCAACTGGCGGCGGGCCACAGCGACGAAGAGATCAAGGCCGAGTTCGTGCGCCAGTACGGCGAGCGGGTGTTGGCGCTGCCTCTGGCTGCGGGCTTCACACTCGGGGTTTGGGTGTTGCCTCCGCTGGCACTCGTGTTAGGCGGGTTGGGGCTATGGGCTTATCTGCGGCGCCCCCGGACATCGGAGCCGGCCGGATTATCGCCGGTGGCGGATCCGGCGGCGCTGGCCGAGATCGAACGGGAGGTCCGCGAACGCCTGTGAGACACGAACCATGAGCCTGCCTTCATTGTTCATCTGCCTGATTTTGATCCTGGGGTTCGGCGCCTGGGTCGCGTGGCCGTTGCGGGCTGGCCGGCGCGGTCGTGACGACCATCCGGACGGGACCGATACACGCGAACTCGCGCTTCAAGCGTTGCGTGATCTGGAGTTCGATCGCGCCGCGGGCCTGGTGGGCGAGGAAGACTATGCGGCGCAACGCGCGACCCATCTGGCCGCAGCCGTCGGCGCGTCGCGCGCGCCGGATCGCCCGTGACAGGTTAGAAAAGCAACCACGATTCACAAAAGTGAATTTTTGAGTGGTCTTTGATTCCCGCCAAACGCGGATGGACCTGTCAGGTCAAAGGTTAGAACGCCCGCACCGAGCCGGACAATTGCCTTTTCCGAATCTAGACTCTACAATCGGGGAATCGTGACTCCGAGTTGGGTGCTCTCGACGCTCTATGGCCTGCACCTCGTGGCGACCGTGATCTGGGTCGGCGGGCTGTTCGTGCAGGCCGTGATCGTGTGGCCGGCGACGCGCGGTGCGCTGGGGCCGGGCCTGTTGCTGGCCGACGTGCAGGCCCGCTGGCGCAAGGTGTTCAACCCGCTGGCGTGGCTCAGCCTGGCTATCCTGATCGTCACCGGGATGTTCCAGATGTCGGCGGATCCGAATTATCACGGCACGTTGGTGGTTGACACACCCTGGAGCGTCGCCATGCTGGTCAAGCACGTCGCGGCGGCCGGCATGACCGCGATCGGCGCCTTATCGCAGGCCGTGGTGCAACCCGCCCTGGCGCGCGCGCAACTGCAACTGCGGCGCAGCCGCCCAGAGCCGGGCGACGGCGGGGCCGCCTCGGCTGAACGGCGCGAGACCCAGCTCCTTTGGCTCAACCTGGCCTGCGCCCTGGTCGTGCTGATCTGCACGGCTGTCGCGACCAGTCAGTGATCGGCATCGGGAGTACCCGTGACCCAGGATGCGCTGCCCCGTGACATGGTGCTCGAAGGCGATTGCATCGCGCGGCTGCAGGAGCTGCCCGATCGCTCGGTCGACCTGGTGTTCGCCGATCCGCCTTACAATCTCCAGCTGCAAACCGATCTGTATCGCCCGAACATGACCCGCGTCGACGCCGTTGATGACGCCTGGGACAAGTTCGAGTCCTTCGCCGCCTACGATCGATTCACCCGGGCCTGGTTGGGCGAGTGCAAACGCGTGCTCAAAGACAGCGGCACGCTCTGGGTGATCGGGTCGTATCACAACATCTTCCGCGTCGGCACCGCCATTCAAGATCTGGGGTACTGGATCCTGAACGACGTGATCTGGGTCAAACACAACCCGATGCCTCAATTTCGGGGCGTGCGCTTCACCAACGCCCACGAGACCCTGATCTGGGCCCAAAAACTCCGCGGCGCGCGTTACACCTTCAACTACAAGGCGATGAAGGCCCTCAACGAAGACCTGCAGATGCGCAGCGACTGGTACCTGCCGATCTGCACCGGGCAGGAACGGTTGAAAGAGAACGGACAGAAGGCGCACCCCACCCAAAAACCCGAGGCACTGTTGTACCGGGTGCTGCTGGCGACCACTCACCCCGGCGACGTCGTGCTCGACCCCTTCTTCGGCACCGGGACAACCGGGGCGATGGCCCTGCGCCTCAAGCGCCACTACATCGGCATCGAGCGCGAGCCGCGTTATATCAAGATCGCGCGTGAGCGTCTGGCGAACGTCCAGCCCGACCTGCTTGAAGACGACTCGGTCTTCACCTTCCCGGATGCTCGACCACCGGCCCGGATCCCCTTCGGGTTGCTGATCGAAAACGGCCTGATCCAGCCGGGGCAGACCCTGTTTTTCGGGCCCCGCGGCCAGGCGACGGCCACCGTCCTCGCCAATGGCCAGATCCGACATAACGGCACCACGGGTTCGATCCACATGGTTGGGCGAACGATCCAAAACGCCCCCTCCTGCAACGGCTGGGAGCACTGGTTCTTCGAAGACGCCGAAGGCCGGCGCCAACCGATCAACGTTCTGCGCGATCAGCTCCGCTCCAGCCCGGTCGAAACCCCAACCGATTTCTGACGGGGGGGGACCTTCTTACCAGATCGCCCCATAAAGGTCGGCGGTATAATCCCGATCAGTGTCGGCTTAACCATTGCAGGGCTACGTTAGCCGCTGACGAGCCGACCCACACACGCAGCAATCACAACTGAAATAGGTTTTCCGAGGTCCCTGGGCAGCACCGCGCCGAAAAGGGATGTTCTCTGTCCGGTTTTTTGATCGGAGCAAGAGGGAGCACCGCAATGAATTCACGCTCGACTGAGAAGGTCCGACGCCGTGTCTGGTCGGCGCTGTCGATAGGGGCAGCGCTCGCGCTCCTGATGGGCGGCTGGCCGACCTCACTCCCCGACGCGCTGGCTGCCGGGACGATCCGGGGCACGGTATACCGAGACTTCAATCTGAATGGCGTCCGCGACAGCGGTGAAGTCGGCGTGGCCGGCGTCAGTGTCACAGCCGCCGACTCAGCCGGCGCCTCGCAAGGCACCGCGACCACCGGCGCGGATGGCACCTATGCGCTGGCGACGGGTGGCACCGGCCCCTACCGGGTCGAGTTCACGAACATCCCCGCGCCGTACAAGCCGGGTCCGCATGGCGCGAACAACAACACGACTGTGCAGTTCGTGCCGAACGGCGACAGCAACAATGTCGACCTGGGCGTGAACGACCCGACCGAGTACTGTCAATCGCTGCCCTTCCTGGCGACGTCGTGCCAGGCCAACGGCAACCCGCTGGGCGGCGGAACCGCCGGTCAGCACGCCTCGGTCTATGCTGTGCCGTACAACGCCTCCGGCTCCGATCACAGCCAGGCGATCACTGTCGCACAGGGCACGGACCTGGGCGCGGTCTGGGGTCTGGCCTATCGCCGCGCGAGCAGCACCCTGTTCGTCTCGGCCCTGGCCCGTCGCCACAGCGGCTTCGGGTCGTTGGGCACGGGCGGCCTGTATCGGGTGCAGGTCGATCCGACGACCGGCGCGCGCGTTTCGGTCGCGCCCTTTGTCGATCTGAACAGCATCGGCGTCAACACCGGCGCTGACCCGCACGTCGGCCTGCCCGCCGCGGCCGACCAGCCCAGCAACGACGCGGCCATGTTCGACGCGGTCGCCAAGATCTCGGTGGGCGATATCGAGCTTTCGGAAGACGAGCGCACGCTCTACGTCACAAACCTGAACGACCGTCGCGTCTATGCCCTGCAGGTCGCGGACGCCAACGGCGCGATCGTGACGCCGACCGCGGCCAATGTGACGGGCTATGACATCCTGCCGCTGCCCGCCGGGTCGCAGGCCTGCGCGGCCGCGGATGTGCGGCCGTGGGCGCTCAAGGCCCACGCCGGCGGCCTCCTGATCGGTGTGGTCTGCTCAGGCCAGAGCACGCAGAGCACGGCCAGCCTGTATGGCTATATCCTTCGGCTCGATCCCACCTCGGGCGCGCGCACCCTGGTCTCGCAGTTCCCGCTGAACTACCCACGCGGCTGCGCCAGTCGCGTCGGCGGTTCGTGCTATGACGCCGAATGGCGCCCCTGGACCGCGGACCTGCGCTCGCTCTGCGTCGACCAAAACGCCGACGGCGTCTGCGAACTGGCCTACAACAAGCACATCATCTATCCGCAGCCGATCATCTCATCGATCGACCTCGATGCGGACGGCGCCATGGTCCTTAGTCTGCTGGACCGCAATGGCATGCAGACGGGTTACCAAAACTACGACACAAACGGGACCGGGCCGGTGTTTGTCCCGCTGGATGGCTCCGCTCTGCCGCCGGCCGCCAGCCCGATCACGCGGTACGACGGCGCAGCCGCCGGCGACATCCTGCGCCTGTGCCGCTCCGGCAGCGGCTACGTCCTCGAGAGCAATGGCAGCTGCCCGGGCCTCCCGGCGACCGGCGGGGCCAACGAGACCCCGGCCCAGGGCCCGGGTGGCGGTGAGTGGTTCTGGCAGGATCATCACCCCGTGACCGGCCCGATCGAGGCCAGCGTGCACGACGAAACCGGGGTCGGCGCCGCCAAGGTTATGCTGGCTGAAGGCGAGGTCGCTGCAACGCTGTACAACCCGCTCGGCGAAGTCAACACCGGCGGCCTGGGTTGGTTCGTGGCCGCGGACGGCACGCGCCCGCGCTCGTTCGAGCTGTTCGATGTGAGCGTGACCGGCAGCTTTGGCAAAGCCGGCGGCCTGGGTGACCTCGAGCCGCTCTGTCTACCCGCCCCGATCGAGATCGGCAACTATGTCTGGCTCGACAGCGATCGCGACGGCGTCCAGGATCCGCAAGAGACGCCGTTCGCCGACATCATCGTGCGGCTATACACGCCCGGGACCGATGGTCGCTTCGGCACAGCCGACGATGTGCTGGTCGGCACGACCACGACCGATGCCGTGGGCCGTTACTACTTCAGCAATCTCCTGCCGCAGACCAATTACCAGGTGCGGATCGACACGGCGCAGGCCCCGCTGATCGGATATCTGTTGACATCGACCGACAGCGATCCCTCGGCGAACGGCGACAGCCGCGACAATGACGGCCTGCCGCAGGGTCTCGACGCCGTGATCACATTGCGAACCGGGGATCCCGGCGACAACAATCACACCTACGACTTCGGGTTCGTCGAGTCGCCGACTGCGGTCGAGCTCGAGTACTTCACGATCGAAGGCGCGACGGCGAACACCGTGACGCTGGCCTGGCAGACCGCCTCGGAGACCGATCACTTCGGCTTTGAGCTGGTGCGCTCCACCTCGCCTACCTTCGAGACCGGCACTGTGATCTACGCGATCGCGGGCTCGCACCCCGACGGCCA
>JAEURK010000049.1 GCA_016789175.1 Anaerolineales bacterium
GCCCACAGTGTTTGAGTGCGGGCCATAGGCGCCAGATTCCAGGCCGCACACGGATGGCCACCATATGTAGCTTGGAAGGCGAAGGGCAACACAGATTGAAGTTATGTAAATTATCGGGTTGCCAATCGGCAGCACCTCCAACCAGCCGCGGTCTCTGGCTAGTACAGCCACAGTTGAGCAACATAAGACGCCTGTCAAAGCACACAAGAGCCAGGCCGATCCCATGTGAACCAACCTGGCGCCCGACAGAGCACAATGGACATCCATCGAGTCTGCACACCACCCTGGTTCGACCAGTTACTCGTATCAGCCTCGTTCGACACCTGCGGATTGATATCGGCCCGCCTTCTGTGCGCCTTCAGGGCGGAGAGCATCTGCACTCAAGTAAACATAACAATAGTTTCACAAGTGGAGCAGCCGCAATACCTCATCGATTGGCAGGGCGTGGCGCGTATGTCCGTCGCGGCCGACCAGGGTCTCGGCGGCAAACATCGAATTGAGGATGGCTTCCTCAGTCGCCTCGAGCGTCGCCTGGAAAAGGTAGTTGATCGCCGGCATAGCCGCGCCGTCCTGGCCGGGCAGGAGGGCCTCAGCCACCTGGCGCTGCTCGATCACAAGTGTGCTGGGGTCGTGCGGCACGCGGTTGGTGGTCGAAAAGGCGATGGCAAAATCGCCGGAAGACGTGGAGACCAGACCGCCCGTACGGGCGAGCCCCCCGCCGGCGCGCACGCACAGGCGTTCCAGCTGCCGCGGCGGCAACGGCGCGTCAGTCGCGATCACGATGATGATCGACGAGCCCAGCCCATCCGGGTTGACCTCGGAAAGCGGCGGGTGCCAATCGACCAGACTGCGCCCGACCGGGACCCCCCCGATGATCAGGTGCTCGCGCCGCCCGAAATTGCTCAGCACCAGCACGCCCACCGTGAATCCGCCGGTCTCGGCCGAGAGGACGCGCGAGCTCGTGCCGATGCCGCCCTTGAATTCGCAGCAACTCATGCCGGTGCCGGCGCCGACGCCGCCCTCCGCCACCGGCCCGGAGGTCGCGCCTTCGATGGCGGCGATGACGTGCTCGGTGCGCACGTGCCGACCGCGCACGTCCGACAGGTATTGATCCGAGCACTCCGCCACGACCGGGCTCGGCCCCCAGGTCGTCACCCCCATCTCGGCGTCCTTCCCGAAGGCCCAGTCGAGCACGGCGTCGGCGACCCGCGGGACGTTCTGGGTGCCGGTGAGCAGAAGTGGGGTCTCGAGCACGCCTAGCTCGCGCACCTGCTCGGCGTTGGTGACCTCGCCGAAACCGTTGATGCGGTGGACCCAGGCCGAGACTTTGTCGCGAAAAACGTCGCCCGAGTGCTGCACGATGGCCGTCACGCCGGTGCGGATCGGGCCCACCCCCGGCTCGAGCGCGCCCTCGCCCTCGATCAACGTCGTGTGCCCGACGCGCACACCCTCGACATCCGTGATGGCGTTGTGCTTGCCGGTGGGCAAGGTACCGATGACGACTCCAACATCACGCGCGCGAGGACGATGGGACATGATTGATCTCCTGAAGGGTGACGGCGAAGGATAGCATGCGGCGGCTGAAGTCGCTGCATGCCCGCAGCGAGGCCGACCGGAACCGGTGGGGAACGTTAACCGCGAAGACGCGCAGCGCGCCAAGATATTCTCTTGGCGCGCAGCGCGTCTTCGCGGTTCGACACATTCAATGGGCGATAGGCTCAGTTATCTGAGATGACTTCGGCCTTCGGCGTCTCGCCCGAGGTGAGCGCCGCCTGGCGGCCGACGACCTGGCCCTTCCATTTGGCCCACTCCTCATCGCCTTCGAGCGTCACCACGCGAAAGACCTCGGCATATTGCATTTCCTTGCCGTGGGCGGCCGCGGCGGCCCATTCGCGGATGCGGGGCTCGGGGTCCCAGCTGTTCATCTGGCTGGCGTGCGCGCGCAGCGCCGCGATCTTCAGGTCGATGGTCTCGTCGATCGCCACAAACGAGTCGGCCTGCACGTCGCCGAAGTGCTGGGCGTAGACCTTGCGCGGCTTGTGCGCGGTCAGGCCCTCGGCCTCGAGTTCCTGGAAGAGGTTGGGCTGGCCGGCGGCCGGGAAGACCGCGTCGACGGCCACGGTGCCGGCCGCGCGATGATCGGGGTGGTTGATATATCCTGAGCCGACCCATAGCATGGTCGGGTCCATCACCACCACCACCTCGGGCCGAAAACGCCGGATCTCTCGGACGACACGCTTGCGCAACTCGAGCGTCGCCTGCAGCATGCCGTCCGGCTCGCGGAGGTAGACGACGTCATGCACGCCGACGATCGCGGCCGCCGCGGTTTGTTCGGCCTCGCGGATCTCGCGGGCCTGCTCACGGGTCATGCCGTCGCGCGCGATGCCGACGTCGCCGCTGGTGAGCAGCACGTAGCCGGCACGGCAGCCGTGCCTGACCCAACGCGCGATCGTGCCGGCGCAGCCGAATTCGATGTCGTCCGGATGGGCGACGATGACCAGAGCGCTTTCGGGAATGTAGACCATACCGGAATTATCCTAAGCTCGCACCAAATCGGTTTCGCCCGCGACCAGGATCAGCACATCCATTTCGCGACGATAAAACATGCCTTCCTTGGTTTGCTCAGCCGTGGGGACCTCGATGGTGACGAAGCCGACCCCGCGATGGGGCGCCTTGTTGAGCACCATCGGCTCCTCGCCGCGCTTGAGCACCAGGCACCAGGTCTTGTCGCTGACCTGGGGCCAGAAGCGCCGGGCCGAGCGGACCTGGTCGGGTGTGATCATCAGATATTTGCGTGGGGCGTCGGGCATGTGAGACCTCGTATCTTGAAAAGCGAAGGCGCTGCCAAGCGGGGCGCGTCGCGCCTCATCTGGCAGCGCCTTCGCTTTTGATACGCTATTTTACTGCTGAAGCAGCACTTCGACGGCCTTCGCCAGGGCCGGGTCATTGGCCTCCGAAAACAGGTCCCATCGAGTCGGGACGTCATAGTCGGCGACGATGCCCGTATCTTCCCAGATCCCGGCCTCGTTGGGATCCACGCCGTTCGGCAGGAAGGTCTCGGACGCGATCCAGGCGCGCGACCCGTCGTCGAAGTTGAAGCCCCACAGGCGCTCGACGTTGCCGAGCGTCGTGCGGCCGACGATCACGGCCCGGCCGGCGTTCTTGAGCACGCCGCTGAAGATCTCGCCGTAGCTGGCTGTGTCGCGATCAACCAGGACGACGATCGGCATGGTCTGCGAGCCGGCGACGTTGCGGCCGTTGAGCTCGAGCACATCCCGCTCCTGGCGGCTGATGAACGCGCCCTGTTCGCCGTCGACGAAATAGCTCATGATCGGGTGCGCGACCGAGCTCGACCCGCCGCCGTTCATGCGGTTGTCGATCACCAGGCCCTGCAACGGCGTGGACGCCGCCATGGCCTCGATCGCGTCCTTCACCTGGCGCGGGAACGTCTCATCATCGAACGAGGGCAAATATATGTAACCGATCTGTGTGTCGGGCACCAGGCAGTAGTCGATGGTGGCGGCGCCGGTGATGCGGCGGCGGGTGATGGTCAGTTCGACGGGGGTGTCGAAGCCCGGACGTTGCACGGTGATCGTCACGTCGGTGTCTTCGGGCCCGCGGATCTTGTCGGTGCGCAGCATGCCCTCCTCATCGACGACCGGCACGCCCTCGACCTCGACGATCACGTCGTGGCTGCGCAGCCCCGCTTCGAGGGCCGGGCTGTCGTCGAAGACGTGCGAGATCACGCCGGTGCGGGTTTCGAGCACGGCCTGGACCAGCACGCCGATACCGACGTAGTCGTTGTTTCCGGCGAGCCGGGCATCATCCTCGGCCACGGCCTCGGGATCCTGATAACTGGAGTGTTCGTCGCCCAACTCGAAGATCATCAGCGACATGGCCATGTGAAAGTCTTCTTCCGTCAGCCCGCCCTCGATGAGCGTTCGATACTTGTCGCCGACCGCCTTCCAATCCACGCCGCGGTAGTCGGTGTACACATAGTTGTCGTCGACGGCCTCCCACAGCTCCTGGAAGACGTCCAACTGCTGCTGGGTCGTGTCGGCGTCGACCTGGGTGTTAGCCGGTAGTTCCGGAAGCGGGAACGGCGTCGGTTCCGGCGCGTTGACCACCGTGTCGGGCATCTGGGCGACAGGGGCGCCCGATCGATACAGGCAATAGCGGACGCCGTCATTGTTGTAGCTGAACTCCGGCCCACCCAACGAACTGCCCTCGATGGCGGTTGTCGGCTCAGCGGTGGGATCGCCCTCGCGGGTCGGCTCGCTCTGCAGATCTTCGGTCGGGAGCGGCGCCTCGGTATACGGTTCGACCGTGTCGAAGGGCGTCGGGCGGCCGTCGGTCCCGGTCACAGTCTGACAGGCCAGGCCGGCGAACAGCAGAGCCGCCAGGGCCAATCGAGGTGCGAAGGTCGTGAGGCGAGGAGATAGCATGTGATGGTCTTCCATATAGTCGCAGCCGGTTCTTCCGGCGACGCGAGCAAACCCTGCAATCATCGCGCCAAAGTCTAAGTTCAGGATAAGGCGCAGGCGATTAGCAAAAACTACGGCGCTTTGTCGAGCGCCGCCCGCAAAGCAGCGATATGCGCGGGGCGCGTGCCGCAGCACCCGCCGACCAGGCGTGCGCCCAGGCCGAGCCAGTCGAGCCCGAGGCCGGCGTACTGGGCCGGAGAGACGTCGCCGGTGTCGGTCCAGCCGACGATGTCGTCGGTGTGCCCGATATTGGCGTACGCCCCGAGCGGGGTGTTGGGCGCCGCGGTACGCAGCTCGGCCAGCGGCCAGCGGATTGTGCGCGAGGGCGTGCAGTTGATCATCAGCGCTGCCGGGCCGAGTGGCAGGATCGCCTGCGCGGCTTCGGTGACCGATTCACCCGAGAACAGATGATGGTCCGAGCGACAGCAGAACCCCACCAACACCGGTAACCCGGTTGCGAGGGCGGCCTGGGTCGCGATGCGGGCCTCGCGGATCGTGGGCATAGTCTCGACCAGGATCAGGTCCGCGCCGGCAGCCGCCAGGGTTTGCGCCAGCTCGGTGTGCTCGGCGACCAATTCGTGATCCGGTGGCGTCAGCTCGGGGCTATAGCAATCCTCGACCGGCGCGAGCGACCCGGCCACCTGGATCGCTCGTCCGGGCGCGCCGCGTTTGGCGCCGGCGCGGGCCAATTCGATGGCGCGGGCCGTCAGGGTCTGGACCTCGGTGGACAGGCCGGCGCGATCGAGCGTGCGCCGATTGGTGCGAAACGTGTCAGCCGTCAGGATGTCGGCCCCGGCCCTGGCGTAATCGGCGTGGATATCCGTGAGTACGCCGGGCGATGTGATCAAGGCGCGTGCGCTCCAGAGCGGCAAGGCGGTATCGACGCCGCGCCGATGGAGTTCGGTGCCGGTGGCGCCATCGAGCACGAGTGGAGGGCCGGAGGTCAGGCGGGTGCGTAGGTCCATAGAGACGCCATTGTAGCAATATTAGGGCGCCGGGCGTGCGAAGGGTGATCGAGACACCGGGAGTGCGAATGACGAGTCTCAAGCACCGAGACAATTCGTTCGCTCGCCGGTGTCTTCGCCCCCTACCGCGAACTGAAGATCACCACCGTGTCGCCGACGTTAGCGTTTTCGAACAGCCAGCGCGCGTCGGCCGGTGAAAGGTTGACGCAGCCGTGTGAGGTCTGGACGCCGAAGTTGTCGTGCCAGTACGCGCCATGCAGGGCCCGGTCGCCGTCGTAGTAGAGGATGAAGGGCACGTCCTCGAGGTAGTAGTAATCGCTGCGGTCGTCGCGGTAGACGCCGGTCATGCGCCCGACCCAGAGCTTGGCCCAAATCTGAAATGTGCCCGGCCGGGTCGGGAACCAGCGCGAGCCGCTCGAGATCAGAGTCGCGAACACCAGTTGGCCGCCGCGGTACATGGCCAGGGTCTGCTCGTAGGTGTCGACGGCAATGGCATCAGCCGGGACGCCGGGCGGCGGGGTCGGGGACACCCAGCCGAAGTTGCGCTGCTCGGCCCACTGACCCGGGGCGACCTCGTACCAATCCCACTCACCGAGGTGCTGGCTGTTCAGGGGTGTGATCGTCTGATAGCGCTGGACCCAGGGCGAGTCGGGGTTGGGGACCGCCCCGGGAGCCGGGCTGGTCTGTGCCGGTCGGATCGCCCATCCGAATTTGGATCCCGCGCCATTGACGTAGGCGCCGCCCCAGCCCGACGGCCGCACGTCTTTGACGTCCTCGGCGCGCATGTACTCCGACGGGTTGATTTGATAATAGCGCTGGCCCTGGTACGTCACGGTCCCGAGCACGCTGACGAAGACAAAGCCCTTCTCCCAGGTGCGGAGCGGGGCCATGCCGGCCTGAGCTTCGGCCGGGTGTCGATAAACCGGCGCGGCGTCGGTGACGACTCGGCCATAGGGGTGTGGCAGGCCGCGATAAGCGCTGACCCGTTCGATCTGCAGCGCCGGCAGGGGGTAACTCACTCCGGCTGCGCCGAGCTGGTCGATGTAATGTCCCGGCCCGACCGCGGGGCAGGCCAGCTCGTGGGCCACCTGTTCGTTAGGCGGGCAGAGCGGCTCGAGGTCCTCGCCGGCCGGATCGTCGGCCACTGCGGATAGGGTCGAGGTCAACAGGGCGGCGGCAAGCAGGAGCCGCACCGCCCAGTGCAGCGGGCGCATCCTTAAATCTTACCTCTTAAGGGTGTCGGCAAAAACAGGGCTAAGGCCCCTCGGCCGGCGCGACGTCGGCATGGGTGCCGCCGTCGGATGGGTCGTAGACCCAGACCCAGGTGCCCATGGCCGACCAGTCGAACAGCCAGCGGGCATCGGCCGGCGAGAGGTTGACACAGCCGTGTGAGCGTTTGAAGCCCAGCCCGTCGTGCCAGTACTCGCCGTGCAAGGCGCGGTCGCCGTCGAAGTACATCACCCAGGGCACCATCTCGAGCGCATAGTAGTCGGAACGATCAGGCGCGTAGGCGCCGCTCATCCGATCGGCCTTCAACCGCGCGTAGATCTGGAACAGGCCGGGCTCGGTGCGCCACTTGTCCAGGCCGGAGGAGACGAGCGTGGCAAAGATCGGCGTGCCATCCTCGTAGGCCACCAGGGTCTGCTCGTACAGATCGACCTGGACCCACCGCCCGCTCACACCTTGTGGAACCGGGTTGATGTTGACGACCGACACGCTGCGCTGTTCGATCCACTGGCCCGGCCCGATCTGATACCAGTTCCAGCCGTCGACCATGACCGTGCCGTAGATCTGGATGAGGTTGCCGCGCCCGATGCGCCTGACGCTCGTGTCGGCGGCGACACCAGGCAAGGGGCTGGGCCGGACGGCGCGCACCACCCAGCCGAACAGGCGCTGCGGCAAAGCCGTGATCGCCACCCCTTGAAAGCGGGTCGCCTCGATCGGCGTGACGTCGACAGCCCGGATGTACTCGCCGCTGCGGATCTGGTACAACGCGAGGTCGCCGGCCTGCAGGCCTTCCACCAGGTTGACGAAGACGAAGCCGGTGCCCAGCGTTCGAGCCGGTGTATTGGCCAGTGCGGCCTCCGGCGTGTCGAAAACCGGGGCCTCGGCTGTCACGACCCGGCCGTATTTCCAGGGCAGCACGTTGGCTGGCACGTCCTGCCAGGCCACGGGCACTGGTTCGTCCTCGGTCGGCAAGCCAGCCGCCGCGACCCCGGCCCAATAGGCCCCGGGTCCCAGAGCGGCGCAATCCGCCGTCACCTGCTGCACCGCCGGCGTGCACAGCGGCACCGCTTCGTCAACAGGCAGCGTGATCGCTTCGAGGCTCAGGGCCAGAAGGAGGGCGAGCATGTGGGAATTATACGGAAGAAGTGGGATGAAGAGGAGGTGAGAAGAGGGAGGAGCGAGAAGCCGGCGCCTTACAGATGCTTGAGAAAAGCCTGCGGTCGATTGAGGAAGTCGCGTGTGAGCCGGACGTGCTCGGTTTCGTCCCAGGCGATGGGCGCTGGCGGCGTGACGTCGAAGCTAAAGATCGTGGCGCCCGGCAACGCCAGCAGGATAGGCGAGTGCGTGGCGATGATGAACTGCGCGTCGCGCTCGACCTTCTCGCGGATCAGGCGCAGCAGGCTGAGCTGGCGCAGCGGCGAGAGCGCGGCCTCGGGCTCGTCGAGCAGGTACAGACCGGCGGGGACGAAGCGCGACTCGAAGAAGGTCAGAAAACTCTCGCCATGCGAGCGCGCATCGAGATGACCGCCGTAACGGTCAAACGTCTGACGGATCTCTCCGCGCTGATGCCCGGTGGCCAGGCCGCGGGCCCAATCGCTCTTGTCCTTGAACTCGGCCTCGGTTTCGTCGAGATCCTGCTGTAGCGCGGAGCGCAGATGGGCGAGACGCCGGACAAACCCGAAGTAATCTTCGGCGCGCAGGAAGAAGCCCTTGCGCGTGCGTTTGCCCCAGGTCAGGCGCAAGGCGTCGCCCAGGCCGCGGACGTGAGCCAGGGTGGCGTCGGTCGAGACGTCGTCGCTGCCGGCCACGATCATCTGGGCCGCATAGGCCACCGACTCCATCCAGGTCGATTTGCCCGAGCCGTTCTCGCCGACCAGGAAGGTCACGGGCGTCGTCAGGGTCAAATCGGCGCGCGCCTGCACGAACGGCACCGACCAGGGATAGGCCTCGGTGTTCGCGGCCTGGGACGGAGGGCGGAGTTCGACGCGACGGAGTTGGATCATGCGAGGGTATTGTACGGCAGGGGACCGGGGCGGGACGGAGGCGGCGACCTGCCGACTATGCGGGATGCGTGGATGTGAGGCGCCGCGTTACAATCGGGGCATGAAAATCCTCTTCGTCTCCGCTGAAGTCGCCCCGTTTGCCAAGGTCGGCGGGCTGGCCGATGTGGCTGGCGCGCTGCCCAAGGCGCTCAAGGCCCTGGGCCACGACGTGCGCGTGGTGATGCCCGCCTATCGCGCCCAGGAGGAACTGGGTCGTCAGGGAAAGTTGATACCCCGGCCCGGCGGCATGATCGTGCCCACCGGCCATGGGCCCGTGGCCGCCGGGATCTACGAGAGCACGCTGCCCGGCAGCGACGTGCCGATCTACTTCATCGCCAACTGGTCGCTGTTCGACCGCCCCAACATCTACGGCTACGGCGACGACGTCTATCGTTTTGCGTTCTTTGGGCGTGCCGCGCTCGAGTTGTGCAACGTCCTGGATTGGTGGCCGGAGATGCTGCACGCGCACGACTGGCATAGCGCCGCCGCCGTCACCTGGCTGGCCACGGCCGGGCAGTCCGACGACCGCTATCGTGGCATCCCCTCGGTCTTCACGATCCACAACCTGGCCCATCAGGGCAAGGGCCCCTGGGACGTGCTCAACTACCTGGGCATCATCACGCACGGGCTGACGGAGGAGGGCCACGGTGAGATCAATTTCATGGCGCGCGGCATCTATCACGCGACCATGGTCAACACCGTCAGCCCGACGTACGCACAGGAAATCATGACGAAGGAGGGCGGCGCCGGATTGGACGGGCTGCTGCGCTATCGGAGCTTCGACGTGCACGGCATCCTCAACGGCCTGGACGTCGACGTCTGGAACCCTCAGACGGACGTCAAGCTGGCGGCCCACTTCGATGCCGAGACGCTGGAAGCCCGCAAAGCCAACAAGGCGGCGCTGCAACAGAAGCTGGGCCTACCGGAGCGGCCCGAGGCGCCGCTGCTGGCGATGGTCACGCGCCTTGACTGGCAGAAGGGCGTCGACATCATCGGGCACCCGCTCCACCTGCTGCTCAACGGCGGCGCGGGCGAGGCCCAGGTCGTGATCATCGGCAGCGGCTCGCCCGAGGCTGAGGCCATGCTGCGCGGCTTCCAGGACTATCACCCTGACCGGATGCGCGCGATCCTGACCTATGCACCAGAGCTCGCCCCGCTGGTGTACGGCGGCAGTGACATCTTCTTGATGCCGTCGCTGTTCGAACCCTGCGGGCTTGGGCAGATGATCGCGATGCGCTACGGTAGCGTGCCGATCGTGCGCGCCACCGGCGGCCTGGCCGACACCGTCCGCGACGGCGTCACCGGCTTCATCTTCCGCGACTTCAGCGGTGATGCGCTCTGGCACGCCATTCAGCGCGCGATCTACATTTACAACGTCGATCCGGGGAGCTTTGCGGCGTTGCAACGCAACGGCCTGGAGCAGGATCTCTCGTGGCGCCATTCCGCGCTCGGGTATCAGCAACTCTTCGAGTGGGCCACGGCGCGCATGCGCGGCTGGTAGGAAGTAAAAGAGGGAGGAGAGAGGGGGGGGGGGGGGGGGGGGGGGGGGCGGGCCCCGCGCCCGCCGCCGCGGCGGGGGTGGGCCGGACAGGGGCGCGGGGGGGGGGGGGGTGGGGGGGGGGAGGGGGGGGGGGGGGGGGGG
>JAEURK010000054.1 GCA_016789175.1 Anaerolineales bacterium
TGCCCGAAGGCCGCGAGGTCGGGGGCCTGGGCCGCAAAATCTGACCAACTCGCCATAACACATCTCCTCTCTGGTGACGCGCACGCACGAGAGCCGCGCCACGTGCTCGCACATCGAAAACAGTAATCGACGAATCGCCGGCCGTTCCCTCACTCGCCCCGACCCCACCAGCGCAGCACACGCCGCGCGCGCAAGGTGTTCCAACGGCTTGGGCCGCCGGTCTTCTCCATGTCGAAATGGCGAAAACCGGAATGGCGTTGCTGCACCGGCCAGGTCCCGTCTTTGAGACGTTTCGACACGAGCAACGTGATCGCGTCCTGCGCACGCGGGTCGCGTTCGGCCTCGGAGCGCTGGAAGTAGTCGAGCCCGCGCAGGACGTCGTAGTGCCAGCGACAGGGGTACGAGAGCTGGGTGAACACCGGGTTGATGATCGCGCCGGTGCGGTGCGAGCGATAGAAGCGGTGCACCAGCAGGAACTCCCGCGCGCGGGCCTCGGCGGCCTCGACCTCGGCGCGTTGGCGCTTGAGCCCGCATTCGATCGCGGTTCGCAGGCCTTCGAGCACGTTGAGCGTGGTGTGGAGCGAGCTATGCACGACGTGCTTATCGCGGCCCAGGCGACAGTTCCAGCCGCCGTCCGGCATCTGGGTCTCGAGTAGCCGCGCGACCAGCGGCGCGACCCGACGCGGCGCCTGCTCGAAGTAGGCGCTCAACTCGAGCAACATCCCGACGATGCACAGATCCTGGCGCGGCAGTTGCTGCTCGAACGCCCGGTCATCGGCGAGGCCGAGCATGCCTTCGGCCAGATGGCGCATCCCGCGCTGAGCCGCCGGATGGGTGCGCGGGACGCCCAGATGGTGTAGCTCAAGCAGGGTATAGGTCGTCGACGTCCACTTGGGCGAATACAGCCCGCCGCCCCAGCCGCCGGTCCGCTCCTGTTTGGCCAGGTACTGGGCGCACCAACCGGTCGTGGCAGTCTGGCGCTGCTCGGCGCGCCACCGCCGTGGCGACGTATCGAGCAGGTCGCGATGGACCTGCCACCGGATGGCGGGGTCTCCCTCGAGCAACCAGTCGATCACGGCTTGCATCAAGCCCTCCTGGATGAACGCGCGGTGGGGCCGCCCAGCGCCCCGGGTTGGCTGCGACCCGAACCCTCAGCGTGGCGTCTTGCGTTTGGCGACCGCCAGGGCGCGATGCTCCCGCGCCTTGGCCTGCGTGATCTTGCGGATCAATCCATATGGCACGGGCTGGTCATAGGGAAAGCGCAGCGAACCTTTTGGCCCCTCGTACGGCTTTGTCTCAGCCGAGAGCTTGCCGCCGTCGGTCGAGCCGCCGAAGAAGCCGATGTGCTTCTTGAAGGCCGCGAAGTGCACGAGGTTGCCCTCGAGCACGAAAGACGGCATTCCGTACTTGATCGCCTCGGTCGCGCGGGGCGCGGCCTTCTGCACGGTGGCCCGGACCTTTTGCAGAAGCGCCTGCACGTCTTCGGGGAAGTCAGCGATGTACGCGTCAATATCGGCGGGTGTCTTGGGATCGACCGGCATGCAGGTCCTCCAGTGAGCGGCGGTGTGTCTGGCTAGGCCATCTCAACGATCGTCACGCCGGCGCCAGTATAGCTGTTGACCGTGCGCGGCACCCGCAAACGTTCATCCGACTCGTAGAGCGTGCGCACCGTGGCGAAGTCGGGCACGTCGCCGCGGGTCAGTTCGGCGAGTTGATCGAGCAGGGCGAGGTCGGCGGGCGTAAGGTCCTCGTCGCGGGCATCGACCAGCCCCCAGCCGTCCCACGGCAGGGTCTCGACCTTGTTGAGCGACGCCACGTCGCGGATGAAGTCGCCGCGCACGAACCATAGGCCCTTCATGTCGAAGATGCCGAAAGCGTCGGGGTCGGCCTGGCCCGAGCGGCACATCAACCAGGCCTGGCCGCCGACGATGAAGGCCTCGCGTGGCACGTCGAGCGGATCGAAGGCGATGCCGAGTGTTTCACGCTGGAGCGCGTCGAGTTGCGCATCCACCATGATCCAGCGGCTCTGATCGGCGCTCCAGTACTCGCACACCCAGTGGTCGACGAACTTGCCCGGCTCGAAGTACGCGCCAAAGCCGCAACGCGCCCGGGCCGGAACGCCCTGATGACGCAACAGCGAGGCCAGCAGGGTGGAGTGGTCGCGGCAGTTGCCGACCAGCTTGCGTTCGACCGGTCGGGCCTCGGTCAACGGACGCGGGTCGAGCTCAACGATGCGCGCCAACTGGCGCTCGACCCACCGCAGCTGCACCTCGGTCTGACGCTCCGGGCTGAGCTTCAGCCCGTACCGCTCGGCCCAGAAGACGTGCACCATCAGCCCCTGCACAACGTTGCGCAGGGCCGGCACCGTCAGGGGCAGGCCTTCCAGCAGCGCCGCCTGCGCACCCGGTGTCGTGATCGCGGATTGTGTGGACAGATATGAGAAGGGCATAACCAGCTCCCCCGGAAGGTGATTCCGTCACAACAGAGATGAGGTCGTGGAGGAAGTGCGACAACTTATGATGATCGAACAAATGTTCAATATTGTCAAGAGCAAGCCGCCGGTGCCAGGGCCATCGCACCTGATTCACGAGGACCGGTTATTGGCCACGAAATTGGCAAAACTCGTGGTCAAGCTCCCGGTGGTTCACGTGAGTTGCGATTGCTCAACCGGTGACAGCATGGTCTCGCGACGAAGGCGAACTCCTGGCTCGCCACGCTACGGCCGGCTCAGGATTCGGCGTCCGGCCTGGATCATGGCAGCCAGCAGGATCAGATCGACGATCAAAACCACCAGATCGAGCAATCCGACCTGGTCGGTAACCGTCAGCACCAGATTGACGATCAACACGCCCATCCCGACGTACCAGAACAACCGCGAGTTGCGCCCGACGCCGAAGCCGGCCACGAACGTGGCGACCGCGTTGCCGAGCATCAAGAGCGCGATGATCCACCGCACTTCCGGTGGGCTGGCGTCCAGGTTGAGCGGCCGCGTCAGAGTCACGGCCGCCAACGTGAGCCAGATACCGGTGTTGACGTAGAAGAGCCGACAGGCCAGGCGCACCGGATCCAGCCAGTCGTTCACCACGCACCCCCGGGAGCGCCAGCGGGAGTCGTCAGGGCCTGGAGACGCTGCCGCAGTTCGTCAACCCGCCGCGTGGAGAAAGCCACCGCACGCACCGGTCCCTGGCCCTGCCGCAGCAGCACGACCAGCCGCGAGTATTCCAGGAAGTTGAACATCGCCCGGTAACGGCCCTGGATCAGCGAGAAGTGAATGCCCGCGCCACCGATCCGCCAGAGCGAGACATCATCCACGCGGCAGGCTTCGATGTTGCCGATCGGGACACGCCAGGTGAACACGCCGAACGTCAGCTGCAGCACGTCGGGCGTCAGCCGGATCCGCAGCGTCCGGAAGTTCAGGGCGTAGAACCCAAAGAACACCGCCAGCCCGGCCAGGGTCAGGGTCAGCCAATCGAAACCGCCAACGGTTCCGCGCCAGGCCGCCAGCGCAGCACCCAGCAGGGTCAACCCGACGAACAGCGCTTCCGTTCGCGGCGACGACAGATCCTCGGTGTAGGGCGACTGAATGCTCATGCACCCCAGCGTAGTGAGGCCCGCACCGGTTGTCAATCGCCTGGCGTCTGCGGTTCGACGTTTCCGAGTATCGCGCCTCCCGTATGGGGAGAGTCAAGCGGGGGCTTCGGCTCAGCGTGGGACATCGGGGCACATCGGGATACACCCGGTGTCTGGTTGTACACTTCCCTCTTACCAGACTCGCAGGGAGACCCACATGCCCCAATTCCGTCGATCACGACTTATCACAGCGGTGCTCGCGCTGGCATTGACGGCCTGCGTCGCCGCCCCCACGGCGACGCCGACGCCCGCGCCCAGCCCGACCCCGACGCCGCTGCCGACGGCCGAACCGATCCCAACCGCGACCCAACGGCCCGCACCGCCCGCGCTGCCGGCCGACGCCGATGGCTTCACGCTGCTTGATCGCCTCGGCCGGGGCGTCAACCTCGGCAACATGCTCGAGGCGCCGCGTGAGGGCGATTGGGGCCTGACCGTCCAGGCCGAGTATTTCGTGCTCGTTCGAGCTGCCGGCTTCGCGCATGTGCGCGTGCCGATCCGCTGGTCGACGCACACCGCGGCCGAGCCGCCATACGCGATCGACCCGGAGTTCCTGACGCGCATCGACTGGGTGGTCGAGCAGGCCCTGGCGAACGACCTGGCGGTCGTGCTCAACGTCCACCACTACGACGAGATCTACGCCGAGCCGACCGTGCACGACGAGCGCTTCATCGCCATCTGGACCCAGATCGCCGAGCGCTATCAGGATCGTCCGGCCGAGGTGTTATTCGAATTGCTCAACGAGCCACACGATGCCCTCGGGGCGGCCCGCTGGAACCGGATCCTGGCCAAGACGCTGGCGGCCGTGCGCGTCACGAACCCGACCCGCGGCGTGGTGCTCGGGCCGATCGAATGGAACAGCTTGACGCGCCTCGACGATCTCGACCTGCCGGCCGGCGACACCCACCTGATCGCGACCTTCCACTACTATCTGCCGTTTGAGTTCACGCACCA
This sequence comes from Anaerolineales bacterium, assembly GCA_016789175.1. Taxonomy (GTDB): domain Bacteria; phylum Chloroflexota; class Anaerolineae; order Anaerolineales; family UBA6663; genus UBA6663. Next base: position 4,582 of record JAEURK010000054.1, read on the forward strand.
GGGCGCCGAGTGGGCGGCCGGCAGCGAGGCCTGGCTCGGCCGCACCTGGAGCGGCGCAGGCCTCGACGCCGCCGACGTTGACACGCACTTTGATGCTGCGGCGCAATGGGCGACCGATCATCAGCGCCCGTTATATCTGGGTGAGTTCGGCGCGTACAGCCGGGCGGATCTGGAATCCCGCGTGCGCTGGACCACCTACGTGGCGCGGGCCGCCGAGGCACGCGGTATGGCCTGGGCCTACTGGGAGCTTGCCTCGGGCTTTGGCGTGTACGATCCCGCGGCCGCTGCCTGGCGGCCGGAGCTGCTGCAGGCGCTGATCCCCTCGCCGCCCTGAGGACCCATTCGCCTGTGATTCCCTGCAAACGGGGTGCTCGTTGGAAGACAACGAGCACCCCGTCTGCGCGTAAAGCCTTTGCCCCTCGACCGTAGCGCCCAGTCCTGATCTCGGAAAAATGGCGGGCACCCTCGCCATACCCACGACCACGCCGGCCTGGACCCTGATCCGGCCGATCCCCAAAAATCCTACCCCGACGGTCTGAATAAATGTGCCGTAGACGGGCCACGTACCATAAGACTGTAAACCAAACCGATGTTTGGTTAGTGAATGGTTATATCCGTTCGCGCCACAGGAGCGGATCAGCCGACCGAGTCTGCGTCGGCTGATCCGCAGGTCACGGAGGACCCTATGATCCGAAGAATCCGATCCGGTGCGCACCTGATCTTCGCCTTTTTGGTCGGCCTTTCCGCCAGTTATGCGGGGATCACCCAGGCGGAGAGCGCTGGTGCTCAGGTCGCACAAGCCACGCGCACGCCCATTACGGTCTCACTGCGGGCCGGAGATCGCCTCACCGTCAGTTGTGCCGGCCGATTGGTCGGCACGCTCGGCCAGATCTCGTGTGAGCCCGTTGCGACGGCGACCGCCAGCCCGACCCGAACGCGTACAGCCGTTCCGGCCACGGCGACGCGCACGGCCCGTCCCTCGCGCACGCCCACGCCGCTGCGCTCGGCCACCCCAACCCGGCCGGCCGCGACCCCGACCCGCACGTCGACCCCCACGCCGCCGGTCGCCACGGCGACGCCGACCCCGACCGGCGCCGCGCCGACTGCGCCGCCGCCCTCGGGCACGTTCTACGAGGCTCAGGCGGTGGCGCCCGAGATCCTGGGCACCTGCAGCGCCGACGTCCACAACCGGTTCGTGGCGCTGGGACCGGATGGCTACACTTATCGCACCTGGCACCCGCAGACCGTTCCGGTCGACCCGGCCCGGCCGGAGCTGGGCACCTGTACTTTCGCCCATGAGCACGGCGCCGACCCGGCGACCTCGCAGCTGCAAGGCGCCGAACCGATCGTGTTCGACTACGTCGCGCGCATCGCCGAGCTCAACGGCATGCCGATGCCGGAAGCGCACGAGGGCTTCAAGGTGCATGTGGCGAACGCCGGGCAGCTCAACGACGAGTACCGGGTCTCGCGCGTGACGGCCCTGATGCTGTATCACATGGGCACCGGCGGCGTCCGCCGTTACCTGGCGCCGATGCACACCCTGGCGGTTCAGGCCCAGATGCCGGACGGTTCACGCGTGAACGTGCGAGGCATGGCCGACACCGAGTCCGCGGGCTCGATCTGCGCCCGCGAGTACGGTGACATCACGGTCGGGCGCGCCGTGATGACCCTGCCAAACGTGGCCGAGACCGCGAACGGCGGCCAGCCGTGCGTGGTGCCGAGCGCGTACGAGATCTGGCAGTTCTCGTTGAGCATCACGCGCAACCGCAGCGGCGAGGATCCGCTGTTGATCTTCAACTCCAGCCTGGCGGCCTTCGACCCGATCACGGCCATG
>JAEURK010000064.1 GCA_016789175.1 Anaerolineales bacterium
AGCACCCCGATCCCCCGATCACCCAAGCATAATTCTCTATGACCAAAATCACTTTCATCGGCGCCGGCAGCTTGGGCTTCACGGGCGAGCTCGTGCGCGACATCCTGACCTTCCCGCTCCTGCAAGACGCCACCATCAGCCTGATGGACATCGACCCCGACCGCCTGGCCTGGGCCAAGAAGGGCGTCGAGAAGCTGGTCGCCGCCGGCGGGAAGCCTGCCAAGGTCGAGGCCACACTCGACCGGGCGGAGGCCCTCAAGGGCGCGGACGTCGTGCTCACGACCATCCTGGCCGGCTCGACCGAGGTCTGGCGCCACGACATCGAGATCCCCAAGACATACGGGGTCGATGTCAATGTCGGCGACACGCGCGGCCCAAGCGGGATCTTCCGCTTCCTGCGCACGATCAACCCGATGATGGACATCGTGCGCGACATGGAGCGCTATTGCCCGAACGCCATGCTGCTCAACTACACAAACCCGATGGCCATGCTGGTCTCGGCGATCCAGAAGCAAACCCACCTGACCGTGACCGGCCTGTGCCACTCGGTCCAGGGCACATCCATGATGCTGGCCGAGTGGATCGGGGCGCCGTACGGCGAGATCGACTACCTGTGCGCGGGCATCAATCACCAGGCCTGGTACCTCGACTTCAAGTGGAACGGCCAGGATGCCTACCCGTTGATCCACAAGGCGATCACGGAGCGGCCCGAGATTTACAACGCCGAGCCGGTGCGCAACGAGATGTACCTGGCCCTGGGCAAGTACGTGACCGAGTCGAGCGGCCACAATTCCGAATACAACTGGTGGTTCCGCAAGCGTCCCGACCTGGTCGAGAAGTACTGCACCCACGGCACCAATTGGAACCCGGGCGAGTATGCCTACATCCTCAAGGAATACCAGCAGAAGGAAACCACCTGGCAGGATCAGGTCAAAGAGGAACTCGCCAGGCCGCTCACAACCGAGGACCTCGAGCGCGGCGCCGAATACGCCGCCTACATCATCAACGCCCTCATGGGCGGCGAGCCGTTCAAGTTCAACGGCAATGTACGCAACACCGGCTTGATCGACAACCTGCCGCAGGACGCCTGCGTCGAGGTGCCGGTGCTGGTCGACCGGGCCGGCATGCACCCCTTCCACGTCGGCGCCCTGCCCCGCGACGTCGCGCTGCTGACCCAGCTCTCGAGCGGCATCGAAGAGCTCGCGATCGCGGGTTCGCTGGCCGGGGACCCGACCATGATCTACCGTGCCATCTGCCACGATCCGTTGACCGCAGCTGTGTTGTCGCTGGCTGAGATCAAGCAGATGACCAACGCGTTGTTCGCGCAGCACCAGGCTTACCTGCCGCAGTTCAAGCACCACGTGGTCTAGACGGCCGGTCGCGCCGCTGACGGCTGATGAGGTCGAGTGATATGAAAGAATCCTTCGTCCAGATCGGCGCCGGGAGCGCCGTGTTCACCCGTGGGTTGGTGGCGGCGCTGATCCGCCAGGGCCGGCCGGCCGAGCTGGCGCTGGTGGACGTCGATCCACGCGCGCTGAGGGTCGCTGAGGGGCTGACGCGCAAGATGGTCGCGGCCGGCGGGGCACCGATCACGGTGCATGCGACGACCGATCGGCGCACTGTGTTGCCGGGCGCGACGGCCGTGATCTGCACGATCGGGGTCGGCGGGCGCCGCGCCTGGGAGCAGGATGTCTTCATCCCGCGCCGGCACGGACTGTACGCGCCGGTCGGCGATACCGTCGGCCCGGGCGGGTCGTCGCGCGCGCTGCGCATGATCCCGGCCATGGTGGCCATCGCCCGCGACGTGCTCGAGCTCGCGCCCAACGCCATCTTCATCAACTACAGCAACCCGATGGCCGCAATCTGCCGCGCAGTGCGCCACGCCACCGGCGCCCCGGTGATCGGGCTCTGCCACGGGGTCGATTCGGTGGCCGACTATCTGGCCCATGAGCTCGGCGAGCCACGCAACGATCTGACTCATACAGCCGTGGGGCTCAATCATCTGACGTGGTTCGTCGACGTCCGGGTGCGCGGCGAGGATGCACGGCCGCGACTACGCGCGCTGGCCGAGCGCAAACTGGCAGCTGGCGTCGACCCGAGCCTGGCGATGCCCGGCTACCCGTTCGCGGCGATGGATTGGCCCCACCACAACCTGTTCACCTGGGAGTTGGTGCTGCGCTTCGGCGCGTTCGCGTCGGCGCGCGATCGGCACACGACCGAGTTCTTTCCGCAGTTCTTTCGGCATGGCCGCTACTTCGGGCAGACCCTGGGCGTGGATGCCTTCAGCTTCGAGTCTACGATCGCCGAGGGCGACGCGGTCTTCGCCGAGATGCAACGACTCGCGCTGGACCCCGCGCCGCTGCCGGCCGAGATCCTGGCCGAGCTTGATCAGGAGCAGGAACAGGCGCTTGAGATCCTGAGCGCGATCCGCGACGGACGCGAGCTGATCGTCTCGGCCAACCTGCCCAACACCGGACAGGTGCCCAACCTGCCGCATGCTGCGGTGCTCGAATCGCCGGCGCGGGTGACGGCGGCCGGGCTCGAGCCGGTGCCGGTGCCGCCGCTGCCGGCGGGCATCGTCGGCACGCTGGCGACCCGGTTGGCCTGGGTCGAGACCCTTGTCGAATCCGCGCTCGAGGGTAGTCGCGACAAGTTCATCCAGGCCCTGGTGCTTGACGGGTCCGTCGACTCGTTCGACGCCGCCTCGCGGCTGGCCGACGAGTTGCTGACCGCACAGGCCGAGTATTTGCCGCAGTTCAGGCCATAGAGGACCCATGCCCATCACCACCCCTGGCAAATGCCGCGGTCTGCAGCGCCTGTCGACGCCGCGCGGGAGCTTGAGTGTGCTGGCGCTTGATCAGCGCAACAACCTGCGTCAGGCCCTCAACCCGTCGAACCCGGCCGCCGTCACCGATGCCGCGCTGAGTGCGTTCAAGATCGAAGTCGTCGCCGCCGTGGCGCCGGCCGCCTCGGCCACGTTGCTCGACCCCGAGGTCGGCGCCGCGCAATGCATCGCGGCCGGCGCCCTGCCCGGCCAGCGTGGGTTGATGGTGGCGCTCGAGGCGACCGGTTATACCGGCGGCCCGACGGCCCGCAACAGCCAGATCCTGCCTGGCTGGAGCGTGGCCAAGAGCCGGGCCCTGGGCGCCAGCGCCGTGAAGCTGTTGATTTACTACCATCCCGGGGCCAAGACCGCGCCGGCCATCGAGGCCTTTGTGCGCGACGTCGCGGTCGAGTGCGCGGCCTTGGATCTGGCGCTGTGTGTCGAGCCGCTGTCGTACGCGCTGGATGAGACTCAGAAGAAGATCACTGGCCCCGAGATGCGGGCGGTGGTCATCGAGACCGCGAAGCGTCTGGTGGTGCCCGGCGTCGACGTGCTCAAGGCCGAGTTCCCGCTCGACAGCGTGGCGGAGCCCGATGAGCGGATCTGGGCCGAGGCCTGTGCCGAGCTGACCGACGCCAGCGCGGCGCCGTGGATCCTGCTCTCAGCCGGCGTCGACTACGAGACGTATCTGCGACAGGTGCGTGTGGCGTGTTGTTCAGGCGCGTCCGGCGTCGCCGCCGGCCGGGCGGTCTGGAAGGAAGCGACTGCCCTCAGCGGGTCGGCGCGCGCCGCCTTCCTGGCGACGACCGCGCTTGAGCGCATGGCTCGTCTGACAGCCTTATGCGACGCGCTCGCTCGCCCCTGGAGCGCGTACTGGCAGGCGCCGAAAGTCGAGGAAGGCTGGTACCACGTCTATGGCAACTGACCATCGCGACCTGGACGTGCTCGTCATCGGCGAGCTCAACTGCGACCTGATCCTGCGCGGCGATGTGACGCCGGCCTTTGGCCAGGTCGAAAAGCTGATCGACATCGCCGACCTGACGATCGGCTCGTCCTCGGCGATCTTCGCTTGCGGCGCCGCCCGTCTCGGGCTGCGCGTCGGCTTCATCGGCAAGGTCGGCGACGACACCTTTGGACGCTTCATGGTGGATGCGTTGCGCGGGTACGGGATCGACACCGGCGGCATCGTCGTCGATCCCGTCGTCAAGACCGGGTTGACCGTCATCCTCTCACGCGGCAACGATCGCGCCATCCTGACCTACCTCGGCTCGATCGCGGCCCTGCGCCCCGAGGAGGTGGATCGAACCGCCCTCGCGCGCGCCCGACACCTGCACCTGGGCAGCTACTTCCTGCTCGACGCGCTGCGCCCGGCCGTGCCCGAACTGTATGCCCAGGCCAAGGCCTCGGGTTTGAGCACGTCGCTCGACACCAACTACGACCCGCGCGAGACCTGGGACGGTGGCCTCGACGCGGTGCTGGCGCACACCGACGTCTTCTTGCCCAACGCCGCTGAACTGCTGGCCATCACGCGCACCGCCGAGATCGAGACCGGTCTGGCGGCGTTGAGGGGTCGCATTCCGACCATCGCGGTCAAACTGGGCGGCGAGGGCTCGCGGGCTGTGCAAGGCGAGCGCGACGAGCGGGCCGGCATCGTGCCAGTCGAGCTGGTCGACACCACCGGCGCGGGCGACTCGTTTGACGCCGGCTTCGTCTACGGATATCTGGCGGGCTGGGACCTGGCGCGCACGTTGCGGTTCGCCGGGACATGCGGCTCTCTGTCGACCCGCGCGGCCGGCGGCACAGCCGCTCAAGCCACGCTTGCGGAGGCCCTGGCCTACGTCTAGGCCGCTCGCAGGTTAGAAAACAGCCATCTATCGACGATTGTCTACTTATGAAACCCTTTGATTTCCGTGAATCGCGAGTCGACCTGTCAGGTCGAAGGTTAGAATCCACACCCCGGAGCGCGCGCCTGCGCCCGGCCTTCCACCTCGCTAGCGCGCTGTGTGCGGCCCTGCTGGCCCTCGCCGGGTGTGCAACCCCACCAGGGCCTGAACCGACTCCAACGGCGCGCACCTTCGCACCGACCGATGCCGACATCCCGAACCCCGAGCGCGGGTTCTTCTCGCCGCTTGACATCATGACCGCGCCCACCGACTACGCCACGATCCGGACCGCCCTTGGGCACACCCTGGTGCACACCAACGTGCGCCTGGATGCCTATCGCGATCGGGATCTCCCGCCGGAGGTGCTCGACACACTGAGCGCCTCACTGACCGACATCCGCGCCGGCGGCGTCAAGATCATCCTGCGCTTCACTTATAACCTCGGCCCGTATCCCGACTCGGAGCCCGACGCCTCGTTGGAGCAGGTGCTGCGCCACATCACCCAGCTCAAGCCGATCTTGCAGGCCAACGGCGACGTCATCGCCTGGATGGAAGCGGGCTTCGTCGGGGCCTGGGGCGAATGGCATACGTCAACCCATGGGCTCTCGGAGGATGACGATGCCAAGCGCGCAATCGTCGACGCCTTGCTGGATGCCCTGCCGGCCAACCGCGCGATCCAGTTACGCTACCCGGGGGACATCCGCTTCCTGATCGGGCAGCCTCTCACACCCGAGACGGCCTTCACGACCGCCGCCAGCGGCGACATGCGGCATCGCATCGGCCATCACAACGACTGCTTTCTGGCCAGCGACACCGATCAGGGGACGTATGAGCGCACCGGCGCCACGATCGAGGAGGAGAAGGCCTTCATCGCGGCCGTGACGGCCTACACCCCCATGGGGGGTGAGACCTGCCAGAACAACCCGCCCCGCTCCGAATGCCCGATCGCGCTCGAGGAGCTGGCGCGTTTCCACTACACCGAGATCAATGCGAGTTACAACCCACAGGTCATCCGCGGCTGGCGACGCGGCGGGTGCGAAGACGAGATCCGCAGGCGCCTGGGGTATCGATTGGTTTTGGATCGGGCTGAAGTCGATGGCGAAGTCCGACCGGGTGGCGTGCTCGATCTGAGCGTGACCCTTCACAACGAGGGTTTCTCGGCGCCCGTCAATCCTCGATCGGTCGAGGTCGTGCTCGATGGACCCAGTCGCTTTGTGGCCGCGCTGACCGGCGTCGACCCGCGGCTTTGGGCGCCGGGCGAAAGCCTGACGTTCGCCACGCGGCTCCGCGTGCCGGCCAACGCGCCGGCCGGCAGCTATCGACTGGGTGTGTGGCTGCCTGATGCCGCGCCTACCCTGCGCGACATGCCCGTCTACGCGATCCGGTTTGCCAACGCAGATGTATGGGATGAATCCGGCGGTTGGAACGTGCTCGTGCCAACACTCAAGGTCGATCCATCGGTGGGTGGCATCGCCGACCCAACCGCCGACGCCTTTGCGGTCGTGCCTTGATGCGCACGCTCCGCTCGCGCAATACGGACCTGGCCCCGGGTTGATCTCCGGGGCCAGGTCCGTTCTGGGAAGAAAGGAACACACCGTCGGGTCGCGGCGGAAACGCGCCTTGGCGGTGTGCCTATTCGATTGGGCGCGCGGCGTCGATCAGGCCGCGAGCGGCGAACCCGCCAGGTCCGCCAGCAAACGCTTTAGTGTGGCCTCGCGCACCTTGAGCATTTGACGAAAGTCGTAGCTATCGGTGTCGGCGATTTCCATGCGCAGTTCGCCGATGGCGCACTCGATGGTCTCGGCCAAAGTGTTGCGGGTGTCTTCGTCGAGTTGAAGATGATGCATGATGCCCTCCAGGCTCAGGAAGCACTGAGCCAATTCCCGTCCACTCTATCCACCTGGTGTTTTGAAAACAGGGCCTTCTGCCACGTGATCGCCTGAAGATTGTCACATCAGTGAAGGACGCTGCCGCCCAGTGTGCGAAGTGCCGCATGACGGCCCTGTATGATTCGGGCAACATGTCTAGACAGGTTGCCACTGGAACAAACCCCGCGATTCCAGTGCATCGGTTGCGGCCGTCGTCAATGAACACGGGGCCGGCAGACGCCGGCCCCGTGTTGACCAAAGCCGGTACAGCCGGCTCAGTTCGCCGCCCGCGGCGGACTTCACCGCCGTCGCTCAGCGCAACTTTTCGAGCGCCACCACCCGCATGAGCGACTCGCCGCCAAACAGGTCGCGCACCTGCTTGCGCAACGACACGCCTGGGTGGGCGCGCTTGCCGCTCGGCACTTCCTTGAACTCCAGCCGCAGCCGTTTCGACTTGACCGAGTAGATGTCGACTGTCGAATCCGAGGCGAGCAACGCCGCGCCGGCCATCGGGCCGGTGGCGTCGCTGACCTTGAGGATCTGCACGCCCTGCCCCGCCCGTCCCTGGACCGGGAACTCGTCCAGACCGACGCGCCGGATCAGGCCCTCGGTGGTCATCAGCACCACGGCTTTCTTGTCCGAGCCTGGCTCGAACAGCATGCCGCCGCGCACGGCCTCCCCATCCGGCAGCTTGATGCCGGCCATGCCGCGCGCGCTCGGGGTCGCCTGCGGGTTGACCGCCGAGGCCGGGAAACGCAGCATTTTCGACTCGCCGGTCGCGCCTTCGCTGTACAGGAAGATCTGGGCCTCGTCGCTGCCGGCGCCTGCGAACACCACCTGATCTTCTTCGTCCAGGCCGATGATCATGGCCCAGCTGGCTTCGACGCCCTTGAGCGCGTCCTCCATGTTGACCCGCTTGATGTTGCCGGCCAGCGTCGCCAGCACGATCTTGGCCGTTGGATCGGCCAGACCGGCGTAGACCAGCTGGTCACCCTCGAGCTGCAAGCCCTGCGTCAAACGCGCAACGCTGCCCTTCCACAGACGCCCGCCGGCGCTGATCAGCACGACCTTGGCCTCGGGCTCGGCCAGGAAGCGCTGCGCGATCACTTCGACAGCGCGCGTCGAGGGCGTGCCCGCCGCGACCTTGTCCTTGAAGCCGCTCGCGTCTTCGGTGCGCACACCCTCGTCGCTGACGATCAGGACCTGCGGCCCCTCGGCCGCGATCGGCCCGGTGACCACGGCCTTGTGACCCTGCTCGCTGTCGATGATGGTCGTCTTGCGCGGCGTGGCGAAACGATCCTTGATCTCCTTGGTCTCGGTTACCACGATCTCGAGCCGCTTCTTCTCCGAGCCGATGATGGCCTTGAGCTCCTTGATCTTGGCTTCGAGCTCCTTGCGCTCGTCGTCGAGCTTCTTGTACTCAAGGCGGGCCAGGCGGCGCAGCTGCATGTCGAGGATGGCGTTGGCCTGGATCTCGTCGATATCCAGGCGCTTCATCAACTTCTTACGCGCGTCATCGACGTCGGCCGAGGTGCGGATGATCTTGATCACGGCGTCGATGTCGTTGATCGCCTTGAGCAGGGCCGCGACGATGTGCAGCCGGGCCTCCGCGCGCTCAAGTTCGTACTTACTGCGCCGCACGATGACTTCGAGCCGGAAGTTGACGAACTCGGTCAGCAGCGTGCGCAGACTGCAGGTCTGCGGCCGCCGCCGTCCGTCGGGGTCGCGCACCAACGCGACGGCGTTGTAGCTCTGACTGTCGCGCAGCTGGGTCTTGTCGAGCGCGAACTGCAATACATTGGCCGGCTCGAAGCCGCGCACGGTCTCGAGCACCAGGCGCATACCCTTCCGGTCCGACTGGTCGGCGACGTTGGCGACGCCGGCGTTGCGGAAGGCATCCCGGTTGTCGGCGATGCGGTCTTTGATCGTGCTCTTCCAGACCTGGAACGGGATCTCGGTGACGATGATCTCGCTCTTGCCGCCGCCGATCTCCTGGATGTCGACCGCGGCCTGCACGACGAACACGGCCTTGCCGGTGTCGTAGGCCTGGTAGATCACGTCGACCGGCTCGCCGGTCTCCTTATCCTCACGGAAACGATAGACCACGCCGCCGGTCGGATAATCCGGCCCGGGGATGATCTTCATCAGGTCCGTGGTCTTGATCTTCTCACGCGCGTCCCAGCGATTGGCCACGTAGGTCACGGCGTCGCAGACCTCGCCGACGTTGTGCGGCGGGATCGAGGTGGCCATGCCGACCGCGATGCCGTTCGAGCCGTTGATCAGCAGGTTCGGGATGCGCGTCGGCAGCACGATCGGCTCATCCAACGAGCCGTCGAAGTTCGGCTGGAAGTCGACGGTGTTCGACTTGATGTCGGCCAGCATGATCTCGCCGGCGTGGCTCAAACGCGCCTCGGTATAGCGCATCGCCGCCGCCGAGTCGCCGTCCTGCGAGCCGAAGTTGCCCTGCCCGTCGATCAGCGGCAGACGCATCGAGAAATCCTGCGCCAGGATCACCATCGCGTCGTAAACCGACTTATCGCCGTGCGGGTGGAACTTGCCGAGCACGTCGCCGACCACGCGGGCCGACTTCTTATGCGGGCCCGAGGCGTTCAGGCCGAGCTCGATCAGCATGTCGTACAAGATGCGGCGATGCACGGGCTTCATGCCGTCGCGCGCATCGGGGATGGCCCGGCCGAGCACGACCATCTCGGCGTAGCGCCGATAGTTCGCGTCGAGCAGCAGCGCGCCCGGCACGCCCCTGGCCATCGCTGTCCCGTTTTCGATCATGCGATCGACTTCTTCGGCCGCATTGCGCTCGGTGCGCATCGGCAGGCCGGGCTGGGGGGCGGTCGACGCCGGAACGGAGCCCTGCGCGCCCTTTCGCCGGGGCGACGCCTGCGTCGCCTTTACGCCGGGTGTCTTTGTCTTCTTTGCCATTGTGGTCAGTCCTGCTCTCCGCGCCAGCCCGTGCCCATCAGCCATTCGCGCCGGTGCTCGACGCTGCGGCCCATGAGGAGCTCGAGCGTTTTCTGCATCGCCTTGGCGTCGTCGGCCGTGACCTTGAGCTCATGGGCATGGCGGGCGAAATCGTCGCGCGTGAGCGCCTCCGAACGACCGCTGATCGAGTCCGGCGGCAGCGCCAGCGCGGTCTCGTTGAGTTGCTCGGCATTCATCTCGCCCAGACCCTTGTAGCGCTGGACGTGGACGCTGCTCATGCCGCCGAGCTTGTTGACGTAGGCATCGCGCTCGTTCTCGGTGTAGGCGTAGCGCGGCTCGCCCTTCTTGGGCTTGACCTGATAGAGCGGCGGGCGCGAGACGTACAGCCGGCCGGCCTTGATCAGCTCGGGGCGCAGCTTCCAGAACATCGTGATCAACAGACAAACGATATGCGCACCGTCGTCGTCGGCGTCGGCCATCAGCGAGACGCGGCCGTAGCGCATCTGCTCGGGGTCGAAGGTCTCGCCCTTGTCGTCGATGCCGCCGATCGCGCGCAGGATCGTGGCGATCTCGGCGCTCTTGAGGATGTCGACCAGCTTGCGGTCCCAGACGTTGTCGATCTTTCCGCGCAGAGCCAGGATGGCCTGGTGCGTGGCCGTGCGGCCCTGCTTGGCCGAGCCACCGGCCGAGTCGCCTTCGACCAGGAAAAGCGCGGTGTGCTCGACCGGCACAAGCGGTTGCCCGTTGCGGCGCTGGATGTCGGCCAGCTTCTTGATCGTCAGCTCCGAGCCGGCATCGTCGAGCCCCCCGCCACGGCTGATCACGGCCTGGCGCGCCAGCTGCGCGGCCTCGCGGCCGTGCGAGCTCGCCAACGCCTGGTTGACGATCAGCTTACCGACCGGGATGTTCTTGTTCAGGTACCCCTGCATGGCCTCGTAGACTGTGCTCATCACGGGGCCGTAGATCTCGGGGCTGTTGAGCGCATCCTTGGTCTGGCCCTGGAACTGCGGCGTCCAGGTCATCTCGATCGCGATCACGCTGGTCAGACCGAGCAGCACGTCGTCGGAGCGCAGATCTTCCTTCTTGATCAGCTTCTTGTCGTCGGCGAAGGCTTTGACCGCCTTCATCAAGCCGGTCTGGAAACCCTGAACGTGCTTGCCGCCCTGCGCGGTCGGGATGTTGTTGACAAACGACTCGAGATGGGTCATGTCGCCCGCATATTGCAGGGCGATATGGATGCGCAGCTTCTGCTGGGCATCGTTGATCTCGAGCTCGAGCTCTTTCTCGATCTCGATCGGCTTGTGCAGCGGCTCCTCGCCGTCGTTGAGCCAGCTCAGGTAACCCAGCAGGCCCTTGTCGGATTCGAAGGTCTCGGTCTCGCCGCCGGTGCGCTTGTCCGTGAATTTGAACTTGACCCCGGCGTTGAGGAAAGACGCCTGGCGCAGCCGCATGCGCAGCCGCTCGGCATCCCACGGCACGGCTGCGTCCTTGATCCACTCCATCGCCTTGGCGTCGAAGTAACCGCGCTCAGGGAGAAAGGACACCGACGTGCCGGTATGCGTGTCTCTGTAGGCCTTGAACTTGACCGGTTTGCCCTTGACCAGCACCTTCGTCGCCATCTGATTCTTGTCGAGCTCGATGGAGAAGTGCTCGCTGATCTCGGCGATCTGGCCCTCAGCGTCGTAGACCTCGACCGGCGTGATCTTGTCGCCACCCTGCTCGAAGCGCTGGACGAAGCGCAGGCCGTGGCGGCGGACGGTGACCTCGAGCCAGGCCGAGAGCGCGTTGCAGGCCTTGGTGCCGATGCCGTGCATGCCGCCCGAGCTGGAGTAGGCCGAGGCGCCCTTCTTCGGGTCGCGCTCTTTGTCCTTGAACTTGCCGCCGGCGTGCAGGGCCGTGAACAGCAGGGTCAGCGCCGAGCGGTTCGAGTCGGACTTCCACTCGATCGGGATGCCGCGGCCCTGGTCGACAACCGTCGCGCTGCCGTCCTTCTCGAGCACGATCTCGATCTGCTTGCCGAAGCCGGCCACGGCCTCGTCGATCGAGTTCGAGATGATCTCCCACAGGATGTGGTGCAGGCCGTGTTCGCGGGCGTCGCCCACGTACATGCCCGGGTTGGCGCGGACGGCGCGGCTCCAGTTGAGCTGCTCGACGTCGGCGCCGGAGTAGGCGTGTTTGATGGCAGTCGTCACACTCACCTCACATAATTGGGTTCGGCGAAAAGCGCAGCGCCCAGGGATTCGGAACGCCCCGCCGCACACAGGCCCCGTCGTTTGGGCCGGTCTCTCGGGGTGGCCGAGCCATCGCGCTTGCGCGATAGTGTACTTCCTGGGGCAAGCCCTTGATTTTAGTGAACCGCCCTGGTTTCGCAAGCGCCCGACCCGCCAGGGCTGGCGCTTGCTATTAGAACAAAAGTTCTGTATTCTGTAAAGGGTCATTCAGACGGCGAGCGCAGGGGTGTGCCCGGGGCCGGAGCGGCGCTCCGATCCAGGGCACACCCCTGTGCTCGCCGTGAAAGTCTAGCCGGGGGGCAGTGCCATGGGTCAGAAATCAAAGGACGCGCCGGAAGGCAAAAACCAACACGAGCTCGAGGTCAGCCTGACGGTGCAGAAGCGTCTGACCTCGTTTCGAGGCCGCCTGCCCTCCAAGTGGTTGCTGGTGCTGGCCCTGATCGTCCTCGCGCGCCTCCTGCCGGAGCTGTGGCAGGTAGTGCAGTCGGTGTGGGCCCTGGTGGGCTGGCCCTGATTCAGACGAAGATCAGCGCCGGCGCGAGGACCGCCGTCGGCCCGGCCAGGTGCGACTCGCCCGGATCGAAGCTCACGTTTGGATTGGCCGCCTGTTCCTTCAGGAATCCTTCTACATAGTCGGATCGCAGGAGCCCCGATCCCAGGTCGCTCGAGAGGCTCAGCGACTGACCGGCAGGAACGAGCCGAACCACCTTCCCGACCACTGTGACAACCCGGTGGAACATATCCGCCAGCTGCAGACGATCCACGCAAACCGATCGCAGCCTGACCACCAGGCTGGGTGCCGTCGACGTACCACCCCGCAGCACCGCCTGGATCAGCGCCGACCGGCGCAACTCGCCGCCGAAAAGGTCCCGAAATCGTTCGGCCGCCGACTGGCGCCCCAATTTACGCCGACGCGTGAAGGCGGTCTCGCCTGTGGGAGACCACGACAACTCCTGTTCCTCCAGGATATCGGCCATGTGTTGGGCCAAACACGCGGCTTCCAGGTAGTCGACCAGTCGCCCCAAGAAGCCGGCGCCTAGCGTGCCTGTGGCCTCGATCAGCGCGTCGGGCGGGATTGACATCAGGTCTGCCCCCTGTTCTGGTCGAAACAATCGGCTGGGCTCCGAGCGCAACCGCTCGTAGACCCTCAGGGCGAATTGGGAATCGAGAACGGGCCGGTTCTCCGGGCGGGGAGCGGCGCCATCAAGATCCAGGTAGGCCCGAATCAGGTCAGCCAACGTAGGCACGATCGATTCGACGGAACCTGTCACCCGGGCGGGCAGCCCCAACGGCTCGGTCGACGCGTGATCCGTCGCGGCCACCAGGCCGGTGGCCAGCGACATCAACAGCGGGACGTCGGCGTAGATCGGGTGCGGCAGCATCTCGTCCACGGGCGACCGGCGCGGCGGTTCACCCTTTTCCCCCTTCGACGAGTTCACGTGAACGGCAGTGGCCCCATGGTAGGCCGAGCTGAAACGCGCCGATGTGCGGGTTTGTGCGGCGCCCGCGTTCCGATCGCCCGTCAGTTGGGTCGAACGTCACTACTGCTCGGGCGGACTTTGTGCTACGGTGAAGGACGCCTTCTGATCACCCATGCGCCGATCAGGGGGGACGGCGCCCTGCCTCAAGGGAGGACGTCTCCATGAAAACCTGTCTGGAGCGGATCCAAAGCCTGGCCCACCAGGCGGGCGTGCCGATTGAGACCCAGCACCATCGCGAGGTCTACACCATGCAACAGGTCGCTGCCGAGTTGCATGAAAAGGGCGCGCACGTGGCCAAGGTGGTGATCGCCGAGGCCGATGGCGAACTGGTGATGCTCGTCGTGGCAGCGCCGGCTCACGTCGACTTCGAACGCGTCGCAGCCGCGCTCGGCGCGCAGCACGTCATCCCCGTCCCCGAGAGCCAGTTTCGCGATCGCTTCCCGGATTGCGCAACCGGCGCCATGCCACCCTTTGGCAAGTTCTACGATATGCGCACCCTCATCGACCTGGGCCTGGCGCATACAGACGCCATTGTCTTCCAGGCCGGCAGCCACCGCGAGACCGTGAAGATGGCGACTGCCGACTATCTCAGATTGGCTCTGCCCGAGATCGGCACTTTCGTCTTCGCGCCACTCCACGTCGCGTGACGGGTTGTGGCCCGCACAGAAAGGAGCCTTCAACCCGCCGCGCGTTTCACTGCTCGTCAGGCGCACTCAGCCGTTCAGGAGAACGTATGCAACGCCTATCCCTCGACGATGTTCGTTTACTCTTGGCCTCCGCGCCGGATCCGGGCGTTTCGCTCTACGCGCCCAACGGACGCACCGGCACCCAAAGCTCCGAGAACCGCACGCAACTGCGGAACCAGCTTCGCGCCGCCGAAGGCCCCCTGGCCGCGGCCGGTCTGGACGAGGAGGCCCGCACCGCTCTGCTCGCACCCGTCTCGGCTCTGGTCGACGACATCGGGTTCTGGCGCCAGCCACCCGCCGGCCTGGCGATCTTCCTCGGCCAAAGCACCGTCCGGGTCATTGAGATCGACGCCCCGGTGGATCGACAGGTGTTCGTCGGCAATCGCTTCCATGTCAAACCGCTGTGGCCGATCGTCACCGATCGGTTGACGTTCTTTGTGCTTGCGCTGAGCCAGAAGGCTGCGCGGTTGTACCGCGGGGATGAACGCGGTCTGGAGGAAGTCGAGACGGAGATGCTGCCGATGAGCCTCGATGCGACGTTGCGCACCGACGTCGCGCCCAGCGCCCAGATCCGCCTGCGCAGCGCGGGCTCGATCGGCGTGGGCGGGCGACGCGGCGCCGTGGTGCACTATGGCGCCGCCTCGAACGAGGAACCGCTGCGCGACGAGCAACTCCACTTCTGTCAGCGGGTCGATGCCGCTGTGACGACGCAGATCCCTGCTGAGCGCCCGCCGCTCGTCCTGGCCGGGGTGCGCTTCCTGCTGGATCTCTATCGTCAGGTCAGCCACTACCCGGGCCTGGTGGACGCCGCGATCGACGGCAACGTTGACCGTTGGGATACGACCGCGCTGCATGCCGCGGCCTGGGAGCGTCTCACTCCGGAGCGCGGGGCCCAACGCCTGACGGCCCTGGCCGAGATCGATCGCTTGGCCCACACCGGGCGCGTGACGACCGATCTACGCAAGATCCTGCCGGCCGCCCGACAGGGCCGCGTCGCCCGCCTGTTTGTCGCGCTCGATCGAGCCGTCTGGGGCCACTTCGACGTCGAGACGCTGGCCGTGCATTTCAACGGCGAACCGCCCCGGCCGGTCCTCGATGATGACCTGCTCGACGTGGCAGCCGGAGAGGCCTGGACGACGGGCGGCGATGTGCACGCCCTGCCCCAGGGCCTGATGCCCGGCAAGGCGCTGTGCGCGGCCGTCCTGCGGTTCTAAATCTCCCCCCGCAACAAAAGACGGGCCATCCGATCTCGATCGGATGGCCCGTCTTTTGTTTCCGCGCAGGGCGCGCAGCGGGCTAGCGCCCCGTGGACGAACGGCGCGAGCTGCGGTACTGCCAGCGCGACGGTTTGTTGCTGGAGGCAGCCGCCGGCGCGTGGCTCGCGCCCGGGTTGGCCGTCGGCCGATTGTCGCCCGGGCGGCGCTCCGCTGACGCGCTCGGCCTGGCCGTCGGCTGGCTGCTGCGATTGCTCGGCGCAGCCGGCCGGTCAGTGACGTGGGCCGGTCGGCCGGTCGGCGACTCGCGCCGGTCGGTGTGCCCCTCGTTCCGGCGCATCGGCGCACCGCGTCCGCCACCCCGGCGGAAGCCGCCCTGGGCCGGCGCATTGCCGGCGGGCTCGCGCGGCGGCGGGGCTGCGGCGTAGTCGAAACCGGCCAGCGTCTGGCGCGGGATGCGCTGCCCCATGATCTTCTCGAGTGCGCGCACCATCCCATCATCCTCGGAGGTCAGCAGCGTGAAAGCGTCGCCCGTGCGCTGCGCGCGACCGGTGCGGCCGATGCGGTGGATGTAGGCGTCGGCGGTATCGGGCATGTCGTAGTTGATTACGTGCGAGATGCTCTCGACGTCAAGGCCGCGGGCGGCGATATCGGTGGCCACCATGATCTGGTACGCCCCGCCCTTGAAGCCGTTGAGCGCCGCCTGGCGCTGACTCTGGCTGCGGTTGCTGTGCAGGCTGGTGACCTTGTAGCCGTCCCGCGCGATCTGCTGCGCCAGCCGTTGGGCGCGGTGCTTGGTGCGGGTGAAGATCAGGACCGAATCGGTGCTGGTTTGCTTGAGCAATTCGAGCAGCAGGCCGGTCTTGAGATGCGCCGCCACCGGGAAGAGCGCATGGGTGACGGTGTGCGCAGGCTTCGCCAGGTCGACGGCGATGCGCTCCGGGCGATGCAGGGTCTGGCCGGCCAGCTCTTCCACCTCACGCGGGAACGTGGCCGAGAAGAGCATGGTCTGTCGGCGGGTCGACAGGTGTTTGAGGATCTTGCGCACCGAGGGCAGAAAGCCCATGTCGAACATGCGGTCCGCCTCATCGAGCACCAGCACTTCGATCGCGGTCAGCTTGGCGTAGCGCTGGTCGATCAGGTCGAGCAAACGGCCGGGGCAGACCACCAGCACTTCGACCCCGTCGCGCAGGGCCCGGACCTGTGGCGCCTGCCCGACACCGCCATAGATGGTCGCGCTGCGCAGCGAGGTGCCGACGGCCAGCGCCTTGAACGTGTCGTTGATTTGCTCAGCCAGTTCGCGGGTGGGCGTGATGATGAGCGCGCGGGTCTGGTTGCGCGGGCCGGTCAGCAGCCGCTGCAGGATCGGCAGGACGAACGCGGCCGTCTTGCCGGTGCCGGTCTGGGCGGTTCCGATCAGGTCGCGTCCGGCGAGCGCCACTGGGATGGCGGCCTTCTGAATGGGCGTCGGCTCGGTATAGCCGGCGCGGGCGATGCTCGTCATCAGACGGGCATCGAGTTCAAACGATTTGAAACTCACAACGGTCCTATCTTCAGAAGTCAAAGGGAACTCACGCGGAGGACGTTCTCAACGGAAAGACACACCAGGACTGCTGAGCTTGCGGGTATTAACCTATTAAGTGTACCACGACAGCTTTCGTCCGGGAATGGGGACGTCATACGGTGTCAGGGCCAACGAATCTGAAGTGAAACAGCCGCGTTTAGCGAAGTATTTCGCGAATTGATGTGACAGCTCAGCCAGCAGGCAGCTGGGCCAAAAACAGGGTGGTGCTGTTGGCAAACCCGCCAGCACGGCCAGGTGCGGTTGATCGACCGATACCGGGAATGGCCGGATGTCGCCGCCCTCAGGGGCACCCGGTCTGGGTTTGCCAACAGCATCGGCTCGTGCAAGCACACGTCCTACGGAGGCGAAGGGCGTAGAACAAGCCCGCAATTGACATTTGACAGGTTCCGTGAGACACCATTGGCCATGGCATCCACACCGCGTCCCCCACTCACGGACCTGCAATCGATCAAGATCAGCCAGCCCGCGCAGCGCGCCCTGGCCGCCGCTGGGATCAAGACGCTGGCGCAGCTGGCGAAGCGCACGGAAGCCGACCTGCTCGCGCTACACGGCGTTGGCCCGAAGGCCATCACCATCCTGAAGCCGATCCTGAAGACCAAGGGCCTGACCTTCAAGGCCGACAAGCGGGCCGCTCAACCGGCCTCGTTAGCCAAGGCAAAACCGGCTCCGATCAAGAAGGCCGTCCGGCCGGCTGCAGCGTCGGTCGGCAGCAGCGCCGCCGGCCAGCAGATCGACGCCCACATCGCGGCCTTGGGCGACTGGCGCGGGAAGATCGTGGCTCAGTTCCGTCAGGTGGTGCTCTCGGCCGTGCCCGGCGTCGCCGAGGACTGGAAATGGGGCACGCCGGTGTGGGCACTCAAAGGCAATGTCGTCGCCGCCGGCACGTTCAAGGACCACGTCAAACTCAACTTCTTCAAGGGTGCGGCACTGAGCGATCCCAAGGGCCTGTTCAACGCCGGGCTGGAAGCCAAAGGCAGCCGGGGCATCGATCTACACGAGGGAGACAAACTTGATGTGGCCGGTCTCAAAGACCTGATCCGAGCGGCAGCCGCACTCAACGGCGGCCAGTCGTAAGCGCCGGGCCGCAACGCATCCGCGTTTATTCGCACGGCGATCTCCGGCCATTCCGGGCATCGTCAACCCAAAGGCATCTCATGTCCGAAAAAAGTGAGCGCGACCAGAAGATCTTCCAGTCGTATCTTGACAACATCCAGGCCAAGACCGGCAAAACGCCCAGCGACTTCAAGGCCTTGGCCAAAAAACAGGGCCTGACCCAACACGGCGAGCTGGTAACGTGGCTCAAGACCGAGTTTGGGTTGGGGCATGGCCACGCCAACGCACTCGTGCACGTGATCAAGTCGGCGGGGGAAGCCGGGTCGGCCAAAGTCGGCGACCCGTTGGCGGCGCACTTCTCAGGAGCCAAGGCCGGCTGGCGCAAGACGTACGACGCCCTGGCCGCCAAGGTGAAGAAATTCGGCAGCGATGTCGAGCTCG
The DNA here is from genome assembly GCA_016789175.1 of Anaerolineales bacterium. Lineage (GTDB taxonomy): Bacteria > Chloroflexota > Anaerolineae > Anaerolineales > UBA6663 > UBA6663. The sequence continues at coordinate 18,204 of JAEURK010000064.1, forward strand.
CACCGAACCGAACGTACATCAACCTGGTGCGCGGCACCAAGAAGTTTGGGATCGTCCAGGTGTCATCGGCCGAGCGCCTTGACCTCGGCCTCAAACTCAAAGGTGTCGCCCCGACCGGACGCTTTGAGGCAGCCGGCTCCTGGAACGCCATGGTGACGCATCGCGTGCGCATCACGGACGCCAAGCAGATCGACAAAGAGCTGGTGGCCTGGCTCGAGCGCGCGTACCAGGCGGCCTAGCAGCGATCGACCGCCCGCACGAAAGGATCAGGCCGGCTCGGCCACCGCCGCAACCGGCTGGGCGCGTTCGCGCTCGGGCACCAGCGTCAGGATGACCAGGGCCGTCAGCGCCAACCCGGCCCAGAACCAAAACGGCACGCCCGGCCCGAGATCGGCCAGCGTGTTCCCGATCGGCGGGGCCAGCAGGTTGCCCAGGCTGGCAAAGACCATGACGAAGCCCGTCGCCGTTCCGGCATAGCGCGGCCCGACTCCCTCGACCTCGACCACGGCCGTCATATAGATCGCCATGAAGCCGTCGCGCACGAAGCCCGCCAGGACCACGGCCGCCCAAACCGCCGAACCGGTGACGAAACCTACGCCCCCCACCCCCAGCACGACGGCCACCAACGCTGCCAGCAGGACCCGCTTGCGGGAACCAAGCCGGTCGGAGCCGAGCGCGATCGGGAGCGTGAACACCAGGCTTACGGTATGGAAGAGGGCCAGCGCGCTGTCGGCCACGGCCGGCTCCCAGCCAGCGCCGCGCAGGTAAAGGGGCAGGTATCCCAGTGTGCCCTGCATGCACCCCGATAATCCCAGCAACACCAAACCGAGGAGCCACATCGAACGCAGGCGACTGACGGCTGCCAGCGCGTCAAACATCGGCGCTGTCGCCGGTGTCGTCGAGGTCCCGTCGGTGAGGGCCGGCGGCGCGGCCCGGGTCAGCAGCCAGGGCACGACCAGCGCCAGGCTCAATGCCCCGTAGAAGATCAGGACATTGCGCCAGCCGCCCAACCACGGCGACAGCCAGGTTGCGCTGACCAGCGAGCCGACCAGAAAACCGCCGGCCATCCCGATCGATAGCACCCCGTTGGCGAGCCCCAATTGCCGGCGCGAGAACCACATGCCGCAGGCCTTGAATCCACTCAGGGGCACCAACATCAACACGCCGCCCAACAGTGAATTCAGCACAACCAATGACAGGAAATCGGCGGACCAGCCGCGCAGAGCGCCCAGCACTCCGGCGGTCAGACACACCAACAGGATCAACCGCTTGGGCCCGAAGCGATCGCCCAAGGCCCCGCCCAACAGGCTAACGAACAGTCCCGGCAGGGCCGAGATACTCCAGATGAAGCCCACCTCGACCAGCGTGAGGTTGAGATCGCGCTGGATCTCCTCGAACAAAACCGAGAGAGCCATACCCGGCGCCGCAACCACAATGGCATTGGTCAACGTCGCCAGAGCCAGGATCACCCAACGATAGGGATCGGATGCGCGCTCGCGTGTCATAGGTCCTGGGTTGAGCCGGAGAGAAATGCGTTCGGAATCGTCGCACGAGGCCCGAGGCTAAACCGGCGTCCACTATAACACCGAGCTCAGCCCTAACGCGAGGAGAAAAGGCACAAAGCGGAAACGGCGCGGTCGGGCTTCGCCCCAACCCTCGCCGTTTCCGCTTCGTACGCAACATCCTTCAGGCTGAGCGGTGGCCAGGTGTGCCCCATCGACGCGTGCTATTTCGTGGCCAGGTATTGCGCCAGCGCTTCGGCGCGCGCGGTGGTGGTCTGGGTCAGGCTTTGAACCGCCGCCTGGAACGCCGCCGGATCCTCGGTCTGGGCGACGACCGGCCCGATCAGGGCGGCCAATTCCTGATAGCGCACGGCTAACAATTCCGCATCGAAGACACCCGCGACTTTTTGCAGGGCGGCCGTGTAGCGGGCCTGATACTCGGCGTCATCGAGCAGGTAACGGATCAACGGCCAGCTCTCGGTAACCTCGGCCTGATCGAAGCTGACTGTCGTGTTCATCCCGCCGCCGCGCCCGCCGCGGCCACCGGGTTGCGCGCCCAGCACCAGGTTGTGGTCCCATGAGATGAAATCCAGCTGACCGGTCTCGGGGTTGTCGTACAGATAGTAGTTGTGGGCCATCTGACCGTACGTGTCCCAATGCTGGAGCGCGGTTTTGAGCGCCAGCCACTCCAGAAAGCCGTCGACGTTAAAGACGCGTTCGAGCTCAGCGCGCCAGGCGGCCGGGTCGGTCAGGCGAAGCTCGCTGTTCACGACTGTGTTGAGCTCCTCCACGTCGCTCCAGTCGGCGGCGTCCTCGTTGTTCTCTTTCTGAAAGGTTTCGGCGATCTGGGCCTCGGTGCCGGCGGCCAGGCTGGCGGCCGGCCCATCGGCCTCATAGATGTTGCCCTCATCGTCGCCATATTCGCGCTCGATCACGGTGTCGTCGATCACCTCAACCGCCGTGTACAGGCCCATGCTGACCGGCCCTTCGCCGTAATCGAGCACGATCTCGTAATAGGCGGTCTCGGCCGCCGGCAGTCCGACGGCATCCAGCAGCTCGTACGAAACGACCTCACGCATGTAGGTTGCATCCCCAAACCCGTTGCCAAAGGAGAGCTGCTTGAAGCCGTAGAAGCGCTGATCTGTGATCTCAGGCGATTCGTCCTCGAACTGGTCGAAATCCAGCTTGAGCGGCAATTTGAGCGAGCCGCTCGACCAGGTGCTGCGCAACGAGGAGTTGCCCTTGAAGCGCACGCCGACCTCGGTCCAGGTCTGGCCATTGAAGGTCACGGTTCCCGAAACCCACATCGGGTTCTCGGCATCGCGCACGACCCCGCCGGGACCACCACCGGGGCCGCCGCCACCCGGCGGCTGCTGACCACCCCCGGGGCCACCTGGCGGGCCGCCGCCCTGTTCACCGCTCCCTTGCTCGCCGAAGATCTCGGTCATGTTGGCCATCATCGCGTCCCAGTCGTCGGGCGCGATGGTGATCGTCAGCTGGTTGACGGCAGCGTCCGGGAAGACGATTGCGTAGTCCGGGTCGGCATCGGCGCCATGGCTGGCCTCATCCCAGCCGGCTGGCCGGGTCACCGGGGTGTCATCGTTCTCGGAGCCGCCCGCCGAAACGGCGGCCGCCGCGGGTGTTGCGGCGACCTGCTCGGACGCGGACGCTTCACTGACCGACCCAGGCTGAGCGGTTTCGGATGCCGGGGTTGTGAGACCGCACCCTGTCAGGCTCAAGGCCAGAACGAGTCCGCCGATCTGTCGTATATTCTTCGATAGAGCATTCATGGGAATTCGATCCTGGAGGTGGCGCCGCCGCCGCGGGTCGTAAGCCTCGACCCTTTCGGCAGCGGCTGGAGAGGAGAGGAGCCCGGTCGGGACGACGCTCTAATCGTCGTCGTCTCCGACGACCACCACATCGTCAGCCGAGCGGCGCAGCTGGCGCGGCTCGTCGAAATAGATCTTGACCCGGGCCGAGTCGTTGATCAGATCGATCGAGCCGATCTCGACCTTGGTGACCGGCAAGCCGGTGCGGGCGCGCAGATCGGCCAGCAGAGCCTGGTGATTCTCGGGCCGGATCAGTTCCAGGCGCTCGTAGCGGATGCTCTTCGAGCTCGAATATCGAAAACCCCACTCACGCTCGAGCACGAACAGCACGGCGACGATCACGGCGTTCAGAGCAGCCAGCCCGATCCACCCGCCCTGCTGCAACATGATTGAGTTGATCACAGGCAAACCGATCAACACGAACAGATAGGTCATCTCGCGGGTCGCCATCGCGTTGGTGCGGTAGCGCAGCACCGAGAAGATCGCGAACAACCCGAAGCCGACGCCTACGCCGATCTCGGACGTCGAGAGCACGCTCATGACGAAGTAGATGATCGTGTTGAAGGCCAGGAACGTGAAAACGAAGTTCTTGCTCTGGTTGACCGGGTAATAGATGAACCGAACGATCAGCACCGCGATCGCCAGATTGAGTGCGAAGCCCAGAAACAGATCAGTGAGTGCCATGGTTGCCTCCGTCCGCCAGCGCAGTCACCGTCCGCAGCTGGGCCAGGAAATTGTTGTGCTTGATCTGCGGATAAAGCAGGCTGACACCCACGCAATACTTGCTGAAGCCGCCCGCCCGAATACCGAGCCGGTGCATGAGCTGTACGAACGCCGTCGGGCGCACCCGGCCGGCCTGCTTGACTTCGGCCGTGACCACGCCCGGCAAAGCCACTGATTGATCGTTGGTGTTGAAGCGCAGGTCGAGATCCAGGGTCACACGCTCCGGGTAGAAGCGATTGACGAGCGTGATCCGGCCGTACAGGTTCCACAGTTTGGGCTGCAGCCGCTCGGTGCCCGCCGGCAGTCGCTCGCGCAGAAACCGCAGCGCCTCGGGGGTCAGGCACGTGACGAGATCATGCGTGGCGATGCGCTCCTTGATAGTCTGGAAGCGATTGAGCTTGTGCTTCACCTCGAAAAACGAGGCGTTGGTCTGGACGTAACGGCGACTGCGCACCTTGTAGCGGTTGCGACCCCCGGCATGATGCCAGCGAAACAACTCGAACTCGGGCGTGTCGAAGTACAGGGTGTGATAGGGGCTCAGCCGTGCGCCCTTGACCTCGAGCACCCGATAGTGCTGGCTGAGCAGGGGCAACGCCTCGGTCAGCTGCTCGACCCGCAACAGGTATTTGGTGTCGGAGCGGCTCAGCAGGGCGACGGCGTCCATCTCGGCCAGGGTGATCGGATCGAACGTGGTCAGGCCGATGGGCAATGTGTGCGACCGCGTCTTCGCCGCAGTGCGCGCCGGGCGGGTGGGCCTGGTCGAGAGGGCAGTCGGGGCCTCAACAGGGATCGGGTTCATGGTGTCTTCACCGGGCGATGTCGCCCGCCTCACTCAAATTCCGTTGATCCTGTTTTAAGGGCCCTTTATTCAGATCGGGTTCAGGGCGGGCGAAGCTCGGGTTAAGCCCTGGCACGTCCGCCAAAACGCATCGGCACAGCCAGCCAGAAGCTGCACAAAAACGAGGTGTCGGGAGGGTGGCCTTCCCGACACCTCGTTTTTGCCTGCCCTTCGAAAGAGGCACTCAATCGTTGCGCCTGACCCGCAGGACCCCGAACACGCCGGCTATGTCCCGGCAAACGCCAGGCCGGCCCGGGCCGCAATCGCGCGGACGTGGGCGGCCGCAGCGGCGTAGTCAGCCTCACCCTCGAGGTGCTCGAGCATGAGCGGCGCATCAACATCAAGCCGGCTGAGCTCGGTCAGGAAGGTGACATAGTCAAGGTTGCCCAGGCCCGGGCGCACCTCGCTGAGATGCGAGATGAACCGCGGGTCAAGTGCCACATCCTTCGCATGGCAACTCCGGATGTGCGGGCCAAGTCGCGCAAAACATTCCCGCAGGAAGCCGCCCGACCGGAAATAGAGACCGGGGCTGGTGATCAGGTTGACCGGATCGAGGTGCACGCCGAAAGCCCGCCGGTCGATGGCCCGGATCAGCTGCTGGTAGCTCTCGATCGAGTCCGGCGCGATCCAGGGCATGGTCTCGAGCGTGTAGCACGCGCGCGTCGGCCGAACGGCGTCGATGATCTCGCGCGTGACCGCGACGATCAGGTCGAATGTGTCATCGGCATAGTTGGCCGGATCAGGCCCGTCCCAGACCGTCCCGCGCGACCCGGCGATGTTGACGCAGCAGCGCGCGCCGATCGCCTCGGCCAGCGCCAGGCGCTTCTGACACAGTTCGATTGCGGCCCGACGCACGCCGGTGTCGGGGCTGAGGGGATTGCTCCAGGCCCCCACTTCGGCGATCACGATGTCGGCTGCCTGCGCAGCCCGGGCATAGTCGGCGACTGTCGCGGCATCCGCCTGCTCGTCCACCGGGCAGTAGGCCGCGCCATAGCCGAGCCGGCGCAGTTCGGCGATCCAGACGGCGGGGTCGTCGAACTGTCGGAAGGTCGGCCCACCCAGACGCATGATCAGATCCTCCCGGCCAGCATCAGGTCGAGCAGCGCGCGATCGACCCGGTAGCCGCGCACATCTTCATAAACCACACCGGGCCGACCATGGTCGATGATCCCGAAAGGCCCGACGAAATTCCACAGCGCATACCCCCAGCCGAATTCCTTGAAGAGCGTAAAGAGGTCGGCAAACCAGCGCAGGGCGGTATCGTTGGGGGTCTGGTTATAGCATCCGAACTCGCCGATGTGCACAGGAACCCCGGCAGCCTCGACGTCGCGCCACGGCTGGTAGAACTCCCGTAGCACGGCGCGATCCCAGACCCGGTCGTAAAAGCGCGTGCCGGGGTATTCGGGCCCGGAGCCGGTCCGCCAATCGGTCGACCACTCGGCGCCCCAGTGGCTGACGGGGTAGGGTTGATACGCGCGCCCGCTGTGGGTGACCCCAAGATCCGCCAGCTCAGGCATGGCCAGGTTTCCGCCCGCCAGGCCGTCGATGGTGATCGGGCGCTCGGGCGTGAGCGCGCGGATGGCCGCCGCCGCGCGCCGGATGACGACCGCGTGGATATCGCGGGTCATCCCATACTGCCCGATTTCCGGTGGCTCGTTGACCAGATCGAAGCTCAAGACCGCCCCCGGCACATCGCGGTAGCGCGCGGCGAAGGTCTCCCACTGAAAGACGAACGCATCCTGCGCGATCGCGTCGAGCCACAGGTTGTGCCTTTCACGGTCGTTCCCATTGATGCAGTAACCGGGCGCGCGATGCAGGTTGAGACTCAGGTGCAGGCCGCGCGACCGGCAGGCCGCGACGTAGCCGTCGATCAGGTCGAAAACCCGTTCATCCGGATGGTAGTAATCGAAGTCCCGAGTCCAGAAGCCGTAATCGAGCGGCACTCGCACGAAGTTGAAACCGTGCTCAACCAGGAAGTCGAGCGCGCGCTCGTCGGCGGGCTCTGGCAGGCGCCCGCCCCAGGTGCTGAACATCCACAGGAAGTTGAAACCGTAATGCGGCACGTGTAAGTCCTCCGTGGGTGGCCGAGCCCGATGGTCGGGAGTGACGCTTGCGCCCGCGACCTTACGGGGTGTCGGCGGCCACCAGCTTGAGCGCCAGGTCCTTGTCGAAATCCGGAACTGCCAGGGCCAGATTGCCGCCGGAGGACGTGGCCGGCTCGGTGGCGAGCCACTCGCCGGTCTGCGGCGAAAACCAGCGGGCCTCGTAAGCGCCGTCAGCCAGGCCGGAGATTGTGACGATCAGGCCTGTCAGGGTTCGAAAATCCTCGGCCGACGCATTCCCGGCGACCAGCAACGTCGCGGCGTCGTAGGCCTGGTTGCGAACCCAGACCAGCGCGCGTTGGTCGTTCTGCAACGTCAACGCGATCGCGGCCGGATCGATGTCGGCCCGGCCCGGCGCGAGGGTCGCCAGACGCTCGCCAGCGATGAAAGTCGCGAATGGGCGGTAGACGCTCCAATGCCCGCCAGGATCCAGATACGTATCCCACCACCACGTGAAGGCAGTGCCGGCGTAGCCCAGAAACGGCGGGGCCCAGACGCCGTTGTGCAGCGTAATGTCCTCACGGCCTCGGGTGGTGTCGGCGCCGTAGGCCGAGAACCCCTGCTCGGCGGCCAGGACCGGCTTCGGGTTGGCGCCGGAGTTGCGCCAGGTCTTCTCAAGCTCGCGTTGCAGGTTGAGCACGGGATCGACGCTGGAGTAGTCGTGCACCTGAGCAAAGTCCAGCTCGGCCTCGCGCCAGATCCGGGTATAGCCGCCGCTGGCGTAGCTCGAACTCATCAGGTGGTCGTTCGGATCCCAGGCGCTCAACGCGGCCGTCATCGTTTTGACCCAGGGTTTGAACGTCTCGTCGCTGATCGGCGTCAGGGTCAACTCGTTCCACCATTCCCAGGCAAACAGGTTGGGACTGTACCCCCAGCGCGCGGCGATATAGCGCAACCTGCGCTGGAAGTACGCGATCGCTTCTGGATCCGACACGAAAGCTGCTGGCTCGGTCAGCGAGCCGCCGTTGGCGGCGTTATAGGGGTTTGAGTCCCACTCGGAGTTGACGCTCGGGCTGAAAGCGCCGTGGTTGAGCAGACAGAGCAAGATGTAGATGTCACGCTCGGCCGCCAATTCGAAAACCCGGTCGAGCAACCAGGCCTGCTTGAGCCGGCCGCTGTAGTCGCCCAGGCCGGTGTCCTGCCACTCGATCCCAAAGCTCCACGAGGCCATCCACAGACGGGCGACGTTGCCGCCGTTCGCGCTCAGGCCGTCGAACCACCGCGTGTAATCGGTCAGCGTGGCGTCGAGCGACGTGGCCCAGGCCACGTTGGCGCCGATCGGCACATACGGCTCGCCGTTGTCGAACGCGAAGTAGCGTTGATTGACGGGGTCGATCCGCACGAAGCCGCGGGCCGCGACATCGGGCCCGACCGTGAACGCGATGGGCGCACTGGTCAGCGCCCCACCCGCCAACGCGGCCTGCGCCGTCCAGGCGCCCTCCACGGGAGGCGTGAAGCGGGCGCGCCACCCGGGCGCGCCGACCGGCTGCAACGTCGCGGGATCGAAGTCCTGGTAGAAAAAGGCCGGCACGCTGGCTTGCCCACCGTCCGGCGCCGTGAACAGCACGACCAGATCGACCTGCGCGAGGTCGAACGGGTTGGCGAACACACCGTCGGTGTCGATCGCGAACTCGGCGCGTCCAAAGCGCGCGACGTCTTCGCTCAACTGGCTGAGGGTCAGCGTGGTCGCCGGGCGCGGCCCAGGCGTGTCCGTCGGGCCCGCCGTCGGGCTGGGCGGTCGTGCGGTAGCCGTGGCCGCCGGCGGTCGGGTCGGCTCGGCGGTGGGCGCCGTGCACGCCGCCAGAGTCGGCGCGACGGTCAGGAGGACACTCAGGCAAGCGGCAACGGAACGCATGGCGCGTGACATCGTCGTAGTCCCCGTCCTTCTACCTCGCGACCGGCTCGGGCGGCGCGGCAGCCGAGTCGACGCTTACACGTCGGAGTTGCTCTTGAGGAAGTCCAGGATCTCGTCGACGTACCCGAAAGCCAGGCCGGTGACCGTATCGGCCGCGCCGTAGTAGATCGCGATGCGGCCGGTGTCGGCATCGGTCAGCGCCGCACACGGGAACACGACGTTGGGCACGTCGCCCACGCACTCGTACAGGCGCTGCGGCGACATCAGGTACGGCGCCGTGCGGTGGATGACCTTCCAGGGTTGGTCGAGGTCGAGCAAGGCGGCGCCAAAGCTGTAGACGAAACCGTTACACGACGTCAACACGCCGTGATAGAAGAGCAGCCACCCTTCGGTGGTCTCGATCGGGGTCGGGCCGGCGCCGATCTTGGTGCTCTGCCACGTCCACGATTTCGGCCCCATCACGAAACGGTGCTTGCCCCAGTGCACCAGGTCCGGGCTTTCGCTGTAGAAAATATCGCCGAAGGGCGTGTGCCCGGTATCGCTCGGGCGGCTGTACATGGCGTACTTGCCGTTGATGCGGCGCGGGAAGAGCACGCCGTTGCGGTTGTGCGGCAGGAAGGCGTTCTCCATCTGCACGAAGGATTTGAAGTCGACCGTATAGCCCAGGCCGATGGTCGGACCGTGGTAGCCGTTGCACCAGGAGACGTAGTAGCGATCCTCGATCCAGCACACGCGCGGGTCGTAGCGGTGCTGGAAGGCCCCGATCTCGGGGTCGTCGCACGCAAACGGAATCGGTTGCGGATCGATCGTCCAATGGATGCCATCGGCGCTGCGGCCGGTGTGCAGATCCATGATGCGGCGGCGATCGTCGCACCGGAAGACCCCGGCGAAAGCGCCCTCAAACGGGACGACGGCGCTGTTGAAGATGCTGTTAGAGGTCGTAGTCGCATCACGCGGGATCACGGGGTTCGCGTCGTAGCGCCAGACCACGTCACTCAAACCTGCCGGACGCCCCTGCCAGGGGATGTTGGGGAGTGCTGGGCCGAGGAGGGTGCGTTGGGTGGAAATAGATGAAGTGGCCATGTTACTCTCTTGATTTTAGTAAACAATACTAAAACAATACCGAGGGAGTCAAGTACCAGGTGCGTGGGATTTGGGAGACCTGACCGACCGTTGCCCCACGTCCGGTCCAGGTGGCGTCGTCAGCGACCCGCGCCGGGTGCTACGCCGGATCGCGGCGAACAACCGAGTGCCGCTCGATCAGCCGCGGTTTCAAGACGGTCAACACTTGCTCGGAGTCAGGAAACTCGAGCCGGTTCGCGATCAGTTGCACGGCCAGGCGGCCCATCCCAACCTTGTCGACCCGCATCGTGGTCAGCCCTGGCGAGACATGCCGGGCCAACTCGATGTCGTCGAAGCCGATCACGGACAGATCCTCAGGAACCCGCCGGCCAAGGGCCTGGGCCGCCTGCATGGCGGCGATGGCGACCTCGTCGTTAACCCCGAACAGGGCCGTGAGGTCGGGGTTGTCGTGCAGCAAGCGGACGGTGGCCTCGGTTGCCTCTTCGGTGCGCAGGCCGGAGTCAGCCACAGCGTCGCAAGGCAGGTCGTGGGCGATCAGGGTTTGTACGAACGCGAGGCGTCGTTCATTGAGGCTCGGGTAGCCGTTGGGGTGGCCGCCGATCAGGCCGATCCGGCGATGGCCGTGCCGAATGAGATGCGCGACGGCCTCGCCGGCTCCGCCGAGGTTGTCAGAACGCACGGCGTCATACCCGTTTTCGTCGGCGTAAGCATCGACCAGCACGACCGGCTCGCGGCGCGCTGTGAAGAGGGTGCCAAAGGCCGCGTTGACGTAGGTGCCGACCAGGAGCAGGCCGTCGGCGTGTTGCTCGGTCAAAAGGCGCGGCACCTCGACGGGCACGTTATCCTCGTCCACGGGGAGCGTAGCGTAGAGCAGGTTGATCTTTTGTTTGCGGCAGGCCTCTTCGATTCCCGCCATCACATGCAGGTAAAAGGGGTTGGCCGGGGGCGGGACGTCGTGATCGATCTTGATGATGACGCCCAGGCTGCGTAGCGCCGGTTGGTTGGGTTGCTTGTGGTGAGCGGATCTGGATTTCGGCCTGTACCCGAGCGCCTGCGCGATCTCGAGCACCCGCTGGCGCGTCTCGGGCGGGATCCCGGGCTTATTGCGCAGGACGAGCGAAACCGTCGAGAGCGAGACGGCGCTGTTCCGGGCGATGTCGGCCAGGGTGACTTTTTTTGCCATGGGAAAGGCGATCAAGACCGCGTGATGGGCGAGTATACACGATTGAACGACGGCGTGAGCCGTTTCCGCGATTCGGCAGCAGAACCAGGCCGAAACCGATGGACCGAACCCCGGCCGTTTCAAACGCCTGCCGGCTTTTCGGCTAGAGACATGCAGGAGGCCCGCGCGGTTTCGAGCCGGGCCGTTAGAACCCGGGCCGATGGCAAGTGACATCCGCCATTCGTTTTCATGAGCCGGAGCCGGGGCGAATGTGAGGACGCGCAACGCCTTCCCGTTGTATCCTTTTGTCTCGGAGGTAACGCCGATGCAGTCGTGCTTGAGCCACAGTCTCCGGGTCAGCCTGGTGGGGATCGCAGTCATCGTTCTGACGGCCTGCGAAGCCGCCAGCCCAACGCCGCCTTTGATCCAGCCTGGGCCGGCGACCGACCCCGCCGGCACCGATGTCGCCATCGAATTGCCGGAAGGCGACGCCGAACGCGGCGGCCTGATCGCCCAGGCGCGCGGCTGCACGGCCTGCCACATCACCGGCGCGCCCAACATCGGGCCGGCCTGGGAGAGCGCCAAAAACCCCGACGGCCTCAATTCGCCCGGTATCGCCGCCGCACGCATCGCAGCCGACGACTACAACGGCACCGCGACGACGGCCGAGGAATACATTTTCGAATCGATCGTCTCACCGAACATCGACATCGTGCCGCCGACCCCGGGCGCCAACTGGGTGATCGCCGGGCCGTCCACCATGTTGACCGAGTACGGCAGCTTGCTCTCGCGCAAAGATCTGGCGGACATCATCGCGTATTTGAAGACTGTGCAATGACGTGGGGCTGCTCTGTCAGAAGACGAACAAAACGGCCAGGGGTTGCCTGGCCGTTTTGGTTTCCTTGAAGAGGGGGCGGCGAGGGCGGCCACAAGGGCGGCCAGAAGGGCCGCCCCTTCTGGCCGCCCCTTCTGGCTGCCCCTTCTGGCTGCCCCTTCTGGCCGACCCTTCTGGCCGACCCTTCTGGCTGCCCTTCTGGCCGACCCTATTGGCCGACCCTATTGGCCGACCCAGGCCTTCCAAACATCCGGGTGAGCGTCGATCCAGGCCTGCGCGGCTTCCTCAGGCGTCTTGCCGTCCGTATCGACGGCTGCGATCATGCCGATTTGATCCTCGGTCGAGTAGTTCAGGCTGCTGATCAACTGGTAGGCATCCGGGGCTGCGGCCGCGAGACCCGACCACGCGATCTTGAAGAGCCCGTCGGTCGGGTAGTCGCAGTCGACCCCGCCCTGCTCGGCCTTGGCGTAGCATTCGGCGGAGTTCGCGGGCAACTCGACCTTGGTCAGATCGTAGCGCGCGAAGGCCGAATGCGGGCGATAGAAGTACATCAAAATCGGATCCTGCCGGCTGTAGACCGAGTCGAGTTGCGCCAGGATGGCTTCCTCGGAGCCGGCATAGACGACCTTGAGATTGAGGCCGAGGTTGGTGATGATCTGCTCGTCATACTGCACCCAGCTTGGGTCGCCGCCCAGGAACTGGCCGGCATCGCCGGTCTCGGCGGTCTTGAAGAGCGCGGCGTTCGCCGGATCCTGGAAACCTTCCCAGGTGGCGAGCTCGGGGTGATCGGTGAGCATGTAGGTCGGGATGAACCAGCCGATCTGGCCCTCGACGCCTAATGCGCCGGCGCTGACCACGGTCTTCTGCTCATCGATGTATTTGGCGACGTTCTCGGCATGACCCGAGGGCCAGACCTCGAGGCTGGCGCTCAGATCGCCGGCTGCCAGCGCCGCCCACTGCTGATTCTCGTCGATCGTCACCAGTTCCACGGTGTACCCAAGCTCCTGCTCGAGCAAGAGCTTGGCCACGCTGATATTGATGCGCGAGCCGGTCCAATTGTTCTCGGCCAGTTTAATCACGGGCTTCTCGGCGCTCGGCGCAGCCGTCGGCTCGACCGAGTCGACCGGGGCCTGAGTCGGCGCGGCAGCCGGCGCGCAGGCGGCCAGCACCAGTGCGGCCAGAGCGAAACCGGACATCACACGGGACCGCCAGGGGATGCGTTCTGACATGATCTCTTCTCCTGAATGAGCGACGACCGACTGATATATCCATCATATATTACAATTCAGATAGTGACACTCCGAAATTTAGCTCCCCTTCCCGGCAGCCTGCTGGCGGCCCAGCGCCCGACGGGTGTTGCCTCGCAGAGCGCTGTCGCTTACGAGGTGTTGCGCGAGCGGATCGTGACTCTCCGACTACCGCCGGCCTCCCCGATCGACGAGGCGGTCCTGCAACAGGATCTCGGGATCGGACGCACACCGATCCGTGAGGCGCTCCAAAGACTCGCCCATGAAAATCTGGTTGTGATCTTGCCCCGACGGGGTATGCTGGTTGCAGATCTCAATCTCGCGGACCTGCATAAGATCTTCGAACTGCGCCTGGAGTTGGAGCCGCTGGCCGCGGCGCTGGCCGCGAAGCGCGCCACGGCCGCCCAGATTGAGGCGCTCGAGGCCCTGTTCGACCCGGCCGCTGTCGCGCTCGACCCAAGCGGCCTGATCGAGCGCGACCATCAGGCCCACCGCCTGATCGCGTCCGCGGCGCACAATGAGTTCCTGGCCGCGAGCCTGGAGCGCTTGTACAGCCATGTCCTGCGGTTGTGGTACGTCAGCCTGAAGCACGTGCCACGGCTTGGCGAGGCGGTCGCCGAGCATCGCGAGATTACCGCCGCCATCCGAAAACGGGCCTCCGCACGCGCCGCTCGCCTGATGCGCGCCCACGTGGCCGGTTATCAAAACGACGTGTTACGGGTACAGGAACCCGGATCGCCCGTCGGCAAACCCCGAACGACAACGGGGATCGGTTGAGAGGCTCGGTTCATGTTACGAGGAAGATCATGATCAAAGTGCGTTCGTTCGAAATCCCGACTGTGATGAAGCACGGCGTTGGCGCGATCCAAACGCTGGCCGACGAGGCCCGCGCGCTCGGCATGAAGCGACCGCTGCTGGTGACCGACGGCGGCATCGTCAAAGCCGGCCTGCTCGAGCGCGCCACGTCGCCGCTCAAGGCCGCCCATCTGCCCTTCGCGATCTACGATCAGGTGCGCGCCAACCCGCCGATCGCGATCGTCGACGAAGGCGCGCGCCTGTACAAGAAGGAGAAGTGCGATGGCATCATCGGCTTCGGCGGCGGCAGCTCGATGGACACGGCCAAGTCGATCGGCGTGGTGGCCGCCAACGGCGGCTCGATCCTCAAGTATGAGTGGGCCGACCCGCAGCCGATCCGCAAGCGCATCCCGCCGACGATCTGCGTGCCGACGACATCCGGCACCGGCAGCGAGGTGACCCTGTGGGCCGTGATCACGGACCCGGCCCGCCAGATCAAGTTCAACGTCGGCGGCACCGGCCTGATCGGAGCCTGGGTGGCCCTGATCGATCCCGAACTGACGCTCGAGCTCCCGCCGGCCGTTACAGCCGGCACCGGCATGGACGCGCTCGCCCACGCCATCGAGTGCTACACCTGCGCGTACGCGCAACCGCTACCCGACTCGGTCGCCCTGAACGCCATGGAGTACGTGGCCGAGCACCTGCGAGTCGCGTTTGCCCAGGGTCACAACGTGCAGGCGCGCTATGGCATGTCGATGGCGGCCATGCTCGGCGCCCTGGCCTACGGCACCGAGAGCGCCGGCGCCGCGCACGCGATGAGCCAGAGCGCAGGCGGTGTGCACGATGTGCCGCACGGCGCGCTGACCGCCCGGCTGCTCGGGCCGGTGATGGAATACAACTACCTGGGTGAACCGCGCAAGTTTGCGCGCATCGCTCAGGCACTGGGTGAGGACACGCGCGGCCTGAGCGTGTGGGAGGCGGCCGAGAAAGCGGTCGAGGCCGTCTACCGTCTGACCGACGACGTCGAGATCCCGACCCTGCCGGAGCTCGGCTTCGACCCGAGCGAGATCCCGCACCTGGCCAGGATCGCGTTTGCGGACCCACAGACCATCGGCAATCCGCGCGACCTGAACCTGGGCGCGTACGAGAAGATCTGGGCGCGGGCGTTTGAGGGCTGAGGGGTCAATCACATGCGAGACGTGGTTAAGGAAGAGGGAAGAGGGAAGAGGGAGGAGGGCACGCTGCCGCGCCCTTCCGTCCTCCCTCCTCCCACCTCCCTCCTCGCTCTTCTGGGCTGGACCCGCACCAGCTACGCGTTCTTCGGCGCATTCTGCCTCCTGGCGTTCCTGATCGGGTACGTGTGGTGGCCGCTGCTGAGCGAATACCTGGCCACGTTCAACCCCAACTATCCCTGGTACGTGCAGTTCGACTGGCTGCTGCTCGGCGACTTCGCGTTCATGACGCTGCTGATCATGGCGCGCCCCGATCTGCGCAGCGACGGCCGGATCGTGCTCGTCGGCCTGGTCGGCGGGCTGGTGATCGAGGCCTGGGGCACGCAGACTCATCTGTGGAACTACTACACCGCCGAGCGCCCGCCGCTTTGGATCATCCCGGCCTGGCCGATCGCAAGTTTGGCGATCGAGCGGATGGTAAGGATCGCGGAGATGGGAGGCGGGAAGAGTGCGAAGTGGCTCCTCCCTCTTCCCGCCTCACTCTTCCCTCGTGCCTGGACCATCGCCTACTGGGCCATCTTCCCCGCCTTCCTGGCGCTCATGGTCTGGTTCGTGGCGCCGACTTTCGACAAGAGCCTGACCTGGGCGGCGCTGGCCGCGAGCGCCTTGATCGTGGTGACGCCAACCGACCATCGCCGGGCCGTGATCACCTTCCTGTGCGGCTCGGGCCTGGGCTACTTCCTGGAGCTGTGGGGCACTACCCGCGAGTGCTGGACCTACTACACCTTTGAGACGCCGCCGCTCTTCGCGGTGCTGGCCCACGGCCTGGCCGCCGTCGCGTTCTGGCGCGCGGGGTTGCTGGCGGGCTGGTTGTGGGAAATTGTGGCGGGGGGCCGCCGAATGCGATCGCCCGAACAGCACTCGTAGGGGCGGCCCTTGTGGCCGCCCGACGCCGAGGCCGACCCGCCCCGACATCGCCGGCCGGCCATCACAGGCGCGTAGGGGCGGCCCTTGTGGCCCGCCCGCCGCCGAGGCCGACCCGCCCTGGCACCGCCGGCCGGCCATCACAGGCACAGTAGGGGCGGCTCGCGTGGCCGCCCTCTTCGCCGTCGACGCCGGCTTGCCTAAGCTTCCGGCCGGAAGCATGGGCGCCGGCATAGGATCGACATGATCGGCAGGGCGGCCACAAGGGCCGCCCCAACAAGGAGCCCACCATGGAACGACGCCTGCCACTGCACGACTTCCACGCTCGAACCGCGGCCCAGATGATCAAGGGCGGCGGCGACTACATCTTCCCATCGCAGTACACGGGCGCGACCGAGGAGCACCTCAACACGCGCGCCAACGCCGGCATGCAAGACCTGTCGTCGATGGGTGAGATCGACCTCAAGGGCCCGGGCGCCGAACGCCTGTTACACCGCCTGCTGGTCAACGAGATCAAGGACCTGGCGCCGGGACAGATGCGCTACTCGACGGTCTGCAACGAGCAGGGCGGCATCGTCGACGACGTCACGGTGTACAAATTCAACGACGAGCACTTCATGCTGGTCACCAGCTCCGGTCCGCGCAAACAGACCGTGAAGTGGTTCCAAGAACAGGCTGTAGGTAGCGCTGCCTACGTCACCGACATCAGCGCCGCCGTGGCGCTGCCAGTCGTGCAAGGCCCGCGCTCGCGCGACGTGCTCAAGGCCACGGTCGCCGACCCGGCTGCGCTCGACGCGCTCAAGTTCTTTCGCTTCACCCGCACCACCATCGGCGACACAGACGTGATCCTAAGCCGCTCGGGCTACACGGGCGAGCTCGGCTTCGAGCTGTACACGCCGGCCGAAGAGGCCGCTGGCGTGTGGGACGCGGTTCTCAAGGCCGGGCGCGACTTCGGGCTGCTGCCCTACGGCGTGCTGACGATGCAGAGCCTGCGAATCGAGAAGGGCTATCCGCTTTACGGCCCCGACATCACGCTGCTGCACACACCCTACCATTTGGGGCTCGAGCGCTTCATCAAGTTCGAGAAGCGCGATTTCATCGGGCGTGAGGCGCTGCTGCGCCTGCAAGAGCGCGGGATCGACACGCGCTGGGTCGGCCTGGTCGTCGACGCCGAGTTGCCGCTCAAGCCCGGCGATCGGTTGTACGCCGTGCAGGATGTCGCGGTCTTCAAAGACGAGATCGATAACGGTCCCGATGCCGGGAGCGCTGAGGACCGGCTGACGCGCAGCGCACAGGCTGTCGGCGCCGTGACCTCGAGTGCGCGCGGGCACAGCGTCGGCAAGGTGCTGGCGCTCGGCCATGTCGGCATCGGCCATGCCTACACGGGCGCGCGGCTGGCGGCCGTGATCGGCGGGCGGGTCCGGGCCGTAACCGTGTCGGCGCTGCCCTTCTTCGATCCCGGGAACGCGAGGTTGAAGGCATGACAATCTCGTCCAACCACTTCGACGTCATCGTGGTCGGCGTGGGCGGGATGGGCAGCGCCGCGTTGTATCAGCTGGCGGCGCGCGGCAAACGCGTGCTCGGCCTCGAGCGCTTCGACATCCCACACACGCTGGGCTCCTCGCACGGCGTGACCCGCATCATCCGCCTGGCCTACTATGAGCACCCCTCGTACGTCGACCTGCTGCGCCGCAGCTACCAGCTCTGGCGCGAGATCGAGATCGAGGTCAAGGAGCAGTTGCTCTACATCACGGGCTCGATCGACGCCGGCCCGCCCGGCAGCTGGGTGTTCGAGGGCGCCTGGCGCTCGGCGCGCGAGCACGACCTGCCCCACGAGATCCTGACCGGGGCCGAGATGCGCCGCCGCTTCCCGGGCTACAACCTGCCGGCCGAGACGCTGGCCCTGCTCCAGCCCGAGGGCGGCTTTCTGCTGCCCGAACGCTGTGTGGTCGGCTACGCCCAGGCCGCGATGGCGCGCGGGGCCGAGGTGCATGGCCGCGAGCGCGTCCTCGGCTGGGACCCGTACTACGGCGGTGTCAAAGTCACCAGCGACCGCGGCGTGTACACGGCCGACAAGCTCGTGATCACGGCCGGGGCCTGGGCCGGCCACCTGGTGCCCGAACTCCGTCACCTGGCCGTGCCGGAGCGCCAGGTGCTGGCCTGGCTGGCCTGCGAAAAGCCCGAGCTCTTCCAGCGGGATCGGTTCCCGGTTTTCAACCTGCTGGTCGAGGAGGGCCGCTACTACGGCTTTCCGTCCTTCGGGATCCCGGGCTTCAAGTTCGGGCGCTACCACCACTTTGAAGAGGTCGTGGACCCCGAGCATTGGAACCGCGAGCCCACGGCCGAGGACGAGCGCGTGTTGCGCGACTTCGCCTCACGTTACTTCCCGCGCGGCGCGGGGCCGATGCTGACCATGGCCTCGTGCATGTTCACCAACACGCCCGACCGGCACTTCATCCTCGACCTGCATCCCGAACACAAGCAGGTCGTGATCGCGTCGCCGTGCTCGGGCCATGGGTTCAAGTTTGCGTCGGTGGTCGGCGAGATCGCGGCCGACCTGGCCGAGCGCGGCCAGACCCGGCACAACCTCGAGCTCTTCCAGCTGCGGCGTTTCAGCGACCCGGCGCATCCGCTCTACGCGTCTTCCTCAACGCAGGCGTCTCAGACACCGGGCATCGCATCACTCTGGTAGAGGAGAGAAGAGGGAGGAGGGAGAAGGGTCACGCGGCAGCGTTCCCTCCTCCCTCTTCCCTCTTCCCTTCAACGGGGCACACATGCACACACAGGCACGCATCGTCATCATCGGCGGCGGGATCGTGGGCGTCAGCACTGCCTACCATCTGCAGAAGCGCGGCTGGCGCGAGATCGTGGTGCTCGATCAGGGTCCGCTGTTCAAGAACCTGGGTTCGACCTCGCACGCCCCGGGTCTGATCTTCCAGCACAACAACTCGCGGGCCGTGTGCAAACTGGCCCAGTGGTCGGTCGCCACCTACCTCGAGGCCGAGCGCGAGCTGGGTGACGAGCTTTTGTGCTGGAAGGTCGGCAGCCTGGAGCTGGCCGAGACGTCCGAGCGCTGGGAAGAGCTCAAGCGCAAGATCGGCAACGCTGCGGCTTGGGGGCTCGAAGCCCATCTGGTCGGGCGCGATGAGATCGCCGCGCGGGTGCCGATCGCGCGCGTCGATGATCTGTACGGCGCCCTGCATGTGCCCGGCGACCTCGACGTGCGCGGCGTGGCCCTGGCGGCCGGGCTGGCGCGCCTGAGCGAGCGCGACGGCGCGACCACGTACTACCCGAACACGCCGGTCACGGGCATCGAGGTCAAGGACGGGCACGTGCAAGCGGTGGTCACCGCACAGGGTCGGATCGCGACCGAGCTGGTGGTATGCGCGGCCGGGCTGTGGGGCCCTGTCATCGGGCGCATGGTCGGCCTGACGCTGCCGATGACGCCCATGCAGCACCTGTACGCCCGCAGTACCCCCCTGCCCGAGCTCGAGGGCGAGACCCTCGACGTACGCCACCCGATCGTGCGCCAGCAGGATCAAGACATGTACTACCGCCAGCACGGCGAGGCCTACGGTTTCGGGTCGTATCGCCACGCGCCGCTGGTCGTCCCGGCCGAGCAGCTGCCCAAACACGATCATCCGGCCGAGTTCCCGTCGATCGCGACGGATCTGGCCGACTCGTGGGCGGTGGCCTGCCGGCGCTTCCCGGCCCTGGCCAACGCCGAGATCGCGGCCCACTTCAACGGCCTGTTCTCGTTCACGACCGATGGCAACTCGATCGTCGGTGAGTCGCCGGACGTGCGCGGCTTCTGGAGCGCCGAGGCCGTGTGGGTCACACACGCCGGAGGCACCGCGCGCGCCGTCGCCGACTGGTTGACCGAGGGCGACCCCGGGCTCGACCTGCGCGAACTCGACCTCAACCGCTTCCACCCGCATGCGCGAACACGCCCGTACCTGCACAATCGGGTCGAGCGCCAATTCATCGAAGTCTACGACATCATCCATCCGCTGCAGCAGATCGAGCACCCGCGCGGGTTGCGCGTTTCGCCAATGCACGAGCGGCTCGTCGCGCAGGGCGGGGTCTTCTTCGAGAGCAACGGCTGGGAACGCGCGCAGTGGTTCGAGGCTAATCTGGCGCTGGCACAGCCTTCGCCGGCGCGCAGCGGCTGGCACGCCCGGCACTGGTCGCCGATCAGCGCGGCCGAGCACCAACAGGTCCGGGCCGCGGCCGGGTTATTCGACCTGACGCCCTTCGCCAAGTTCGAGGTCAGCGGCCCGGACGCACTGGCGTACCTGCAGCGGCTGTGCGCCAACGACGTCGACAAGCCGGTCGGCAGCATCGTCTACACCGCCATGTTGACCGAGAAGGGCGGGATACGCTGCGACCTGACTGTGACGCGGCTCGGCCCCGACCGGTTCTGGATCGTCAGCGGCGGCGGCACCCGCCCGCTCGACCACGCCTGGCTGCGCCGCCACCTGAGCGGCCGGGCCAGTCTACAAGACGTGAGCTCGGCCCATGCCGCAGTCGGGCTGTGGGGGCCTGCGGCGCGCGCGATCGCGCAGTCGATCAGCGACACCGATCTGAGCGACTCGGCGTTTCCATATCTCACGGCGCGCACGATCACACTCGGTTACGTGCCGGTACTGGCGCTGCGCATCTCGTACGTCGGCGAGCTCGGCTGGGAGCTGTACGTGCCCACCGAATACGGCCTGCACTTGTGGGATGCGTTGTGGGCAGCCGGACACGACCGGGGCCTGATCGCGGTCGGAGGCGGCGCGTTCGACACGCTGCGGATCGAGAAGGGTTATCGGTTGTGGGGTAGCGACATCCATACCGAGTACACGCCTTACGAGGCGGGCCTCGGCTTCGCAGTCCGCCTGAAGAAGGGCGACTTCATCGGGCGTGACGCGCTCGTGCAGGCCAAGGCCGCCGGTCCGACCCGCAGGTTGTGCTGTCTGGCGTTCGACGATCCGGCCGTGCCCGCACTCGGTAAGGAGCCAGTGTTCGCGGTCGGCGGCGCGACGGCGCTGGGTTATCTGACCAGTGCCGGCTATGGCCCAAGCGTTGGGCTCAGTCTCGCGTATGCGTACCTCCCGGTTGAACAAAGCGCGGCCGGCACCCCCCTCGAGGTGTACTCGTTCGGCGAGCGCCATCCGGCCCGTGTGATTTCGGAACCCGTGTACGATCCGGGGTCTGCGCGGCTGCGTGCATGATCTACATTTGAGGAGATACCGTCATGTCCAACCATCCTGTTCCTGCCAAATCCGCGAGTCGGGCACCTTTGTTCGCCAGCGGCATCTGGCTGATCGTCCTGATCGTCGCGGCTCTGTTCTCTGTTGGAGCAGCCCTGGCCCTGGGAGAGTTCAGCCCCAGGATGATCGAAGGCTGGACGACGATCTGGGTGATGTACGGGGCGTTAGCCGTGGTCGGCACGCTGCTGTTATCGGTGGGTGGGATCGACTTATCGATCGGCGCCGTCGTCGGCTGGGTCGGCGTGACGATCGGGCTCCTCGCACCGGAAATCGGGGTTGTGGCCGCCGCAGCCGTGGCGGTGTTCGGCGCGTTCGTGGTCGGCCTGGTCAATGGGCTGTTGATCGGGTTGACGCGGTTGCATCCGGCGCTGATCACGCTGGGCACGTTAACGCTGCTGCGCGGGATCGCGTTCATCCTCACCGACAGCGCACCGGTCAGGATCGAAGACATGGAGATCCTTGGTTCGCCCGTGTGGGGCTGGGGCGGTCTGCTGCTGGCCCTGGCCGGCACGATCCTCCTGACTCTGGCGCTGATGCGCTCGCGGCCAAACCTGAAGCAAGAAGACGCCGGCAGCGGGCCCCTGACCCGGATCGCATGGATGACGGCCCTATTTGCATTCTCGGGCCTGATCGCCGGCCTGGTGGGTGTGGCCATGGCCGGGCGCCTGGGCGTCGGCATGGCCATGACCGGCACCGGCTTCGAAGCCCTGGTGCTGATGCTGGCGCTGTTGAGCGGCGTGCCGGTCGGCAAAGGCGCCAACGGGCAGACACTCATCGGCCTCGCGGCCGCACTCGTCACGACCCTGGCCTACGTCGCCGTAGAGCACACCTTGCGCTTCAGCGATCTGCCCCAGGCGTCGCTGGAAACGGGGAAAGGGCTGCTGATCCTGGTCGTGGCTTTGATCTCGTTTGCCGTACACTGGACCGTCGGGCGCATGGGCAAACCCGCGGCAGCGCCCGGAAATTAGGGTGACGCAGGGTGTGCAGGCACGCGTTGTCATCCCGGTTCAGACGCGGCCCGATCACGCCGGATCTTTGCCACAAATGGCGCGAATTGAAGCGAATCAGCACGAAGGTTGTCTCGAGCAGTCATCGCTCATTCGTGATAATTCGTCACAATTCGTGGCAAGAATTCGCCCCAGACAACGCGCCCGGGCATACGACGCAGGCGCGTCAGTGCGAGCCTGGTTCGCATCGTGCTAGAATCTTCTTTCTATGTCGCATCGTATCGGCTTCATCTCCACGCGGTTTGCCGGCACGGATGGGGTCTCGCTCGAGACCGCTAAGTGGGCCACGGTGCTCGAAAGACTCGGCCATACCTGCTTCTACTTCTCGGGCCAGAGCGATCGGCCCGAGACGATCAGCCGGGTCGTGCCGGAAGCTTTCTATCGACACCCCGCGGTCGACGCGATCAACAGCGTCGCCTACGCCGGGACCTGGGGCACACCTGAACAGACCCGGGCCTCGCGGCCGGATCTGGTCGGGCTGCATCGCGATTTCTTCTCGATCTATATCCGCCCGCCCCACGTCTCCCGGCAGGTCCAGGAACTGAAGGATTACCTCAAGAAGGAGCTCTACGGCTTCGTGCGGTCCTTCGAAGTCGAGCTGCTGATCATCGAGAACGCCAGCACGATCCCGCTCAACCTGCCCCTCGGTCTGGCGCTGACCGAATTCATCGCTGAGACCGGCTTCCCCACGATCGCGCACCATCACGACTTCCACTGGGAACGGCAGCGCTTCGCCGTCAACTGCGTCGGCGATTACATCGCCACGGCCTTCCCACCGGTGCTGCCCTCGATCCGGCATGTGGTCATCAACACCGTGCAGGCGCAACAGCTGGCTTCGCGCCACGGCGTGTACTCACGCGTGATCCCGAACGTCATGGATTTCGACACGCCGCCGCCGCCGCCGGATGCCTACTGCGCGACGGTGCGACAGGATCTGGGCATACAGGACGGTGAGTACCTGGTGCTCCAGCCGACGCGCATCATCCAGCGCAAGGGCATCGAGCACGCGATCGAGCTCGTGCGCCGGTTGGGGTTCAAGGCCAGGCTGGTGATCTCACATGCCGCCGGCGACGAGGGCACGGCCTACGAAAAGCGCGTGCATGAGTTCGCTGAGTTGCTGGGCGTACCGATCAGCTTCGAGGCCGACCAGGTCGGCGACACGCGCGCCACGACGCCCGATGGCCGCAAGATCTACACCCTGGGCGATGTGTACCCGCACGCCGACCTGGTGACCTACCCGTCGACGATCGAGGGCTTCGGCAACGCTTTCCTCGAGGCCGTTTACTATCGGCGGCCCCTGGTCGTCAACAACTATTCGATCTACGAGGTCGACATCAAGCCCAAGGGCTTCCGGGTGGTCGAGTTCGACGGCTTCATCAGTGACTCCACACTGAGCGCCGTGCGCCAGGTGCTGCTCGATCGCGACCTGGCCGCGGCCTGGGCCGAAGAGAACTACGCCCTCGCCAAGCGCTATTTTTCGTATAGCATGCTCGAGCTGCGTCTGCATGCCCTGCTGGCCGACTGCTTCGGGTATGGGGGCTGACGCCAAGGCGCTCACCGCATGGCCACCATTGCCTTGATCCATCACTCGGCTCCGCCGATCGTCGGCGGGGTTGAGAGCGTGCTCGGCCATCACGCCCGTCTGATGGCGGACGCCGGCCATGACGTGCGCATCATCGCCGCCCGCGGCGACGCCATCGACGCTCGGGTTGCGTTCGAGCGAGTCCCGCTGGTCGACTCTCGCCACGCCGAGGTCGATATGGTCAACGCCGAACTCGCGGCCGGCCACGTCACTCCGCGTTTCAAACAGCTGGTCGACAAGCTCAGCCTCGATCTGGCCGCCGCCCTGCACGATGCCCAGATCGTCATCGCCCACAACGTTTGCTCGCTCAACAAGAACCTGGCGCTAACCACGGCGCTGCACAAACGGCATGCCGGCCCGGCCCGGCATCAACGCCTGATCCTCTGGCACCATGATCTGGCCTGGGTAATGCCGCGCTACCGTGCGCAACTGCACGCCGGCCCCCCCTGGGAACTCCTGCGCACGGCCTGGCCCGGGGCGATGCAGGTCGTCGTCTCCGAGTTGCGACGAGTGGAATGGTCCAAATTGAGCGGGCAGGATCCGGCGACCATTCATGTCGTGCCGAACGGCGTCGATTACGCGACGTTTATGAAGATCGAGCCGTTCATGAAGACCTGGCTGGCGGAGTCCCGGCTGCTCGACGCGTGGCCGATCCTGCTCCTGCCGGTGCGGATCACGCCTCGCAAAAACATCGAGTTAGCGTTACGGATGCTGGCGGCCCTGCGCCAGGAGATGCCGCGCGCGACCCTCGTGGTCACGGGCCCTTTGGGTGCCCACAGCGCCGAAAACGAACTATACTTTAATGAGTTGCGCGCGTTGCGAACCGAGTTGGGGCTGGGAAAGGCGGCGATCTTCATGGCCGAACAGAGCCGGCACATGTTGCCGGACGCCGTGATCGCCGATTTCTTCCATCTGGCCGATGCCCTGTTCCTGCCGAGCCGCGAAGAAGGTTTCGGCATCCCGGTGCTCGAAGCAGCTTTCAGCCGTCTGCCGGTGTTCTGCACCGACATCCCCCCGCTGCGCGGCCTGGGCCTCGACGAGGCCACATATTTCTCGCCCGAGGCGGACCCCGTCGTCCTGGCCCGGCAGGTGGCTGTTGTGCTTCGCTCGGCCCCAACCGCGCGTCTGGCAGCCCGTGCACGCGCAGCCTACACCTGGCAGCAGGTGTACGATCGCGACATCGCCCCCCTGATCGACTGACGCCTGGGGGCGGCGCTCGCCTCAATCGTTAGTCCGTTCTGTCGCGCTCCGACACCACCCTGGCTTGTCCGGTTCGGAGCCGTCTCCAGGATCATCTCACCATGACCACCCGACGTCTTTTCCCTTCGCTACGCCGGGCGCTCGTGCCCGTCGTTCACGGCTTCGGCGGTCTGCGCGCGATCGAGGCGGCGCGCGCCGTCGCCACCGAAGTCGTGCTGGTCGGCATCGTGCATCTCGCCGGCGATCAGCCGCTCAGCGCGGGCGCAGCGCTGGCCCGCCAGGTCCGCGCGCGGCTCAAGGAGCTCGACCTGGCCGAAGGCGTGCGCGCCCGCGGCCGGGTCCTGGTCGCGCACGCGCCGTGGGACGATCTACGGCGTGTGGTCGAGTCGGAGGACCCCGACCTCATGATCCTCGACATCGACGGCCATCTGGAGGCGCTCGGGATCACGGCGGCCGACGTGCTCGCCGGCGCGCCGTGCGACGTCGCGCTGGTGCGGGGCGACGTCCCGCGCCGCCCGGCTCATGCGCTCGTCCCGGTCCGCGGCGGCCCGCATGCCGAGCTTGCGCTGCGGATCGGCCTGGATCTGCGCCCCCAGCACCTCACGGCCGTCCACCTGCGCGCCCCGGGCGAGAGCGGCACCAGCGCGGCCTTCCGCGGGCTTGAGCGCGTGTTAGCACGCCTGCCCGATGTCAGCAAGCGGAGCGCCGTGACCGAACGACCGGCCGACACGATCCTGAGCGAGGCGGCCGAGGTCGGCGGTGACCTGATCATCATGGGCGCCGCGGCCCGCCCCAGCTTCGATCATGCCTCATTCGGCGCTATCGCCGACCGAGTGCTGGCCGAGGCAGATTGCCCGGTCATCGTCGTCAAGACGCGGCGGCCGATGACCGAAGCCGCTCCTGATGAAAGCGCCGGGGCCGGCGCCATCTCGATCCTGGTCGATAAGTGGTTTGCCGAGAACACGTATCACACCGACGAATTCGCGGATCTCGAGCGGCTGGTGGCGCTCAAGCACCAGCAAGGCCTGACGATCAGCCTGGCGTTGCCGGCTCTGAACGAGGAAGAGACGGTCGGCACCGTCATCGGCACCATCCAGCGCGAGCTGATGCAACGGGTGCCGTTGATCGACGAGATGGTGTTGATCGACTCGAACTCGAACGACCGCACCCGCGAGATCGCAAGCGAGTTCGGCGTGCCCGTCTACATCCACCAGGAGATCCTGCCCAGGCTGGGAGCCCGGAAGGGCAAGGGCGAGGCGCTGTGGAAGAGCCTGCTGGTAACGCGCGGCGACATTGTGGCCTGGATCGACACCGACATCGTCAACATCGATCCGCGCTTCGTCTACGGAATCATCGGACCGCTGCTGCTCAATCCCAAAGTGCAACTGGTCAAGGGCTTTTACCAGCGCCCGCTCCGGGTAGGCGACAAGACCCAGGCCGGCGGCGGCGGACGGGTGACCGAACTGACCGCCCGGCCGTTGCTCAACCTGTTCTATCCCGAGCTCTCGGGCATCATCCAGCCGCTCTCGGGCGAGTACGCCGGGCGCCGCACAGCCCTCGAACAGATCCCGTTCTTCAGCGGCTACGGCGTCGAGATCGGGATGGTGATCGACATCTTCGATCGCTTTGGGATCGAGGGCATCGCCCAGGTCGACCTGCTCGAGCGCGTCCACCACAACCAGGAGCTGGACGCCCTCAGCAAGATGTCGTTCGCAATCTTGCAGGCCGTGTTCCGCAAACTCGAGGGCAATGACCAGCGCGCCTTCGTCGCCGATGTAAACAAGACCATGAAGCTGATCCGCCAGGAAGCCGGCAGCTACTACCTCGACGTCGAGGAAATCGCCGAGCGCGAGCGGCCCGCAATGGTGACGGTGCCGGAATACACGGCCAGCCGGGCTGAGACGGCCCAGCCGGACGTGGTTGTGGAAGGTCGCGCGAGCTGACATGCCGCTTCATATCGAGACGCCGTTGCTCCTTTCCCGACCGCTGAGTTTGATCGCGGAGCGGTCGGTCTGGTTGAAGCTCGACGCGCTCCAGCCCGCCGGCTCGTTCAAAATCCGCGGCATTGGCCATGCCTGCGAGACGTACCGGCGGCGCGGCGCGCAACGCTTCATCTCATCGTCGGGTGGCAACGCCGGATTGGCCGTGGCTTACGCCGGGCGCACGCTGGGCCTGCCGGTGACCGTGGTCGTCCCTGAGACGACGTCGGAGACGGCGATCAAGCTTCTGCGCCAGGAAAACGCCGAAGTGATCGTGCACGGGGCCAGCTGGCAGGAAGCCAACGTGCTGGCGCAATCCTTGATCCGGGCTGCGGATGCCTTCATCCATCCGTTCGACGATGCGTTGGTCTGGCAGGGGCATGCCACGCTCATCGAGGAGGTCGCGCGTACCGGCCTCAAGCCGGACGCGATCGTGTTATCCGTGGGCGGCGGCGGCTTGCTGGCCGGGGTGAGCGAAGGTCTGGAGCGCCACGATTGGGGGCAGGTGCCGATCGTGGCCGTCGAGACCGCCGGCGCGGCCTCGTTTCGGGCGGCGCTCGCGGCCGGGCAGCCGGTCTCGCTGGAGCAGATCACCAGCATCGCCGCTACCCTGGGCGCCAAACGGGTCTGCGATCAGGCTGTGGCCTGGGCGAAGCGGCGCCCGATCGAAAGCCTGGTGGTGACCGATCAGGACGCGCTGACGGCCTGCGAGCGATTCCTCGACGACCACCGTGTGCTGGTCGAGCCCGCCTGTGGCGCAAGCCTGGCGGTGGTGTATGAACGCGCCCCCGGGTTGGAGCGATTCGATACGATCCTGGTGGTCGTTTGCGGCGGGGCCACCGCCAGCCTCGACCAAATCCGGCGCTGGCGCGCCGCGATGCTTTAGACCGGGCACCGGCCCGGCGCTCACGCATCCGCCAAAAAACGATAGCCGACCCCCGGCTCGGTCACCAGAAACTGCGGACGCTCC
Organism: Anaerolineales bacterium; assembly: GCA_016789175.1. Lineage (GTDB taxonomy): Bacteria > Chloroflexota > Anaerolineae > Anaerolineales > UBA6663 > UBA6663. The sequence continues at coordinate 46,264 of JAEURK010000064.1, forward strand.
GGCTCCGGCTCGAGTTTCTTGCGCAGTTGCCGCATGAAGACCCGCAGATACTCGACGTGGTTGGCTTCCGGCTCGCCCCAGACATGCGTCAAGATGCTCTGGTGCGTGAGGACGCGCCCGACGTTGGCGGCCATATAGGCCAGCAGCTTGAATTCAGTCGCCGTCAGCTTGACGAGCTCGCCATCGCGCGTGACAGCGTGGTTGACCAGGTCGATCATCAGGGCGCCGGCGCGGACCGCGGTCGCCTTCTCGGTCCGGGTTTGGGCCGCGTGACGCAGAGCCACCCGCACGCGCGCCAACAACTCCTCGATCCCAAACGGTTTGGTCAGGTAATCGTCGGCGCCGTGATCGAGCGCCGCGACCTTGTCCATCTCGCCGTCGCGCACCGACAACACGATGATCGGGATCTGCGTCCACTCGCGCAGACGCGCGCACACCTGGGTGCCGTCGAGATCAGGCAGGCCCAGATCGAGGATGACGATGTCGGGCGGGTTGGCCGCCGCCAGCGCCAGCCCCTCTTCGCCCCGGCTGGCCGTCGTCACACGAAAGTGCTTCTCGGTCAGGATCGTGCGCAGGGCCCGCAGGATCTGCGGCTCGTCATCGATCACAAGGATATGCGGCGCGGTCTTCATCCGACCTCCAGGTCGCTGGGCAGGCGCGGCGGCGCCTGGCCGTCTTGGGTCGTCGGCAGGGTGAAGTGGAACGCAAACCCGCCCGGCACGTTTTCGGCCCAGATCCGGCCGCTATGCGCCTCGACAATGCCTTTGCAGATCGACAGGCCCAGCCCGGTGCCCGTGACCCGGTCACCGGCGTTGACGCGGTAGAACTTATCGAAGATCCGCTCGAGATGCTCGGCCGGCACCGGCGGCCCCTGATTGACCACCGTGACCTCCACAGATCCGGGCTCACGCTCGGTCGCCGTGATCTTGATCGTGCTGTTTGGCGGCGCATACTTCAGGCTGTTGCTCAACAGATTGGTCAGGACCTGCTCGATCTGCACGTAGTCGACCGACACGAAGGGCAGATCATCGGGCACATCCACGGCGAGATGGTGTTGCTTGCTGACGCGCGCCATGCGTGCCAACACGCCGTCCACGATCTCGGCCAACAGATTCCACTGGCGCTGCGGTTTGAGCGCACCGGCCTCGATCCGCGACATATCGAGCAGATTGCCGACCAGACGGTTGAGATGTTGGGCTTCGTCGTCGATCGCGGCCACCAGGTCTTCGCCGGCGGTTGTGCCCCACCCCACCTCACCCGCGCGCAGGCTGGTCGCGGCGGCCCGGATGGTCGCCAGCGGGGTGCGCAGTTCGTGCGACACCGATGACAACAGGGCCGTTTTGAACTGATCGCTGGCCTCCAGCACCTGGGCGCGCTGTTCGGACTGGGCCAACGCCGCTCGCTCAAGCGCCAGGGCGCATTGACTGGCAAAGGCGCGCGCCAACCGCTCCTCGGCCAACGAGAGCGGCGGATGATCGAGCCACAATCGGATCTCACCCAGGCGCCCGCGCGCCGTGGAGAGACCGATCACCGCGTCCACCGGACCGCGTTCATAGGGCGCATCGCGCTCAGAGCCGCTCAACGACACCAGCGCGGCGCGCGCATTGAACACGCTTTGGGCCCGAGCTTCGATCACGGACGTGATCGCATCCTGGTTTTGCAGTCCGGCCAGAGCCACGCTGAGCTCGTACAGGTGCGTGGCCTCGCGCTCGCGGGCCTGGGCTTGAGCCAGGCTGGCGCGGGCACGGCCGACCAGCTGGCTGATCACCACCGCGACGACCGAGAACACCAGTAGCGCCAGCAAATCCTGAACGCGATGGACCGACAACGAGAAATAGGGGGCGATGAAGAAGTAGTTGAAGCCCAGGAAGGCACAGAATGACGCGGCGATCCCGGCTCCGAGACCCCAGATCCAGGTCGTCAGGACGATCGGGAGCAGGTAGAGCAACGCCACGATCGGCGCGCCCAGGAAGTCGCGGAGCGGTTGCATCACGGCCGTGGCCAATGCGATCACAACCACCGTGAGCGCATACTGGGCCGTTCCCGTGGCCACGGCCCGGATCCGTGGGACAGTCATCGGTTCCTCTCCATCTCGCCCGCATTATAGCGTCGCCGCTCGCCCCTTCTCCTCTTGGGGGGGACCGTCCGGACCATCTTCGGCTCTTTATTTTTCCCTTATGGGGTTGGGCGGAATCTTTGTCACGGCTTTATTCCGGCCTCCTAGAGTCACCTTTGGGCGCATTGTTCGTTTTCGTGCGCCGGGAAGATCGACCACCCTATGACCGCACGCGCACCAGCGATCACCCTGCCCGCCTCACCGACCTTAACGGATGTCGACCCTGTTCGGCCGTCAACCCCCGTCCCGGTTGTTGCGGCAACAAAGCGCGAGGAGCCGCCCTCTGGGCGGCTGGTCGTACTCGTGCCGTGGCTGGATCGAAACCTGGCAGAGTTTGCCGCCCAGATCCAGGCTCTGGCGGCCCCGCGCGAGCTGCCGGTCCTGCTGGTGGCGCAAAGCGACACGGCCCGTGACCTCTGGGCGACGCGCCGCAGCCTGACCACCCTGGCCGCCCTGATCGCCGCGCCGCACCGGATCCAGGTCGACCTGCATGTCAGCCCGACTCGCGAATGGCTCAAGATCCTGCCTCATGTGATCACGGCCGGCGACGTCGTAGTCTGCGCTCAAGGCCAGGCCGACCCAGGCCGCTGGTTGCGACGCCCGAGGCCTTTGGCAGAGGTGATCCGAGATCGTTTCCAGGTGCCGGTGTGCGTGCTGACCGAGTTGTCGGTCGAAGCGCCCGCGCAACTCCAGAGCCTGGCCACGCGCGTACGAGCCTGGGTCGTGCCGATCGCGGTCATCATCCTTTTCGGTTTTCTGCAGGTACAGATTGAGGTTGGCACCGAGGGTTGGGTCACAACAGCCCTGCTGTGCGGAACCGCCATCATCGAGATCATCATCCTTGCGCTGTAGGGGTGTCGACCCCGCACGTTCGCTCTGACGATCGATTTGGGAGGCTTGAACACATCCTTTATGAGCACAACCATCATTCGCGGGCCGGAGGCCGGTCCGCAACGCAGCTGGCGCCATTGGCTGACCGGACGGCCGCTCTCCACAGCCGAGGCCCCGCACCAAACGATCAGCAAGAAGGTCGGCCTGGCAGTCTTCGCCTCCGATGCGCTGTCATCGACGGCGTACGCCACCGACGAGATCTTGCTGGTGCTGGCCGGCGCCGGCGCGGCCGCTTACGCGTTTTCGTTACCGATTGCCATCGCCATCATCATCTTGCTGGTGATCGTGACCGTCTCGTACGAACAGACGATCCACGCCTACCCGGGCGGCGGCGGCGCCTACATCGTCGCGCGTGACAACCTGGGCGAAAGCCCGGCGCAGGTCGCCGGGGCAGCGCTGCTGACCGACTACATCCTGACGGTGGCGGTATCGATCTCCTCCGGCGTGGCCCAGATCACGTCGGCGTTTCCGGCCCTGCTGGAGTACCGGGTCGAGATCGCGCTGGGCTTTATCGCCTTCATGACGCTGATCAACCTGCGCGGCGTCAAGGAATCGGGCCTCGCGTTTGCCGTGCCGACTTACTTCTTTCTGGCGGCGACCCTGCTGACGATCGGCGTCGGCTACTACCAGTTCTTTACGGGCACGCTGGGCAGCGTCACCGGCGTCGAGCCGATGCACGAGGCCTTGCAGGGCCTGAGCGCCTTCCTGATCCTGCGCGCGTTTTCGAGCGGCTGCACGGCCCTGACCGGGGTCGAGGCGATCAGCAACGGAATCACGGCCTTCAAGGAACCGCGCTCGCGCAACGCCGGCATCACCCTGATCTGGATGACCGCGATCCTGTCGACGATGTTCTTCAGCATCACCTTCCTGGCGCAGCAGGCCGGCGCAGTTGCCTCGCATGAACAGACCGTGTTCTCACAGATCGGCGCCGTGATCTACGGCGCCGGCAGCCTGCCCTACCTGGCCCTGCTCGGGAGCACGACCCTGATCCTGGTGATGGCAGCCAACACGGCTTACGCCGACTTCCCCCGTCTGGCCGCGCTGGCCGCCGGCGACGGCTTCCTGCCCAAGCAGCTGACCTACCGGGGCAGCCGCCTGGTGTTCTCGTACGGGATCATCGTCCTCGCGGCCGTGGCGGCGCTGCTGGTGATGGTGTTTCAGGCCCAGACCTCGGCCCTGATCCCGCTTTACGCGATCGGCGTCTTCCTGTCGTTCACGCTGTCGCAAGGCGGCATGGCGATCCGCTGGTGGCGTTCGCGCACCCTCAAGCCCGGTGAGACCGTGCAGGGCATCGGCTCGGTGTTGCACCACGAACCAAAGTGGAAGCTGAAGATGGCGATCAACGGCTTCGGCTCGGTGATGTCGTTCGTGGTGATGATCATCTTCGCCGTCACGAAGTTCGAGTCCGGAGCCTGGATCATCGTCATCCTTATCCCGTCGTTGGTGTTCGTGTTCTTCCAGATTCACAACCATTACCGTGCCCTGGCCAAGAAACTCTCGCTCGACACGTTTGGCGCCCCGGCCCGCGTCCGTCGCAACCGGGTGGTGCTGCCGATCGGCGGCGTGCACCGCGGCACGCTGCACGCGCTCAACTACGCCCGTTCGCTCTCCGACGACGTCACAGCCGTGCACGTCGCGCTCGATGAGGGCGAAGAGGCCAAGCTGCGCGCCAAATGGGAGACCTGGGGCGACGGCGTGCGGCTGGTGCTGATCCCCTCGCCGTATCGCGCGTTGATCGAGCCCATGATCCAGTACATCCGCGAGGTTGCCGCACAGCGTCAGATCGGCGATATGTTGACCGTGGTTGTGCCCGAGTTCCTGCCTGAGAAGCCCTGGCAGAACATCCTGCACATGCAGACCGTGTTCTTCCTGCGTTTGGGCCTGCTCGGTCTCCGCAACATCGTGATCATCGAGGTGCCCTATCACGGCGACGCCGCCTGAAGCGTCCGAACCAGACGAACGCGACTCATGAGAGGAGGGCGACGGCCCCGCGGGGCCGTCGCCCGCCGCGTGTGTTGCGA
>JAEURK010000068.1 GCA_016789175.1 Anaerolineales bacterium
GCATGGCTCATGCCGTTGCTGCCCATCTGATAGCGCGTCAGCGTGAGCGTGACGGTCAGACCGTCGATCGTGCCGGTCAGCGACGGATCCTGCAGGGCCGTCCCCGCGTTGAAGGTCAGGCCGTGGCTCTGCGCGATCGCGGCCCAACGGGTTTTAAGTTCTCCGGCCTGGTTCGCGTTTCGCCGAACCAACGCCCCAATCACAACGATCATCCCGATGATCAATCCGCAAATCGGGAGGATGATTGCCGCCAGGACGAGCAGCAGGATGGTTCCGTTGTCCATCGTCAGACTCCCTCCAGTGTGGGTGGGATCGACCCTTCCGTCGGCGGCTCGGTTCCCAGCCCCAAGCAGTCGTCGCGCCGTCGCTCGTACGACGCATAGAATAGGCTAAATCCGGGCCGGGGTCGAGCCAGACCCGCCGCCCGTCAGCGAGGAACTATGAGCGATTTTGCCACTCTGCGCCAGTCTGTTCGTAACTTTGTCGAGGAACAGGTCAAACCCGTCATCGGCGCGTACGAAACGCGGGAGGAGACCCCCTGGGCGCTTGTCGATCAGATGCGCGCGCTCGGGTTGTTCGGCATGCTCATCCCGCCCGAGTGGGGCGGATTGGGCCTGAGCCTGCGCGAGTATGCGACGCTGATGGGCGAGATCGAGCGCGGCTGCGGGTCGTTTCGCTCGATGCTGTCGATCCAGAACAGCCTGGTCGGCCTGACGCTGCTGGCGCACGGCAGCGAGGATCAGAAGCGCCGTTATTTGGTCCCGGCTGCGAAGGGCGAGATCCTGGTTTCCTTCGGTCTCTCGGAGCCGGATGCCGGCTCGAATCCGGCCGAGATGACGACGAGCGCGGCACGCGTCGACGGCGGCTGGCGGCTGAACGGCCGCAAGATGTGGATCGGCAACGCGGCGCGCGCCGGCGTCATGCTGATCTTTGCGCGGAGCGGCGCGGGCAGCGAGCGTCGCGGACCGGAGATCACGGCTTTCCTGGTCGAGCCCGGCCCGGGGGTGCGGACCGAGGTCATGACGGGCAAGATGGGGCTGCGCGCCGCGTTGCCTTCGCACATCGACCTCGAAGACGTTTTTGTGCCGGATGCCTCTGTGCTCGGCCCGGTCGGCGGCGGGCTGCGGATCGCGCTGTACAGCCTCGACCACGGCCGCTTGTCGGCGGCCGTGGCCGGATGCGCGGTCTGTGACGTGGCGCTCGAGCTCAGCCTGGTGTACGCCCAATCGCGGCGCCAGTTCGGCAAGCCGGTCGCGCAGCATCAACTTGTGCAAGAGCTCCTGACCGACATCCACGTCGACGCGCAGGCGGTGCGCGGTTTGCTCGAGCGCGCTATCGTGCTCAAGGAGTCCGGGCAGCCGTTTAGCGAAGCCGCAGCGACCGCGAAACTCTTTGCCAGCGAGGCCGCCAACCGCTGCGCCTATCGAGCCGTACAGGTGCACGGCGGACGCGGCTATCTCGAGGAGACCGGGCTGCCACGTCTGGTCCGCGACGCCCGGGTCCTGACGATCTACGAAGGCACGTCGCAGATCATGAAGCTCGTTTTGGGAAGACACCTGACGGGGCTTTCGGCATTCTGAAGGGGGAGGAGGGACGTGAGCGGAGGGAGGAGCGAACGCTGCCGCGCCTGACGCTCCTCCCTCTTCCCTCCTCCGTGTATAATGCCTCTATGTCCTGGCAACCATGCCCACTGGCTGATGGCGCGAACTCGAACGATAATCGCTTCGCTCGGGCGCGTCTGGCTGCCGGCTGACTGAACGTCGCCGCTGCAACGATCACCGCCCGAGCTGAAAAGCCGGGCGGTTTTGTTTTGGGCGCCGGAGGTTTTCCGGCCCCGCACGTGAGGAAGCAATGTACAAGACACACACCTGTGGCGACCTGCGCGCCGAACACATCGGCCAGACCGTGACGCTCAGCGGTTGGGTGGACACCCGCCGCGATCACGGCAAGCTGATCTTCATCGACCTCCGCGACCGCTACGGCCGCACCCAGGTCGTGGCTGACCCTGCCGGCTTCGCCGGGGTTGATGCCGTGGCCGCCCATGCCGTCGCCGAAACCGCGCGCAACGAGTTCGTGCTGCAGGTGACCGGCGTTGTCCGGGCCCGCCCGGCCGGGAGCGAGAACCCCAAGTTGAGCACCGGCGCCGTCGAAGTCGAGGCGCACGCCATCGAGGTCCTCGGGCCGTCGAAGGTGTTGCCCTTCCAGCTCGACGACGACAACACCGACGAGCAGGTGCGGCTCAAGCACCGCTATCTCGACCTGCGCCGCCCGCGGATGCAGCGCAATCTGATCCTGCGCCACAAAGTCGTCAAGTTCATGCGCGACTTCATGGACTCACGCGGCTTCATCGAGGTCGAAACCCCGATCCTGTTCAAGACCACGCCCGAGGGCGCGCGCGACTACCTGGTGCCGTCGCGCGTCCACCCCGGCCAGTTCTACGCGCTGCCGCAGAGCCCGCAGCAGCTGAAGCAGCTGTTGATGGTGGCCGGCGTCGACCGCTACTTCCAGATCGCGCGTTGTTTCCGCGACGAGGACCTGCGTGGCGATCGCCAGCCTGAGTTCACGCAGCTCGACCTGGAGATGTCGTTCGTCCAGCGCGACGACGTGCTGGCGCTGGTCGAAGAGCTTTACACGGCCATGATCCCGGTGGTCACGCCCGGGAAGCGACTGCTCGAGACGCCCTGGCGCAAGCTCGCGTATCGTGAGGCGGTTGCGCGCTACGGCTCCGACAAGCCCGACCTGCGCTTCGGGCTCGAGCTGTACGACCTGAGCGCGATTATGGCCGGGAGCGGCTTCAAAGTCTTTCAGGCTGCGCTCGGCAGCGGCGGCGTGGTCAAGTGCATCGTCGTGCCCGGCTGCGCCGGCTACTCGCGCAAGGAGGTCGACGACCTGACGACCTTCGCCAAGGAGCAGGGCGCCAAGGGCCTGGCGACGCTGGCGTTGACGGCCGAGGGCGTGCGCGGCACCGCGCAGAAGTTCATCACCCCCGGCGAGGTCGAGGAAATCCAGGGCCTGACCGGCGCCAAGGAGGGCGACCTGGTGCTCTTCGTCGCCGACAGCGCCGCCGTGGCCCACAAGACCCTGGGCGCCATGCGGTTGCTCTTCCGTGACCGGCTCAAGCTGGCCGACCCGAACGTGCTGGCCTTCGCCTGGATCGTGGACTTCCCGATGTTCGCCTGGAACGCCGACGAAAAACGTTGGGACGCCGAGCATCATCCGTTCACCATGCCCAAGGCCGAGCACCTCGAATTGATGGACACCGACCCGGGCGCTGTACTGGCCGATGCTTACGACATGGTCTGCAACGGCTATGAGATGGCGTCCGGCTCGATCCGCATCCACCGGCGCGACATCCAGTTCAAGATCTTTGAGCGCCTGGGTTTGCCGTCCGAGGAGATCGAGGCCAAATTCGGGCATATGCTCGAGGCCTTCGAGTACGGCGCGCCGCCGCATGGCGGCATGGCGCCGGGCATCGACCGGCTTGTGATGCTGCTGGCCGACGAGCCCAACATCCGCGAAGTGATCGCCTTCCCCAAGAACCAGGCCGCGCTCGACGTCATGGCCGGCGCGCCCTCGACCGCGCAGGAGAAGCAGCTCAAGGAGCTGGGGATCAAGGTGATTGGTGATTGATGATTTGTGATTGCTGATTGTGCGTTAGCGGGCCCGGGTTGCGGAAGCGATCCGGGCCCGTGCGTGTGTGCCTCAGGTTGGAAAACGGCCCCGTTTTGTTTGAATACGCTTTTTGAATGGGCCTGTTTTGCCGAGAATCACGAGTCGACCTGTCAGGTCGAAGGTTAGAATCATGCGCGCTCAGATCCAGGCCGTTGACGACTTCCACCGCGCCTTTGGCGCCTACCGCAACGACGCGCCGACCGGCGCCATCCCGCCCGAGGTGCAGGCGCTGCGCGTACGCCTGATCGCCGAGGAACTCGACGAGTACCGGCGCGCGGCCGAGGCCGGCGATCTCGTCGGCGTGGCGGACGCGCTCAGCGATCTGGCCTACGTGTTGTATGGCACCTACGTGGCGCATGGGTTGCAGGCCGAGGCCGAGGCCTTGTTCGCCGAGGTGCACGCCAGTAACCTGAGCAAGCTCGATGCCGACGGCAAGCCGGTGCTCCGGGCGGATGGCAAGGTGCTCAAGTCGGAGCGCTATCGTCCGCCGGATCTTCGGGCCGTTTTGGGCCGGTAGGCGTCGATCCCCGGAATGGCCGGATGTGGCCGGATATTGGGAAAGGCCGCAGAGGGCCCGAACTCAGCTGCCGGCCACGGCCGACCAGATCGTGTGCTTGCAGCGCGCGACGTCCAGATCCACCGCGACGCGCACTCGCCCATCGGCCCGCGGCCTGAGTTGCATGCATCCCCGGCGGCCCCGCTCCGTCAGTTCGACCGAGACCTCCCCCGCCCGATATTGAGCCAGGGTTTCGTCCACTAGAGCCGCAGCCGCCACGGCGTCGTGGAGCGAGCAGCCGTCGTGCTCCCAGCCCTGGGCTTCCACCCGATCGATCCAGCCCGAGGCCTGCCGTTTGAGCAGGGCGGGCACGGCCTGGGTGTCGGTCAGGCCGGCGAAGTCGGCGCGGCTGAAGTGCACGCGCCGCGTGATCTCGAGCCCGAAACACCGCACCGGCCAGCCAGCCCCGAGCACGATCGCGGCCGCTTCGGGGTCGCAGCGGGCATTGAACTCGGCCGTGGTGGCCTGAGCGGCATCGTCCTCGCCGCCGAATGCGCCGCCCATCGTGACCACTTCGCGCACCAGCGGCACGATGTCGGGCGCCAGCCGCGCAGCCAGCGCCAGGTTGGTCAGTGGCCCGACCGCCAGCACCGTCAGCGCGCCCGGATGCGCCCGCGCAGCGTCGATCAGCAGCGCGGCGGTCGGGGGCAACCCGCCCGAACCCGGGAGCGGTTCCGTCGGGCCGTAGCCGGCCTTCCAATTGGCGAACCAGGCCGGATCCTCAAGCAGGGGCAGGGCGGCGCCACGCCCGACCGGGAGATCGCCGCGATCCTCGGCCGCCAGGATCCGGCGCAGGTTGTGGTCGGCGGCCTCGATCTCCACGTTGCCGTGCACGCTGCCACAGCCGACCACCGTGACCTGCGGTGCGCGCAGCAGCACCAACAGGGCGGCGCCGTCGTCGATCTCGGCGCCGGGCGTGCCGAGGCCGACGTCGGTGTCGATGAAGACCGGTCGTCGCATGGTGCGTAGGGTCATTCGGGGATTTTGCCGCGAAATCCGCGGCTGAATCCTAGGTCGTGGCCGGTTTCTCGTCGGCCGTGGCCCGGATCTGGGCGCGGGTGCGGGCGCGAGCCATGCTGCGGGTGACGGTCTCGCGCAGCGCGATCAGCACCAGCACGAGCACGGTCGCCAGGTTGGGCAGGATCTCGACCAGGTTCGGCGGCAGATCGGTGACGTTCTGGATGCGCACCGAGAAGGCATCGGCGAAGCCGAAGAACAGGCTGGCGAAGAACGTGCCGATCGGGTGGTTGAGCCCGAAGAGCGCCGCCGCGATGGCCGTCCAACCGCGGCCGTTGCTCATGTTGCGCGTGAAGAGCTTGAGGTGCCCGACCGACAGGAACGCGCCGCCGAGCGCGGCCAGCATGCCCGAGAGCACCAGCGCCATCGTCTGGATCTGGCGCGGGTTGATGCCGACGGTCTCGGCCGCTTCCTGGTTCTCACCGACGGCGCGGATATGGCGCCCGAACTTGGTGTGATAGAGCACGACATACAACACGAGCGCGATCGCCCACGACAGGTAGACGATGAAGTTGTAGCCGCTCAGGAGCCCGCCTAGGACCGGGATGTCCTCGATAAACGGGATGTGGATGTCCGGCACGCGCACGATGCTCGGGTCGGACCAGGAACCGGTTTGCCCAAACATCACGCGCATCATGTAGACCGTCAACTCCAGGATGATCAGGTTGAGCGCGATCGACAGGATGACCAGATCGACCTGATAGCGGTGATACAGGAACGCGAACAGCCAGCCCAGAAGGCCGCCGGCGATGACCGCCACCAGGATACCCAGGTAAGTGTTGCCGAGATAATAGGCCGCCACGATGCCCAGGAACGCGCCCAGGAGCATTTTGCTCTCCAAAGCCAGGTTGAGCACGCCGGCCTTGTTGCACAACGCGCCGCCGAGCGCGGCCAGCAGGATCGGCGTGGCCAGCCGGATGCCGCTGTTGAACAGCTCGATCGTGAAGACGCTGAAGAAGCCTTCCATGAGGGATCCCCTATCACTCCGGTCGAGACTGTCCGCGGTTAAAGAAGCGCCCAAGCCAGTTGCGGGTGCGCTCGATGTTGCCCTCGTAGAACTTGCGCAGCGCCACAAACAGGATGATCAGGCCGATCATCGTGCCACCGAGTTCGCGCGGGATCTGGGCCTCGAGCTGTAGCCCCAACTGCGCGCCCAGCCGCACACCCGCGAACAGGATCGCGACGATCACGACCCCGAGCGGATGGGTCTGCCCCAGGATCGCCACCGACAGGCCGTCGAAGCCGAGCCCGACCGAGAACGCCTGCATGATGCGGCGATGCACACCCAGGATCTCGATCGAGCCGGCCAGCCCGGCCAGCGCGCCGCTGATCAGCATCGCGCGGATCGCAGCCTGATCGCTTGGGATGCCCCCGAAGAGCGCGAACCGTTTCGACTGCCCGGCCATGCGCTGTTCGTACCCGGGCGTCGAGCGCCACAGGTATACGTACACGATGTAGGCCGCCAGGACCGCAAGGATGAAGCCCACGCCCCACTTCGAGCCGGGCAAGAAGGTCGGCAGTTGCGCCGTGAGATCGATGATCGGCGAATGGGCGGTCGCGCCCGGGTCGCTGCGCAATGGAAATTGCACCATGTACTCGGCGAAGAGCACGGCGATGGCGTTGAGCACGATCGTCACCAGCAGCTCATTGACGCCCAGCTTGACCCGCAAGACGCCCGGCACCCAACCATAGGCCGCGCCTGCCAGCATCGACATGGTCATGATGAAGATCGGGTGGATGACCGGCGGCAGTTGGATGGCATAGCCCAGCCAGGCCGCGACCACGGCCCCCAGCAAATACTGCCCCTCCTGCCCGATGCTGAACATGCCGGAGCGGAAGGCCACGACCGCTGAGAGCCCGGTGAGGATCAGGGGCGTGGCGCGCTCGAGCGTCGTGAACAGCGCGCAATGGGTCAGGTCGTTGCAGCCAAAACCGGCCACGAACAAGATCCGGTAGGCCTCGATCGGCGAGGTCTTCGTCAGCAGGACCAACACCACCGAGACCAACAGGCCCGATATCACGGCCAGGATCGGGATCAGGAAGGCGTCGAATTGTTTCAGACGATCGTGCGTCATCGGCTTGCCTTTCGTTGCGTCAGGCCGCTGGGCCCGCGGCGGAGGCGGGCTCGGGGTGGGCGCCGGCCATCAGCAGGCCGATCTGTTCTTCGGTGGCCGTGGCGGGATCGACCTCGCCCTGGATCTGGCCGCGGTACATGACCAGCACACGATCGGACAGGGCCAGGATCTCCTCTAGCTCGACCGAGACCAGCAGGATCCCGGCGCCGCGATCGCGCGCCTCGACCAGGGAGCGATGCACGAACTCGATGCTGCCCACGTCGAGGCCGCGGGTGGGCTGGTTGGCGACGATGAACGACGGCTCGCCGGCCAGTTCACGCCCGATCACGATCTTCTGCATGTTGCCGCCCGAGAGCCGTGAAATGCCGCCGCCGGGGACGGCTGCCGCGACCGAGAAGCGCTTGATCACGTCGGCGGCGAAATCGCGCATGCTGCGGCGATTGAGGAAGCCGGCGCGGTTGAACTGCCCGAGCCGATAGCGCGAGACGATCAGGTTCTCGTCAAGGTTGGTGTCGAGGTTGAGGCCGACGTGGATCCGGTCTTCCGGGATGTGCGCCAGTCCGCGTTCGCGCCGTTCTCGCACCGAGAGCGTGGTGGCGTCCTTGGTATTGATCACCAACCGGCCGCCGTCGAGCGCGCGCATGCCCGTGATGGCCTCGACCAGTTCGGTCTGGCCGTTGCCGCTGACGCCCGCGATCCCCAGGATCTCGCCCGCGCGCACGTTGAAGGATACGCGGGTCACGGCCGGGAAGCCGCGCACATCGGTGACGCTGACGTCATCGGCTGCAAACACCACCTCGCCCGCCTGGCGCGGGGCCTTGTTGACTTTGAGCAGCACCTCGCGCCCGACCATCATGCGCGCCAGCTCCGGCACCGTGGTCTCGGCGACCGCTTTGCTGCCGGCATTGCGCCCGGCGCGCATCACGCTGACGCGATCGGCCACGCGCACGACCTCGAGCAGTTTGTGAGTGATGAAGACCACGGTGTAACCGGCCTTGGAGAGGTTGCGCACCACCCGCATCAACTCCGCGACTTCCTGCGGGGTGAGGACGGCGGTGGGCTCGTCGAGCACCAGGATCCGGGCGTTGCGCTCGAGGACCTTGAGGATCTCGACCCGCTGCTGCATGCCGACCGGCAGGTCGCGGATGCGCGCCTTGGGGTCGACGGGGAGGCCGTGGCGCTCGGCCAGCTCGGCCACGGCCCGGTTCTCCTCGTTGGGTGTCAGGAAGCCGGCGCGGTTGGGCTCCATGCCGAGCAATATGCTTTGCGCGACCGTGAAGGACGGCACCAGCTTGAAGTGCTGGTGCACCATGCCGATCCCGTTTCGGATGGCGTCATCGGGCCGCGTTATGACGACGGGTTTGCCGTCGACCTTGATCTCACCGGAATCCGGCTTGACCAGGCCGTACAGGATGCTCATCAGCGTGGTCTTGCCGGCGCCGTTTTCGCCGACCAGGGCATGCACCTCGCCCGCTTCCACGGCAAAATCGACCTTGTCGTTCGCCTTGACGTCGGTCGAGGCGAAGTACTTGGTGATCCCCGTCATCTCAAGCGCCAGCGCCATAACGCCTCTCTTCGATAGGATGTGAAAGCGGGGTGCTCGCTGCGCCGGACAACGCCCGGCGCAGCGAGCACCCCACACGTACACAACGACGACTTACTTCAGCGCCGCGCAGACATCGGTTTCGTTGAGCGCGTCGCAGACCTCGAACTCGCCGGCCAGGATCTTGGTCCGGTATTCCTCGACCAGGGCCTGGATCTCCGGGAGCTTGGCGGTCATCTCAGCGGGGCCCTCGTCCGCGAACGTGGTCGAGCCCTCGTCCCACGACAGGCCCGCCGCGCCGTCGGCCATGCCCAGGCGCTTGAAGCCGCCCTCGAACTTGCCCTCGACGACCGACTTGATCGTCAGGTAAGTGGTCATGTCGACCCGCTTGATCATCGACGTGATCACGTGACCGGGCTGGATGTAGTCCTGGTTCGAGTCGACGCCGATCGCGTATTTGTCGGCCTGCGTGGCGGCCTCGAGCACGCCCTCACCCGAGCGGCCGGCGACCTGGTAGACGATGTCGGCGCCCTTGTCGTACAGGCCCTTGGCCGTCTCGAGGCCGAGGGTCGGGTTCGAGAAGTCGAAGCCCAGGTAGCTCACCAGCACGGTGCAGTCCGGGCAGACTTCGAGCACGCCCTGCTTGTAGCCGTAGAAGAACTGGTTCAGCGCGGGCGCATCGCCGCCGACGACGGCGCCGACGGTCTTGGTGGTCGTCAGCTTGCCGACGATCAGGCCGACCAGGAAGCTCGACTGGTTGACGTCGATCTGATACGAAACCAGGTTCGCGGGCAGCGTCTCGGCGAACACTTCCGACGGCGAGCCGAACTTCTGATCCGGGAACTCGGTCGCGAGATCGGTCATCAGCTTGGCATCGAGCGCCAGGCCCATGACCAGGTCGTAGCCCTTCTGGATCGCGCCGCGCATGGCGCTCTCGTGCTCGGCCACGCCGTTGGTCTCGATGATGTCGCACTTGACCGGTAGCTCGGCGTTGGCGCGCTCGATGCCGCGGACGGCCGAGTCGATGAACGAGCGGTCGCCGCGCGGGTTCGGCGTGATCAGCGCGCAGGTGGCCTTGGGAGCCTCAGCAGTGGGCGCGGCGGTCGGCGCTGCGGCGGGGGCACAGGCCGAAAGCACCAGCGAGGCCGCGACGATAGCCCCAGTGACGAGCGAATAACTGCGTTTCATTCAATCCTCCTAGTGAGAAAGAGCGGGTGGCGTTTGGGTGCGAGATGTGCGAAATCGAAAGGCTCTTGGGACCTCCTTGACGCAAGGGTTCACAGAAGTGACAGCCGCTAGAGATGTAAGTTCATCCGCGGGTCGTCGTGGCTCGCCGATGAGGTTGAACGCGCTTTGGACGGCGTCATTCTACTCTGGTTTGGTCATGGGCCGGCGAGGTATTCACAAATGATCCCTGCAAAAACGGCGACGGTCTGGGTCAGGCTGGCGCAGTCGACCCACTCGTCGGGAGCGTGCGCGCCGCCGCCGGTCGGGCCAAAACCGGGCAAGGTCGGGATGCCGGCGCCGATCAACATGTAGCCTTCGTTCGCCGGCCCTGCGCCCGCGATCGGCCAGGCGTTGCCGGTCACAGCCTCGGCATGCCGTTGGGCGATCCGAGCCAGCGGGTGGTCCTCCGGGATCGCCGCCCCGGGCAGCTTGGTCTTGACCGTGACGTTGACCTCCAGTCCCGGCCGGATCGCCTGCTCGGCCCGAATCACGGCCTGCACGGCCGTCAAAACGGCCTCCGGCGACTGGCCGGGCATCAGGCGCACGTCGACCACGGCGCTGGCCGCGGCGGGCACGATGCTCTCGAACTCGCCGCCGCGGAAGAGCGTCCCGGGCGTGAGTGTGCAGCCCAGGCCGGCGAAGGCCGGATGCGCGGGTGCCGGGATCGTCAGGCGTTCGAGCCCGACCAGGATCGCGGCCAACCCGGTCACGGCGTTGATACCGGCGCGCTTCTGGCTCCACTCGGCGCTGCCCGAGTGCACCGCCTGGCCCCGGGTTTCCACCACCAGGCGCAACAGGCCGCGATGACCGATGCAGACGATGTCGCTGGCGTAGGCGTAGATCGCGCCCTGCACAGCCAGGCGTCCGATGTCGAGCAGGTGGCGCACGCCGAGCCGGCTGCTGGCGCCCGACTCCTCGTCGACCACGCCCGCGACCGACACGCGCACCCGGCTCGGGTCGAGCAGGCCGTGATCGCGAAGCAAAGCCAGGGTGTACAGCCCGCAGGCGATGCCGGCCTTGTTGTCGGCCGAGCCTCGGCCATAGAGCCGGCCGTCGACGATCTCGGCCCCGAAGGGTGGATGGGTCCAGGCCCCCGGGTCGCCCTCGGCCACCGTGTCCATGTGCCCGATCAGCGCGAAGCCGGCCGGGCCGTCGCCCCACCAGGCCAGGGCATTCGGCCGGGACGGGTCGGCGGCCGAAAGCTCGGACGCCAGCCCGAGCCTTGTCGCTTCTGCGCAGATGCGCTCGGCCACGGCGGCCTCGGTGTCGCGCCCGTTCACCGAGGGGATGCGGACGAGATCCTGCAGGAATCTCAGTAGCTCGGTGTCGCGCAAGTGGGCGAGGGTGGTCAGGTCGGTCATTGTTGTGCTAGAGGAAGACATCGGGGTACATCGGGGTACTCCCGGTGTCTCTTAACGCAACCCCAATTCCATCAGGCTGATGAAGCGCTGCAGATCGACTTCGAGCACGATCTCGACGTTGGCCGGCTTGCCGCCCCGGCCGAGCCAGTCGATCACGGTCTGGCCACGCGTGTGACGGCCGTGCAACTCGATCGTCACCGGGCGCACTTCGGCGTGCTTGACGATCTCGGGTTCGAGCGCTACGGCCATGGCCAGCCCATCGGGCGCGAAGAGCATCTCGCGGCCGAGCACTTCGGTGACGTACGTGATCAGCTTCTCGTTGGTGCGCCTGAAAAACTCGGCGCGCGGCGTGCCTAGTTTGAAAAAGCGCTGGACCACCTCAGCGCTGAAGCCGTGGGCCAGCGTGGTCTCCCACGACACCAGCGTCAGGCGCGGCCAGGTTGAGAACACCACGTGCGCGGCCTCGGGATCGGCGAAGATGTTGAACTCGGCCGAAGCGGTCGAGGTGTTGCCGCGGCTGTGGATGGCGCCGCCCATAACCACCAGCTTCTTGAACTTGCCCGGCAGCTCGGGATCGAGCCGCACGGCCAGGGCCAGGTTGGTCAGCGGGCCGATGGCGATCAGTGTCAACGCACCCGGCTCGGCATTGGCCAGGCGGACGAGGGCGTTGGCGGCGTGCTCGGCCTCGAAATGTCGGCTCGAGACCGGCAGCCCGGCGTCGCCCAGGCCGTCCGCGCCGTGCACACCGGCGGCGTTCTCGCTCGGCAGCACCAGCGGCCCGGCGGCACCCCGGTAGACCGGCACATCGGCGCCGGCCACATCCAGGATCTTGAGGGCATTCGGCGCGGTGTGTTCCAGCCCGACGTTGCCGGCCACCACCGTGATGGCCTCCACCCGGGCATTGGGGTGCGCCAGGGCCATCAGGATTGCGTGGGCATCGTCCACGCCCGGGTCGGTGTCGATGATGAGTCGGTGCATCGTGTGGTCCTTGAGTGGAGCGAAGAAGAAGGTAGAGGGAGGAGGGAAGAGGGAAGAGGGAAGAGGGAGGAGGGTCGCTCTCCTCCCTCTTCCCTCTTCCCTCCTCCTGCCTTTACAGTCGCCTCGTGAGTTCAGCGTGCGCAGCCTCGAGATCGCGGCGCGCCTGGGCGAAGTCGAGCGTGATCCAGGCGTTGTCGCGGAAAAGCCACCGTCCGTCGACCATGACGTCGCGGACGTGCTGACCCGTGATCGAATACACCAGGGCCGCGTACACGTCCTGGCCGCCGCGCGGGCTCCAGCCGATCTCGTTGAGGTCCAGGGCGATCAGGTCGGCCTTCTTGCCGACCTCGAGCGAGCCGATCTCGTCCTCGAGCCCGAGCGCGCGCGCGCCGCCAAGCGTGGCCATCTCCAGGATCTTGCGGGTCGGGATGGCGTTGGGCGTGCGCTCGTGCAGGCTGAAAAGCTTGCCCGCGATCTGCATCTCCTTGAACAGGTCGTAGCTGTTGTTGTTGGTGACGTTGTCGGTGCCGAGCGCTGTGTTGACGCCGGCCGCGTGCAGGGCCCGCAGCGGCGCGACCCCGGCGGCGTTGCGCATCGCCGAGGACGGCGCGAGCACGGCCGTGAACGGGTGCCGGGCCAGGATCGGAAAGTCCTCGACCGGCATCGTGATGCAATGCGCGGCCAGCACCGGCCGCTCAAGCATGCCCAGCGCCTCGAGCTGCGGGATCGCGCTGCGCCCGTAATGCTCCCAGCAGAAGCGGTCTTCCTCGCCGCTGGTGCCCATGTGAATGTGGAAGCCGGTGTCGAAGCGCTTCGCCAGCTCGAGCTCGAGCCGCATGGCGGCCTCGCTGTTGTCGACGAAGAAGGCGTGCGGCCCGACCCAACCCTTGATCAGCGGGTCGCCGCGCAGGCTCTCCAGGAAGGTTGTGGCCGCCGCCAACTCGCGCTCGCGCGCGGCCGCTTCGCCGAGTTCTACGATGCCGTAGGCCAACGCGGCTCGCAGACCGCTGCGCCGAACTTCGGGCACGATCCGGTCCATCCAGAAATACTGATCGGCGAAACACGTCGTTCCGGTGCGGATCATCTCCGCGCACGAGACAGCCACGCCGGCCGGGATCAGGTCGGGCGTGAGCACCTGCTCGAGCACGCGGATGGTGTTGAACCAGCCCTCGAGCGTGAACAGCGTCCGCCCCTCGGCGTGGCCGCGGAAGAGCGTCATCGGCGTGTGGGTGTGGGCGTTGACCAGGCCCGGCATGACGAGCCGGGCGCCAAGGTCGATCTCGTGATCGATCCGCCACTGGCCCGGCGTGAAGTGTGTGCCGATCTCGACCAGCCGATCGTCGGCGACGATCAGGTAGCCGGGGCCGTGAATCGTGTCGGCTGCGTCGAGCGTGACGATCTGTTCGGCCCGGATCAGGCTCGTGGTCATGGCGCGTCCTTGGAGATTTTGCTAGCCGAATGCAGCGGGGCAGGGCGGCTTACCGATGATAGCACGGCGTGGTCGGATCTCCGGGACCGAGGCACTGGGCTATCGCGCCAATTCGATTCATTTCTTTGAAACGCGCGCCGTTTCACTGTGGGTGCGTCAGCCCTGGCCCGAGACAGATTGGGCGTGCGGCGATATGATGCTTGGGTCGATGACCCACTCCAACACTCCCTTCGCACCTCTGGCCTCCTTCTTGGGCACCTGCATGTGTATCTAGCGGGACCGCACAGTCGTCTCCCGTTGCGGCCTCCCGCCTCTTCAATCGAACCAGGCAACCCGGACATCTGCAGCGCCGTGCGCAGGCCGGGTCCACCACAACATCCTTCGCGACCATCACCGGCCGCGCTCGGGCGCGGCTGTCTATGAGGACACCATGACGACTGATTCTGTGCTTCCGGAAGTACTGGCTGCCAACACAGCGTATGCGAAGGGCTTTGGTGAAAAAGGTAAATTGCCCCTGCCACCGGCGCGGCGCTTTGCGATCCTGACCTGCATGGACGCCCGCCTGGATCCGGCCAAGTATGCGGGCCTGAGTGAGGGCGACGCACATGTCATCCGCAACGCCGGCGGCCGCGCCAGCGACGACGCCATCCGCTCGCTTGTGATCTCATACAAGCTGCTCGGCACGCGCGAGTTCTTCGTCGTTCATCATACCGACTGCGGAATGGCGCTGTTCACCGACGAGATCATGCGCGACCTGCTGAGCCGCAGCCTGGAGACCGCCACGGTCGACGCATCCGGCTGGCACGACGTCGGGTCCGGGCCCGGCTCGACCGCCGGGACCTACGTCAATTGGTTGACCTTCAAGGATCTGGCGCATAGCGTGATCGAGGACGTGCAGCGGATCCGCGCGCACCCGCTCGTGCCTGCCGCGATCCCGGTGTATGGCTATATCTATGACGTGCACACCGGTCGCTTGCTGGAAGTGCCCGAAGCCACAGCGATCGGGCGCACGTCATGATCGACCCGTGAGGCTGTGCGATTCATCACGAGCGGCGAGCTTGTATAGTGCTAACCGTTTCCGGTTGTGGGTTTGGCTCGACTCATGGTACTAATAGCGCCTGCCCTGCTGTGTGCGTGATGTCGAGCGCGGGTCGACCACGTTTTAGAAAAGGGAGCCGGGCTTGCTTTGGGGCTGCGATAGACCTTCGTCCGCGGACTTAGGCCAAGGCAAAACCGAAACAGACGGGTCCCGCCTGCAACTTTTGCAGGTCGTCCACCGCCGCACACGGCACAGTGGGGAAATGCAAGTAACAGCGCGGCGCTGATCTCAGCGCCGCGCTGTCGTTTGTAGGGGCGTCCTCCCTGGCGCACGTTCTGGCCCCGGGCCAGCGCCTCTCAAGCAACTTGGGCGAGTTTGGCTGCGAATTCCGCGAATCAGAGCGACTATTCGGCCCTCGCGGGAGGAGGCAGGCGAAAAACGAGGGCTGCGAGGGTCCAGGCTTCGCTCCGACCCCCGCAGCCCCGCTTATTGCCCAACATCCGGCAGGCTGAGCCGTCACGAATGGCTGCGCAGGGTCCGAATTCGGCACAATTCGGGTATTCGCAGCAATGATGGATTCCTCGTCATGAGCTGCGATAGCCCCGGCGGCCGGCCCGCCGGGGCTTGCCCGAGGCGCAGAGTCGTGTTAAGATAAATGTAGTTTCAGAACGTACGTCCTTGAAACGTCGGTGCCCCCGACGTTTCGTTGTATATCGGCCCGGAGTCTTCCGGCTCGACGTGACATAGGGTTATGAAGAGCGAACTTGCCCTGGCTTTCAACGAAGTCATCGAGAACAATAAACTCAAGCGCGAGATCATCATCGAGGCGCTTGAGAATGCCTTGGTGACGGCTTACCGCAAGTCGGTGAACGCCTCGGCCGCCCAACACGTGGTGGCCAAGGTGGACCTCAACACCGGCCTGGTCAAGATCTACGCCGAGAAAGAGGTGGTCGACTCGATCCTCGAGCCGCACACCGAAGTGATGCTCGAGGTGGCCCGCGAGGTCGACCCGGGCGCCCAGCTCGGCGATATCGTCACGGTTGAAAGCACGCCCAAGGACTTCGGCCGAATCGCGGCGCAGGCCGCCAAGCAGGTCATCGTCCAGCGGCTGCGCGAGGCCGAGCGCGAGAGCCAGTATCAGGAATACGCCTCGCGTGAGGGCGACATCGTCAACGGCACGGTGCAGGCCGTCGGCTCGCAGTCGATCACGGTCGGCCTGGGCCGCACTGAGGCGACCCTGCCGCGCAACCAGACGATGCCCGGCGAGCGCTATTACGCCCATCAGAAGGTGCGCGCCTTCGTGCTCGAAGTGCGCAAGACCACCCGCGGCCCGCAGATCATCCTGTCGCGGACGCACAAGAATATGCTCCGGCGCCTGCTGGAGTACGAAGTGCCCGAGATCTTCAACGGCACGGTCGAGATCAAATCGATCGCGCGCGAGCCGGGGCACCGCTCGAAGGTGGCCGTCGCAGCCCGGCAAGAGGGTGTTGACCCGGTCGGCGCCTGTGTCGGCATGCGCGGTGTGCGCATCCAGTCGATCGTCAAGGAACTCAACGACGAGAAGATCGACGTCATCGAGTGGAACCCCGAGCAGGCGCAGTTCATCGCCAAGTCGCTCAGCCCGGCCCGGGTGACCTCGGTCTACCTGGACGACGATCCGATCTCGGGCCGCACCGCGATGGTGGTGGTGCCCGACGATCAGCTCAGCCTGGCGATCGGTCGTGAGGGCCAGAACGCCCGGCTGGCTGCCAAGCTGACCAACTGGCGCATCGATATCAAGTCGGTGACCGAGGCCGCCAACGACGCCCTGAACAAAGTCAAGGGCGACGAGAAGATGGCCGATTTTGCGGCCGCGCAGGCCGAGACGATCAAGACGGTCGAGGGCATCCTGGCCCGCAAGGCCGAGGGGCGCCCGTTGCAGCCCGAGGAGTACCAGCTCCTGGGCAAGGTGGTCGACCAGGTCGAGAAGCGCGATCAGCGCTCGAAGCAGGACGACCGCGCCGTCAAGGCCATCCATGTTGCGCAGATCAAGGCCAGCATCCCGCGCTCGGCTCGGGCGATGACCATCGCCGAACTGGGCATCGAGAACCCGCTGGCACGTGTATTGAACGACGGCGAGTACCGCACCGCGGGCGATCTGCTCGAGGTGTTGGCGCTCGACGAGACCCGGCTGCTCCGGTTGGAGGGCTTCCGGCCCGACTTCCTCGAGCAGGTCAAGGCCGCCCTGGCCGCCAAGACCTTCCCGGCCGATCCCGAGCCCGAGCCGCAGCCCACGCCTGAGCCGGCGGCGGCCGAAGTCGCGGCCCCGGTTGGGGGTGAGGCCCCGGCGCCCGCCGAGGGCGCTGTCGTCGCTGCCGACGGCTCCGCGCCCGAGGCCGAAGTCGTCGAGGGCGAGGCTGTCGCTGAAGGCGAAGAAGACGCCGAGGCGCTCGAGTTCAAGGACGACGCCCTGGGCGACGATGACGACGACGACGACAAGAAGAAGGGCGGCAAGAAGAAGGGCAAGAAGAGCAAGACCGGCGTCGAGCTCACCTACGACGACGAGCTGGGCGTTTACATCAAGACCAAGAAGCGCAAGGCCAGCCGGGCGGGCGACCTGTTCGAAGAGCCCTGATCGGCGCTGAGCGTCTGTGCGACGATGCCCAAGCACATCCCGATCCGCACCTGTGTCGCCTGCCGGGGATCCTCGGCCAAGCGGACGTTGGTGCGGATCGTCCGAGGGCCGGACGGCCGCGTGGCGGTCGATCCGACCGGGAAAGCCAATGGGCGGGGCGCGTACCTGTGTGCGCGCCGGTCCTGTTGGGAGAAGGGTTTGAAAAGCGGCGTTTTGGGCCGCGCGTTGAAAGCTGAGATGAGCGAGCCCGATCGGGCGGCACTGGCCGCCCACGGCGATCAATACCAAGATGACTCCGATGCCTGACGGCCGATTGACAAAGCGGCCGCCGTACATCAATTCACCCCGGCACCTGCGCCCCCCGGATTGAGCCTCCCCCGCTCGCCGGGTCGTGCAACGCCGACGACGCCCCGGACGGCGGTCGAGGAGGTAGCGTATGAACGACAACGGCACAAGAGTGGTGGAACTCCCCAGTATCGTCACGGTCCGCGACCTGGCTCTGAAGATCAAGGCCAGCCCGATCGATGTCATCAAGTCGTTGATGAGCAACGGCGTGATGGCCAACATCAATCAGCAGCTCGACTTCGACACAGCGGCCCTGATCGCCGGCGATCTGGGTTATGAGGCCCGGCCCGAGGCGACCGCCGTCGAGGAAGTCGAGGCCGCTCCGCAGGACACCCGCCCCGAGTGGAAGCGACTGCTCGAGCGCGAAGACGCGCGCGACATGGTGGCGCGTCCGCCGGTCGTGACCATCCTCGGGCACGTGGACCATGGCAAGACGTCGTTGCTGGACGTCATCCGCAAGGCCAACGTCGCCGCCGGCGAGGCGGGCGGTATCACCCAGCACATCGGTGCCTATCAGGTGCAGCGCGAGGGCCGCACGATCACGTTCCTCGACACCCCCGGCCACGAGGCCTTCACGGCCATGCGCGCTCGCGGCGCTCAGTCGACCGACATCGCCATCCTGGTGGTTGCGGCCGATGACGGCGTGATGCCGCAGACCCGCGAGGCGGCAGCGCATGCCAAGGCTGCGCAGGTGCCGATCCTGGTGGCACTGAACAAGATCGATAAGCCCAACGCCAACCCCGAGCGCGTCAAGCAACAACTGGCCGAGATCGGCCTGACGCCCGACGACTGGGGCGGCGACACCATGGTCGTGCCGGTGTCGGCCAAGCAGAAGACCGGCATCGACGACCTGCTCGAGGCCATCCTGCTGACTGCCGACGATCTGCCGACGATCAAGGCCAACCCCAAGGCGAGCGCCACGGGCACGGTGCTCGAGGCCGAGCTCGATAAATCCCGCGGCGTGCAGGCGACGCTGCTGGTGCAGAACGGCACCCTGCATGCCGGTGACGTGATCGTGGCCGGCACTGCCTACGGCAAGATCCGGGCGATGGTCAACGAGATCGGCAAGCCGATCCGCGAGGCCGGGCCGTCGACACCGGTCAGCGTGATCGGACTGAACGAGGTGCCGGTGGCCGGCGACCCATTCATCGTCGTGGGCACCGACCGCGAGGCGCGCACGATCGTGGGCGAGCGCAAGCTGGCCGTGCGCGAAGCCAAGACCGAAGTCGTCAAGCCCACCAGCCTGGATCAGATCTTCGCGCGCTTCAAGGCCGGCGAGGCCAAGGAGCTGGTGCTGATCGTCAAGGCCGATGTGCAGGGCTCGCTCGAGCCGATCGTCAACTCGCTCAACAAGTTGAGCGCCGAGGGCGATGGGCCGAAGGTCAATGTGCTCTACGCCGAAACCGGCGCGATCACGGAGAATGATGTCAACCTGGCGGTGGCCTCGAGTGCCATCATCCTGGGCTTCAACGTCGCGCCCGGCGATGCCGCGGCCAGCCGGGTCGCCGACACACAGGGCGTGTCGATCCGGCTGTATCAGGTGATCTACCGCCTGATCGAGGACGTCGAGAAGGCGCTCAAGGGCCTGCTTGGGCCGGAGTTCAAGCCGGTGACCATCGGCAAGGCCGAGGTGCGCATGGTCTTCAAGATCCCCAAGATCGGCCTGATCGCGGGCTGTGTGCTGCGCGAGGGCGAGGCCCGGCGCAACGGCAAGGTGCGCGTGCTGCGCGGCGCCAAGCTCGAGCACGAAGGCGACGTCGGCTCGCTCAAGCGCGAGAAGGACGACGTCCGCGACGTCAAACAATCCGGTATGGAGTTCGGCGTCGGCATCAAGGACTACGAGAACGTCAAGGTGGGCGACATCTTGGAGTTCTTCGTTATCCAGCAGGTCAACTAAGGAATTGGGTGACCGGGAGACCGGTGGATGGGCTGGTTGATCAATCACCCCATCCACCTGTCTCCCGATCGCAAAATGCCATGGCCAATCCTCTTCGCCAACGGCGCGTCGCAGAGCGGATCCAGCATGAGATTGGGCAGATGTTGCTGTTCGACGTCAAGGATCCGCGCCTGAGCATGGTCTCGGTCACGCGGGTGACGATCGACCGCGAGCTGATGCAGGCCGATGTGTATGTGTCGGCGATCGTGGACAGCGAGGCCGAGCGGGCCGAGGTCATGATCGGGCTGGGGCACGCCCTGGGCTTCATCCGCCGTGAGATCGGCAAGCGCATCCAGTTGCGGCACGCGCCGGGCATCGCCTTCCACTGGGACCCGGGTCCCGAAAACCTCGATCACATCTCGAAGATCCTGGACGATCTGAAGAAAGAGGGCGGCGCGCAGGTCCCGCCGCTCGCACCTCAGTGATGGCCGCCCCCACCCACGCCGATTTCGCCGCAGCTCGCAAACGCCTGGAGCGCGCCCAGCGGATCCTGCTGCTGACCCACGTCGGGCCCGACAGCGACGCCATCGGCTCGTTGTTGGGGATGGCGCATCTGCTTTGGGCGGCCGGCAAAGATGTGGTTGCGGCATGCGCGGATCCAGCGCCCGAGTACACGCGATTCCTCACCGGCATTGAGACGGTCACGGCCAACCCGAGCGGCGTTTTTGACCTGGTCATGGCGCTCGACGCGGCGGATCTGGGCCGGGTCGGTGGTCTGGGGACGCGTTTCGCGGCCGAGATCCAGATCGTCGTCGACCACCACATCACCAATCCGGGCTTTGGCGCTGTCAACTTGATCGATCCGAATGCTGCGTCGACGGCCGAGCTGATCACCACGCACCTCGACGACCTGGGGCTGACGCTCAACGCGTCCGCCGCGGAATGTCTGCTGGCGGGCGTGGTGGGCGATACGCAGGGGTTCCGCACCCCGAGCACGACGCCTGCGACCCTGGCCGCGGCGCAGCAGCTGGTTGCGGCCGGCGCGAATCTGAGCCGTGCGATCGATCTCTCGCTGCATACCCGTTCCTTTGCGATCGTCCGTTTGTGGGGCGAAGGGCTGAGCCGCCTGAAGCTGCAAGACGGGATTGCCTGGGCATTGCTGCCCATGGCGGCGCGCAAGGCCGCCGGCTATAGCGGCAACGGTGACGCCGATCTGGTCAACCTGCTCAGCACCATCCGTGAGGCCAGCATCGTGATCATGATGACCGAGCGCCAGGACGGGCGCATCAAGATCAGCTGGCGTTCGCGGCCCGGTGTCAACGTCGGCACGCTGGCGGCTGCGTTCGGCGGCGGCGGGCATGCGCAAGCCGCCGGAGCCGAAGTCGATGGCCCGCTCGAGGCCGCCGAGCAGCGCATCCTGGCAGCCACGCGACAGCTGTTGTCACGTTAACCCCTTCCACAGTCATCCTTCCCTATGCCCGAGAAAATCATCCTTGATACGGATCCTGGTGTCGACGACGCGATGGCCCTGTACTTTGCGTTGCGCTCGCCCGAGCTGGAGGTGGTCGGCCTGACGACCGTGTTTGGCAACGGGCCGACGGAGTTGACCACCCTCAATGCGCTGCGCCTGCTCGAAATCGCCGGCCGGACCGACATCCCGGTTGCGCGCGGCGCCGCGAATCCGTTGCAGGGTGTGTATGCCAACACCGCCGCCGTCGTGCACGGCGACGACGGGCAGGGAAACGTCTTTCTGCCGGCGCCGACTACCCAGCCGATAGCGCATTCGGCGGCCGAGTTTATCGTCGAGCGTGTGTTGGCCGAGCCCGGCACGATCACGCTTCTGGCGATCGGGCCACTGACCAATCTGGCACTGGCTCTCCAGCGTGAGCCGCGCATCGCGGGTCTGGTTCGACGGGTGGTATTGATGGGCGGAAACGCTTTCGTGCCCGGCAACCTCTCGCCGGCTGCCGAGGCCAACATCTTCAACGACGTCGACGCCGCCGACCGTGTGTTCGCCGCAGCCTGGCCCGTGACCATGATCGGCCTCGACGTCACTCACCACGCCACGATGAGCTCGGCGCAACTCGAGCACTACGGCCGTGCCGGGAACCCACTCGCCGCGCATCTGGCGCGGATCACCCCCTTCTATCGGGATTTCACACGTACCTTCAACGGCCTGGAGGGGATCTACGTGCACGATTCGACCGCGGTCGCCTTTCTGGTGTGCCCGGAGGCTTTCACGACCCAGAAGCATCGCATCCGCGTCGACACTCAGGGCTTTGCGCGCGGTAAGACCTGGCCGGCGCGAGTCGGGTTGTATGGGTCCGAGGCGTGGGCCGGCCGGATCGAGGTCGACGTTGCGGTCGAGGTTGACGGCCCGCGCACGGTCAGCCTGGAACTACAGCGCGTCTGCGGATCAATCCCATGACGGGCACGAACGGCCTCATCCTGATCGACAAACCGCTCGGCCCGACCTCGCACGATGTCGTCGCCCGGGCCCGCCGCGCGCTACGCGAGAAACGCATCGGCCACGTTGGCACGCTCGACCCGCTGGCGACCGGGCTGCTCGGCCTGTTGATCGGCGCCGCCACGCGCCTGAGCGAATACCTGATCGAAAAAGACAAGCGCTATCGGGCGCAGGTCCGTTTTGGTCGGGCGACCACGACCTACGACGCCGAAGGCGAGGTTACCCGCGAGACGGGGCGGGCGCCGGAGCGTGCGGCGCTCGAGCAGGTGCTGGCCGACTTTCGTGGCCCGCTGCTGCAAAGACCGCCGGCTTATTCCGCCATCAAGCGTGACGGGCAGCGCGCGTATGCCCTGGCCCGCAGAGGCGAAGAGGTCGTGCTCGAGCCGCGCCCGGTAACAATCCATGCCCTGACGCTGGTCGAATGGAACCCACCCGAAGCCGTGCTCGATGTGCACTGCTCGTCCGGGACTTACATCCGGTCGTTAGCCCATGACCTGGGGCAGGCGCTCGATGTCGGCGCGTATTTGAGCGGGCTGCGACGCACGGCCGTCGGGCCGTGGACGATCGAGCAGGCCTGCCCGCTGACCGACCTGGAGGCCGGCACGGCCTCGATCCTGCCCATGGAAGCGGCCCTGCCGGATTGGCCGGTCGTGGCGCTCGATGCCGACAGCGCCCGGCGGATCTGGCACGGCAACACCGTGCCTTTGGGGGAAGGGTGGTCGGGACCCCTGGCGCGTGCGTATAATCCCGCGGGCGCATTCTTCGCGATCCTGCGCGCCGACCCGCAACAGGGCGTCTGGCGCGCCGACAAAGTCTTGTTGGAACCGGCGTAGGGCCGGGCCGTTCCCCGGAGCGGCGGACCGAGGTGAGTTGTGCAGGTCGTTCGAACGTTTTCGGAGTTGAAACTGGGCGCTCAAGCGGCCTTTGTGGCCATCGGCGCCTTTGACGGCGTCCATCTGGGTCATCAGGCTCTGTTGGCCGATATGGTCGTGCGCGCCCGGAGCGCGGGCTGTGCGGCCGTGGCGGTCACCTTCGACCCCCATCCGGCGGTGTTTCTGCACGGCCGGCGACCGTCGTTTTACCTCAGCACGCAGGCCGACAAGGCGGATCGCCTCGCGGCGCTCGGCCTTGACGCGCTGGTGGTGCAGGCCTTCGATGCTGAATTCGCGATGACGCCGGCCGCCCGTTATGTGGCAACCCTGCTGGAGACCACGCGCCTGCGTGAGTTGACCTGTGGCCGCGATTTTGCGCTGGGTCACAATCGCGAAGGCAATGTCGCCTATCTGCAGCGGGCGGGCGTCGAGGCTGGTTTCACAGTCAACATCGCGGTCCCGGTCCTGATCGACGGCGAAGTCGTTTCGAGCACCCGCATTCGCCAGGCGTTGCGCGACGGCGCGGTGGAGCAGGCGACGCGCCTTCTGGGACGGCCGTTCGAACTGGCCGGCGAGGTCGTCACCGGCAAGCAGCGCGGCCGGACGATTGGCATCCCGACCGCGAACGTGCTGGTTCCCGAGGAACTGGCGGCGCCGGCCGTCGGTGTCTACGTCGCCGAAGCGCTGTTGCCGACCGGCGATCGACAACGGGCTGTGGTCAATATCGGCTTCCGGCCGACCTTCAACGGCGCTGAGCCGCGCCCGACCTACGAGGCGCATGTTTTGGATTACGCTGGAGACCTCTATGGCCGGGTTGTCCGCCTGGCTTTTGCCCGGCGGCTACGCGGCGAGTTCAAGTTCGACGGGGTCAACGCGCTGGTCGCCCAGATCCGCCGCGACATCGAGGAGGCCCGCCGAATCTAGCGGCGGATCTCAAGGAGAGCCATCCCATGCGCTTGCAAGGCACGACATTGATCAAGGCCACGCGCCAGGCGGTCTGGGATTATGTGACCGACGGCGAAAAGGTCGCCGGCTGCGCGCCGGGTGTTGAGAAGGTGGAGATCATCGAGCCGCGGCGTAAGTTCAAGGCCGTGCTCTCGGTTGGTTTCGGTACGGTCAAGGCACGGTTCAATGCCGACGTCGAGTTCACTGAGCTCGATGAGCCGAACCGGGCGGTCTTCAAAGGCCGCGGCGTGGCGTCCGCCGGGGTGGGCGACGCCGCGGCCGAGATGGTGCTGAGCGATGCCGCCGACGGCCAGGTTGAATTGAAGTGGACGGCGGACGTCACGATCGGCGGCACGCTGGCGACGTTGGCCGCGCGGTTGATGGGACCTGTGACGCAGAAGCTGAGTGCACAATTCTTCGAGTGCATGAAGGCCAAGATCGAGGCCTGAGCGAGTCGGTCAACGCAAACGGGAGGCTGAAACGCGTGTGCGTCTCGGCCTCCCGTTTTTTGTTGGGGATGTTCGTTGATCGAGGCTCAGCCCAGGAACATGCACGCGATCGTGATCGCGACGGTGATCCCAAGGGCGATGGTGAGCGGAAGCGCGCGGGTGTAAATGTTGAAAGCGATCATGTCACACCTTCTCGTCGCGCCCCGTAACGTTGTCTACGGATAATGGTGGGGGCGCGTACTTGAACGTGCTGAGTTTAGGTCGACTGCGGCGTTGAGTCAGTAAGGGCGGCGTGAAGGACGGGAGGATTTACGCGAGATTCAAATCGCGCCGGGGGGCGTAAAAAACGCGTGAGGGCCGGCACTGCTGACAGCCACTATTAGTTGGCGGCGTGTCGTCGCAGGCCGGCAGCGCATGTGAACAGTCGCTGGCTATTCGCCTTGCCGTACCAATGACGTTTTTGACGCAGTGCAGGTGGGTGCGCACCCCAATTATGTCGTCTCGCGGGTAAAGCACGTCGGCGCGGGTCTCTTGACTCAAACGATCAGTTAACCGGAAGGAACCCGTGCCGTGAGAGGATCGCCTGCCCTTCAGGCGAAAGCACATAGTCGATGAAGGCTTGCGCGACATCGGCGTGCGCGCTGTCCTGGACCGCGCCGATCGGGTAAGTGGCGATGGTGTTGAGTTCGTCGGGGATTGCGAAGCTCACGACGTCCTGGGCCGCGTCTCCGCTGACATCGCTGGTATAGACGATGCCGGCATCACCTTCACCGAGCGCAACCTTGGTGAGCACCGAGCGGACGTTGTCTTCATACGAGACCACGTTGGCCAGCACGTCATCCTTGTAAGTCGCCCCGAAGGTCGCACCTGCGACGGCCTTGTCGAGGAAGTCGAGCGCGTACTGACCCACGGGCACATCCTTGGCGGCCAGAATAAGCTTGAGGCCCGGTTTTGCCAGGTCCTGCAGCGTCACGACGCTACCGGGGTTGTCTTGCGGAACGATCACGACCAGGCGGTTGCGGACGAATACCTGGGTCGTGCCGGTGACCACGCGCCCGGCTTCGATGGCCACATCCATCTGTTTCTTGTTGGCGCTGGCAAAGACATCCGCCGGGGCGCCTTCGCCCAGCTGTTGTGCGAGCGCATTGGACCCGCCGAAGTTGTAGGCGATTGTGACGCTGGGGTTGGCTGTCTCGAAGGCGCTCTTGATCTCGTTGAAGGCGTCGGTCAGAGAGGCGGCGGCAAACACCGTCAGCGTCACCGGCTCCAGCGCGGCCGTCGATTCCGACGCGTCGGTCGACGCCACGGTGGCCGTCGGCGGAATCACCGGATCCGTCGACTGGGCGGGCAGGGCGGTCGCCGTGAGCAAGGCTGGATCTGGCGTGGCCGCCGGCGCACAACCCGCAGCCGCGATCAACGCGGCCACTGACAGGATCAAACTGAAGCGGCGTTGCATCTTCTCCTCCGATAGATTGTGGCTCCGTGTGGGTCACGGGCCGCTACGTTACGGTGCGGCCGGCACGGCCTCTTCGCACAGGTCCAGCCAGGTCAACATAGACTCGATCTGGCCGATCCGGTACTGACAAACCTTCCATTCGAATGGCCGGGTGGCGCGGGCCGCTTCGGCCTGCCGCTGTTGCTGGCGCAGCCAGTCCTGACAGACGGCGCGCTGCCGGGTGGTCAGGCGCTCGGCGACCTGTGGGCCTTCGCGTTCGGCGAAGAAGAACTTGGTCAGAAAGTCGAGTCGAACGTCGCGGCCCCGAGCCACCGGCGCCTGCACCCACTCCGTGAAGGTGGAGCGCCCCACTCGCGTCAGCCGGTACTGGCGCCGCTGCGGCCGGGTCTCCTGGGCTTTGAGCGTCGAGGTCAGATAGCCCTCCTCGGCCAGGCGAGCGAGCAGAGCATACAGATGGCTTTGTTTGAGCCGCCACACTTCGCCCAGCCCCGCCGGGTCCGACAGGCGCCGAGGGATTTCGTAACCGTGCAGGGCGCCTTCACGCAGGAATCCAAGTAGTGCAAGCTCGACAGTCAGGGGTTGACGGATCAAGGGGCTCATCGGTGCGCCTATCGATGCTTATTAGATGTATACTCATTGATTGAGTATTGGCAGTCTACACGTCTTTCGGTGTTTCGTCAAAGAGGCCGTTCGCGGATCCACCCGCAGGAGCGTCATGCCCACCATCTGCTTCCAACCGCTCGGTTTCGTCAACT
>JAEURK010000069.1 GCA_016789175.1 Anaerolineales bacterium
CGACGAAGTGCTGGCCCTCACCGGTCGCACGCCGGATGTGGTCGTGAACTTCCAGATCGACGAGCACTCGATCGCCTTCCTCAATCAACGTATCCATCAGATCCGGAAGGAGCGCATGAAGCAGCTGCGCTCCCAGGCCGGTCGCCTACCCACTCTCGAAAGCCAGGCATGATCCCGTCTTCACTTGACCTCTCCAACCGTCGGATCGATCTGCGCCTGGCTGGCGTCGCAAACGGCCTGACGCTGTCCACCCTGGCCGCCGACGGCGTCGCCTGGCTGGGCGCTGCGCCATCGGCGCTGTTCTCGGTCACGGTCGATGGCCGGCACTATGACGCCACCAGCCTGACGCTCGAGCAGGTCACGGAGGACACGTCGACCGAGGGCGTGCGCCACATCACCCTGGCCTTCAGCGGGCCGGGCTTCACGGTCACCGCGCACCTCAAAACCTACGCCGACACGGCTCTGATCGAGGTCTGGCAGGAGATCCGCAACCACGGCGACGCGCCGATCCGGATCGAGCGCATCGACTCACTCGATCTCAACCTCGCGCCTGTGGATGGCTCGCTCTTCCATTACACCGGCAACTGGGGCAGCGAGTTCGAACCGCACCGACGCCGGCTGGAGGGCTCGATCCGGCTCGAGTCGCGCTCGGGCCGCTCGTCCAAGGGCGATCACCCCTGGTTCGCGCTCTCCAACCCGGCCGGCCACGTGCTCTCGGCCTCGGTGGCCTGGTCGGGCAACTGGGCCCTGCGCTTCGACCCGCTGGCCGCGGGCGGCTGGCGCCTGAGCGGCGGCGTGAACGATTGGGCCTTTTTCAAGGACCTGGCCCCCGGGACGGCGATGGAAACGGCCCCGGTCGTGCTGGTGCTCGGCCCGGATCTCAACACGGTCTCGCAAGCGTATGCTCGAGTCGGGCGCCAGCACTGGTACCCGACCACGTCGGTCTCGGCAAAGGTGCCGGTCGAGTGGAACCACTGGTGGCCGTACGAAGACGCCGAGATCAACGAGACGGTCTTCGCTCAGAACGTGGCGCGTGCGGAGCCGATGGGCTTCGAAGTCTGTACGCTGGACGCCGGCTGGTTTGGGCCGTCGGACGCCGGCACGTTCTGGGAGCACTACCGCGGCGACTGGCACCAGGTCAACGAGGGTCGCTTCCCGAGCGGCCTGCGCGCGCTGGGCGACCAGGTGCATGCGCGCGGGATGAAGTTCGGCGTGTGGTGCGAGATCGAGGGCTTAGGCGTCGAGGCCCAGGTGGCCCGGGATCATCCCGAGTATGTGGCCCTGCGCGACGGCGAGCGGGTCGGCTGTGTGTGCTTCGGCAACCCGGCCGTGCAGGAATGGGCCTATCAGACGCTGCGCCGTCTGATCGTCGGGTATGGGGCGGATTGGATCAAGCTCGACTACAACCTCGACGCCGGCGCCGGCTGCAACCGGACGGATCACGGGCACGGCGCGGGCGACGGCCACTTCGAGCACATCAACGGTTACTACGCCACGATCGAGCGGGTGCGCCGCGACTTCCCTGAGGTCGTGCTGCAGGCCTGCTCCTCGGGCGGGTTGCGGATCGACCTGGGCCTGGCCCGGCGCACTGACATGACCTTCCTGTCGGATCCCGACTGGCCCGTGCACGACCTGCAGCTCTTCTGGGGCGCCAGCACCATGCTGGCGCCGAACGTGTTACTGCACTGGACCTACAGCCAGTGGCGCAACCTCAACCCACCGCCCTACCAGACCTTCGATCCGCACGACCCGGCTGTCACGCGCAAGGTCTGGGACTACCTGTGCCGGATCTCGATGCTCAATGTGTTCGGCCTGTCGCAGAAGTTGCCGGATCTGCCGGCGTGGCTGGCCCAGCGCTCGGTCGAGCAGATCGCGCTCTACAAAAAGCATGTGCGCCGCTTCGTCAAGGAAGCCGACCTGTATCGGCTGACCGACCAACCGCGGCGCAGCGGTGAGGGCGAGCGCTGGGTGGCGTTTCAGTACAGCCTGCCGGATCGCAGCGAGCACCTGCTGTTCGTCTTCCGCTTGCCGGGCGCCGAACCCGCGCGCGCGATCCGTCTGCAGGGCCTGGAGCCCGAGCGGCTGTACACGATCGGCGGCTTCGAGGGTGAGCCGACCCGTCAGGCGCTGGGTCGCGATCTGATGACGAACGGCCTGCCGTTCTCGGATCTACTCGAAGAAGACTCGGCCCTGCTCAAGCTGGCGTGAACCAACCCTCCGCCTCTCTCTCGATGGAAGGAACACCATGACGAACGACGCGGAGCTGGTGCTGGCGGCAGGTGATGAACTCGGCGAGGGGCCGGTCTGGCACAGCGAGGAACAGGCCCTGTATTGGGTCGACATCGACGGCCGGCGCTATCACCGCCTCGAGCCCAGCACTGAGCGCCACGACATTTTCAACGTCGGCGAGATGATTGGAGCCCTGGCCCTGTACCGGCATGGGTCGGTTGTGCTGGCAACCGAGCGCGGGTTCTCGTTCTACGATCCGAGCCAGAACACGTTGACACCGATCGGCGATCCGGAGGCCGACAAACCCGAGAGCCGCTTCAACGACGGCGCGGTGGACCGGGCCGGCCGGTTCTGGGCTGGGACGCTGGGCGACGGGAACAACAACAGTCTGTATCGTCTCGACCCGTCCGGCGTGATCCGGCGCATGGATACGGGCATCGCCATCTCCAACGGCATCGGCTGGAGCCTCGACAATCGCACGATGTACTTCGTCGACTCGCTTCCGGCCGTCATCTATGCCTACGACTTCGACCTTGCGGGCGGCGAGATCGCGCAGCGCCGTGTCTTCGTCGACCGGTCCGGCCAGCCCGGCCTCCCCGACGGCCTGACCGTCGACGCGGAGGGCTTCATCTGGGTCGCGATCTGGGAGGGCGCCTGCCTCGAGCGCTACGACCCGGCCGGCACCCTCGAGCGGCGCCTGCCGATGCCGGTGGCGTATCCGACCAGCATGGCTTTTGGCGGGGCCGATCTGAGCGACCTGTATGTCACGTCGGCGTTGTGCGAGATCCCGGCGGCGGAGCGCCCGACGGCGCCGCTCGCCGGCGGGCTGTTCCGGATCCCGGGCGCCGGGCGCGGTCTGCCCGAGCCCAGGTTTGCGAGCTGAGCAACGGTCCGGCGTAGAGCGAGACGCGGGTCGCGAGCACGGCGCCCGGCGCGAGGACCGAGCACTGGCCGAGCCGGGCCGCCGCGACCACCGATAACGGCATGGCCGTGCAGGGTTCGAGGATGGCGGTGACGTGGCCGTCGAACCCGCCGTACGACGCAAACAGACAGACGTAGGGGAAGACGGCGGGGTCGAAGGCGATGGCCAGCTCGCAGCCGTTCGTGGGGCGGCGCAGCCCGACCCGACCGGTGCGTAGTTCGGAGAGAAACAGGAAGTCGGTCGTGCCGTCCGGCACCGGGACGCGATCGGCGCGCCGCCCGGCGACCTTCGGCCAGGCAAAGGGCGCGACAGCGCCCCAGCGCGACCACTGCGGATCCGCCACGGACGCGGTCTGCGCCGGGCACACGATCTGATCGCCGGTGTCGATGACCGCGGCAGCGTGCAACTTCCACAGGAACGTGCGGCGCTCGCCGGTCAGGTTCGCGATCCGGTAATCGAGATCGACCCAGGCTGAGTCGGGCCGCAGGGTAACGCGCTTCTGAACGTCGAGGCCCCAGATCGGAAGCCGGCCGTGCAGCGTCAGCGCACCGCCCTCGATCTGATAGGTCAGGGGCAGGCGCCACCACTCGCCGTGGTCGGGGCCGGGCAGGCCCTCGATGATCTCGGGTGCATCGCACGGCAGGATGTCGTCGAGGCCGCCGGTGAAGTGCGGGTCGTAGGCCGTGCCCGGCTCGACACGCTCAAGCGTTGCGCGCGGGTTGCGCCACAGGAAGTCGCGGCCGAGGCCCTTGTGCACGAGGCGCGTAATTCGACCGCCCGTCTCAGGCGAGATATCGACGCTGAGGTGATCGCTCTCAAGGCGCACGACACGCACCTGATCGACCGCGATCCCTTCTTGCACTGTGATGATCGAGTTTTCCATGCCATTCGTTTCGCGTCAGCGCGCCCAGCGCGTGGTGTGCACGGGCGCGTTGTCGGGCGCGGATTCTAGCCGCGGATGACGCGGATGACGCGGAAAGAAACGGGACCCTGGCCGGCAGGGCTCCCGTTGACCACTCCGCGAAATCGGCGGCAAACAAGAAGGCTGCTGACAACGCGTGCCTGCCCGTTTCTCGTGGGCGCGGGCGCCGTCAGCCAGACCGGTACCGTCGGAAATCCGGCACTACGCAGCCGGCTCATTCGTCTATTGGAGTATCCCGTATGCCCCCAACTCACAGCCTGACCGTCGCCGATATCCGCATCGAGCTCGAGGAAGCCCAAGCGCTCACGTTTCCGAGCCACACGGACTGCAACAGCCCGATCTGGTGGTCGGATGGGCAGATGCACATCCTCAACTCGACCGGTCACCCGGTGCACTCGACCGGCAGCGATCTCGAGCACATGACGCGCGGCACGCACATCATCTACAACGCCTGGCGTGACGGCGGGCGCTGGATCGAGTCGGTGCACCAGGATCCGGATGGCACGCTCTACGGCTGGTACCACAACGAGCCCGCGCACTATGTGCCGGATGAGTATCACCAGGGCCGTCAGTTCCCGATGACCGCACCCTTCATCGGAGCCGCGGCCTCGCGCGACAACGGCGCCACCTGGGACGACCTCGGCTTGATCCTGGCGGGAGGGCCCGAGACCCTCGACCTGGAGGGCCGCAACTTCTGGTTTGCGGGCGGCAATGGCGACTTTTCGGTGATCCTCGACCGCGCCGGCGACTACTTCTACTTCCTGTTCGGCACGTACTACAAAGACGTTGCGCAGCAGGGGATCTCGCTGGCCCGCATGCCCTATGCCGATCGCCAGGGCCCGGTCGCGAAGGTGCAGAAGTGGCACGCCGGCGGTTGGACCCAGCCCGGGTTGAACGGCGCCGTCACGCCGGTGCTGCCCGTGGCGGCGAGCTGGTACGACCCCTTGCCCGACACCTTCTGGGGGCCGTCGGTGCATTGGAACACGGCTATCCAGCGCTACGTGATCTTGATGAACCGCGCCACCGATCCCCGATGGAAGCAGGACGGAATCTACCTCAGCCTGACCGCCGACCTGTCGGACCCGCACAGCTGGACGGCGCCGGTCCGCATCCTCGAGACCAGCGGCTGGTATCCGCAGGTCGTCGGCCTCACCCCCGGCGAGACCGAGCGCCAGGCCGACGCGGTCGCGCGCCTGTTCGTCCATGGCACGTCAAACCACGTGCTGCGGTTATCGAAGGCCTAAGCTCGTGACCGACCCAAGAAACGGGGGGTGCGCAGGCGCAGCCAGCCCACCCCCCCCCGGGTATTTGGGAACCCCCAAGTCCTGGAACGCCCCCAGCCAGTTGCCGCGGCGGAAGGTACGCGGGAAGCAGGGGTGGGCCCCCCGGCTGGGGGCC
>JAEURK010000071.1 GCA_016789175.1 Anaerolineales bacterium
ATCCACGTCGCCCTCGAACGGCGCCACGACCAGCTGAGCGAGAAAGACGACCCCGACGGCCGCCAGCAGCGCATAGGTCACCCACACCCGGTGGAGCGGCAGTGGGATCGAGCGCTGGCCGGGCTGAGGGCGCGGGGCTTCCGGGGCGGCGGGCCCGGTCACAGACGCACCTGGCGCGCCTGCACCCGGCTGTGCTCGGATTCGATGATCGCCAGGATGGTGTCGACCGTGGTCTCCAGCGCGTAATCGCGGTTGACGACGAAGTAATCGAACTCTTTCATCCGCGCGAGCTCCTGACGGGCTGTGGCGATGCGCAGCTTGAGGCCTTCAGGCGTCTCGGTCTTGCGCTCGCGCAGGCGCTCCACCAGTTCCTCCTCGGAAGCGGGCGCGATGAAGATCGTGACGGCGTCGGGACATAACTGTTTAACCGTGGCGGCGCCCTGCACATCCAGGCGCATGATCACGTCGTGGCCGGTGGCCAGAGCGTCGCGCACCTGCTGCTTGGGGATGCCCTTGTAGTCGTTGTAGACCCGGGCCCACTCGAATAACTCGTTGTGGTCGATCATCTCGGCGAACGCGTCGTTGGAGATGAAGAAATAATCGCGCCCATGCACTTCACCGGGCCGCGGCGGACGGGTGGTGGCCGTGACGACGAAGTGGAAGGAGAGCCGTCGCTCCTTCATGCGGGTGAGCACCGTATCTTTGCCTACGCCCGACGGCCCGCTCAACACGATGAGCAGCGGCTGGGGGAGGGGGATGTTGGTCCAGGCATCTGACATCCGCCCATGATAATCGATGGGTCGGGTTTGCTGGGGGGGCGGTAAGACCCGGGCGGCGGCCAGGGTAGAAGCGACTGCAAGGGTCGAGGCGACTGCAAGGGTCGAGGCGACCACAAGGGTCGCCTCTACACGAGAAGACGGATATTCGCGATAATGCCGGTATGCCCTACTACGACTACTTTTGTGCGGATTGCCAGAAACGGATATCGGTGTTTCAAAGCTACAAAGACTATGGCGTCGTCGCACCCGTCTGCCCCGAGTGCAGTGGCACGCACCTGAAACGCAAGTTGACGCGCGTGCGCATCGCGAAAAGCGAAGACCGCCGGATGGAGGAGATGGCCGATCCGGCGAGCATGTTCGGCGACGTCGACGAAAACGACCCCAAGTCGGTAGCGCGTGCCATGCGCAAGATGGGGAGCCAGATGGGGGAGGATCTGCCGCCCGAATTCGGCGAGATCACCGATCGGCTCGAGGCGGGCGAATCACCCGAGTCGATCGAGCAGTCGCTGCCGGACCTGGGCGGCGGCGCCGACGATTGAGCGCGTTCAGGCGACGGTCGACAGACGCAGCGCCACGGCGTCCCACACCCTGGCCGCCAGCGTCTCCACCGACTGGGCTGCATCGAGGCGCACCCAGCGCTTCGGTTCCGCCTCTGACAGGGCCAGATAGCCGTCTCGCACGCGATTGTGAAACTCCAAGGCATAGGCGTCGAGGCGGTTCCATTCGCCGTCCCCGACCTTGCGCCGGCTGAGCCCGGTCTCGGCATCGATATCGAACAACAGCGTGAGGTCCGGGGTCAGGCCGCCGGTCGCGAAGGCCTGGATATGGCGCAGCGTGTCGAGTTCCAACCCGTGCCCATAGCCTTGATACGCCAGGGTGCTGTCGTAAAAGCGATCGCTGAGCACCAAGCCGCCGCGGTTCAGGTGCGGGCGGATGACCTCACCGACCAGCTGGGCGCGGGCAGCCGAGTACAACAGCAATTCGGCGCGCGGCTGCATGGCCGTGTTGTCGAGATCGTGCAAGACGTGTCGGATCTGCTCGCCGATGGTTGTGCCGCCGGGCTCGCGCGTCTGCAAGACGGCATAGCCTGCGGCGCGGAGCCGCTCGGCCAGGCGCGAGATCTGCGTCGATTTTCCCGAGCCGTCGGGGCCCTCAAAGGTAATAAACATAGTCGCCGGACGTAGCGAGGAGCGATAGGTGCCTATCGCTCCTCGCCCTTCGCTCCTCGCGTCTTCATCAATCCCGAAATAGCCTCACCCACCGCCGGGGCTCCTTGCCGTAGGAGTGCGAGATCAGGTTGGCTTTGCGCGCCAGGTCGTGCTGAAGTCGGCGGATATGCGGGGCGGCCGGCGGCAGGTCGTACGACGCGGCGCCGGTCAGCACCTGCTGAATGGCGCGCTGAGTCTCGTCGATGGCGTCTTCGGCCTCGTTTGTGCCACCGCCCGGTTGCACCCGCAGGCTGAACAGATCTGACAGAAAGTTCTCGATCTGGTTGGTCGTGTTGGCGCGCAGGACGTAGATGGGCAGGCCGCGTTCTTCGGCATCGGCGATAGGACGCTGGCGCTGGCGGTAGTACGTCTTGAGCGTCACGATCGTCTGGGCCTCGTC
This sequence comes from Anaerolineales bacterium, assembly GCA_016789175.1. GTDB lineage: Bacteria > Chloroflexota > Anaerolineae > Anaerolineales > UBA6663 > UBA6663. Next base: position 2,388 of record JAEURK010000071.1, read on the forward strand.
GATCAGGTCGACCAGTTGAGCCGGCACGCGCAGGTGGCGGATGGCCTGATCGAGTCGATTGCGCGCGATCCCATAAGCGTAGATGCGCACGGGTTCGAGCCCGGCGTGAGGTTCGGCGGCCTCCGCCGAGGCCGCCAGCCGGCTTTGGGCCGGCGTGGGCGCGCCGTTCGGCTCACCGCTGCGCGGCGCACTCGCCGTGCGGACGGTCCCGGTCGGGAGTGCGGCGGCGGTTCGATGTCCGGCGCGGCTGGCCCGGCCCGGGGGCTGCGGGTCTGGCGGCTGCTCGATCTTGACCTGCCCGTCGACCACGCTGCGCACTTCCGGCGCGCGCGGGCGGCCGCGCAGGAGCGCGTCGACGGCGGTGGCGACATCGTGGTGCACGGCCAGTTGCTCGCGGGCCTGGATCTCGATCAGCACGTCGAAGGTCGGCGGCGCGCGGCGCTCGAGCACGGTCTTCTGGGTGCCGCGCCGACGGGCCTCCTCGTCGGAGAGCGTGACCGACTCGATCCCGCCGATCAGGTCGGCCAGGGTCGGGTTGAGCATCAAATTTTCGAGCGTGTTGCCGTGGGCAGTGCCGATCAACTGAACGCCGCGCTCGGCGATCGTGCGCGCGGCCATGGCCTCGAGCTCGCGCCCGATCTCGTCGATGACGATAATCTCGGGGTTGTGGTTCTCGACCGCCTCGATCATCACCTCGTGCTGCAGCGTCGGCTGAGCCACCTGCATGCGCCGCGCGCGCCCGACGGCGGGGTGTGGCACGTCGCCGTCGCCGCCGATCTCGTTCGAGGTGTCGACGATGACCACGCGCTTCTTCTCGGCCAGCGTGCGCGCGGCCTCGCGCAACATCGTGGTCTTGCCGATGCCGGGCCGGCCGAGCATCAGCACACTTTTGCCGCTGTCGATGATGTCCTGGATGATGTCGATCGTGCCATAGACCGCGCGTCCGACGCGACAGGTCAACCCGACGATCTGGGCCCGGCGGTTGCGGATGGCGCTGATGCGATGCAGCGTCCGCTCCATGCCGGCCCGGTTGTCGGCGTCGAAGTCGCCGATCCGCGTGACCACATAGTCGATCTCGGCGCGCGTGATCTCATGGTCGGCCAGAACGACTTCGCCGTCGATGTAACGCGCGGTCGGCACCCGGCCGAGGTCCAGGATGATTTCAAGCAGTTCGTCGGTGCGGTTCGCGGCGGTGAGCTTGACGCCGATCTCCGGAGGGATGACGTCCAGCAGGGCGTGAAGGTCGTCGGTGATTCTCTTTTGCATCGCTACCTGGCGTTGGCAGGGTCCAGCGCTCCCCCAATTTTATCAAGGAGTCGGCCGGGCCGTTAACGTGCTTTGACAATGCCCGTTTCGCACGGCCATGGCCTAAAGACCCGCAATCGTCGAGGGCTCATCCGGGCCCGATCTCAAGCCGGCTCGAGTCGGCGGGCGAAAATGGATCAGGCGCTCGACCTGGGCGACAGGGCGGGTGTTGCGGGCAGCCATAGCAGGGATCGACTGGAGCGCGGGTTCGGTCACGCGCACGACCAGGCGCTTCACCATCACGGCCTGCGACGCAACCTTCTCGAAGCCGGCCAGACGCAGCGGCTCCTGGAGCCAGTCCTGATACCGACGGACGTTGACGTAGACCGGCCGACCTGCGCGGTTGGCCGAGGTCAGGAAGTGCAGGGCCGAGGACACGATTTCGTCGGCCAGGTCGAAGGCTTCGGGGTGGACCACCGGGTCGACCCAGATCCCGAGCGGCCCGCGCCGCACCGCCAGGTGGGCGACCAGATCGTGCCCACGCTCGAGCACGTAACCGCGCCCGGCCTCAGGGGTCGGCTCGACCTGCTGCACCAGACGCGGGACGATGTCGTTGTAGAGCGCCAGGGTGTTGGGCCCATCTTCTTTGGAGGCGTGGCGGAGCGGCAGAGCGGGCGCCGTCGGCGCCAGGTCGTGGTTGAGGCGCCAGATCGTCTGCCGGGCGTAGATGGCGAAACCCGAGATCCGCAGCGCCTCGAACTCCGGGCTGCTTTCATCGACCTCGGCCAGCAGGTTGTGGCCGCCGCGGCCCCCGGCCTCCACCGCGAGCTGGTCGACCAGGGCCAGCCAGCCGGCGGGCTCGATCGACCAGCCGGGTGCGATGAACAAGGCCCGGGCGCGCTCGTCGCCGGCCCGGTGCCGGAGCTGACCGAAGGCGCTGTGGCCCTCGTCGCGCCAGATCAGGGTGGGGGTGCCGGCACGCGGCATGAGATACGCGAGCAGGGCGCTCTGGAGCGGCTGAGTTCCGCGGGTCAGCCGGGTGGCCGAGTCGAGACACAACCCGCGCTCGCTCAGGGCGCGCACCAGGCCGACATCCCGCCAGTCGAAGGGCCGGATCATGCCGTTATTGTATCGGCGAAAGGACTATTCGGGGCGGCGGCGCGTCTCTCAGGATTGGGAGAAAAGGGTCCCCGTAAACTGGCCGGTCTGGCGCCGCCGCGCCTCGGAGGGCAGGGTGGCGCCGGCGCACCGGTCGAGCAGCCCCTGCAACGCGATCTGGAGGCGCTCGACTTCACGGATCGTTCCGCATCGGATCGCGAGCTCGCCAGGCACATCGTGCGTGAGCAAACCACGGGCCCGGTAGTGCTCGCGGCGGAGCTGGGCCAGGGCCTGGCTATCGTCGTCCAGGTGCCGATCATGGGCGATCAGCCGGGCGCGATCGTTGAGCTCGGGGAGGATGGCGCTCGAGACCACGTCGGCCCAAAACACGCTGGCCTCGTCCACGCTGACCATGCCGTACAACTCGACGCCAGCTGCTGTGTGGACCGCTGCCGCGAGGCCGAACAGGTACTCGGTGCCGTCGGTCGCGCGCCGCCACCAGCGCAACCCCTCGGGTTCGGCGACCCATTCCCATTCAAAGTCGCCAGGATCAGCGCCGAAGCGCCCGGCCAGCGCCACCGCCTCGTAGCTCTGCACATATTCCTGCAGGCGTCCCCAGACGCGGTGCGGGACGAGCAGCGTCAACTGCGTCTCGGGGATGTCTCGGAGCCTCGAAAAGCGATGTCTGGCGTTGTCAGAAACGATAAAGGACTTCGGTTGGGCCATGCTGGCGCCCTCCTGGCGCAGCGCGCCAAGTGAGCCCTAACCGCTGTAAGAAATGGTTAGGAGGCTGACCGCATTCTAGCACTGCGTTGTCAGCGGCTGCAGAGGACTTCGGTCCTGGAATCAAAGAACCACCGTTCAGCGGTGGTTCGTGGCCAGCTCGGCGTCAGAGTCTTATGGAGTCGGACGCGGCGGTTGCGGCTTGAGCGAGAGGATTGAAGTCGTCGCGACCCGATCGAAGAGCTTCTTGATCGCAGCCTGGAAGCGCTCGACCTCGCGGATCGTGCCGCGGCGCACCATGGTTTTGTCCTGGCGATCGACTGTCAGCAAATCGCGGGTGCGGTAATGCTCGCGGCGCAATTGGCGCAGGGCCTGGTTGGCGGTCATGTAGCGTTCTTCGGTCATTCGACGGGCGCGATCGTTGAGCTCGGCGATCAGAACGCCGGCGACGACGTCGGCCCAGAACGGGCTGTTTTCGTCGACCGTGACCATTCCGTAAAGCTCGACGCCCTGAAGGCGGCGAATCGCGGCCACGACCCCGAACAGGTGCTCGTTACCGTCACCGGCCCGGCGCCACCAGCGAATGCCCTCCGGCTCGTTGACCCACTCCCACTCGTATTCGCCCGGGTTGGCGCCAAACCGCCCGGCCAGCGAGATCGCTTCGTGTTTCTGGATGTGGATGCGCACGCGATCCCAGGTCACGGCGGGCACCAGCATCACCAGCTGGGCTTCAGGGTTCTCGTGTAGCTTCGAGAAACGATGACTCGGATGATCGTTGACCAGGAATCCCGTGTTGTACTTCATAGTTGATTTCGCCCGATTACCTTCTGTCAGGGTACCGACACCACGCTTTGCGTTCAAGACAGTAACAGTATGGTATTGGTTGGCGCATCCTGCGTAAATGTGACCAGGGTCACGACCCCCAAAGGTACCGGGAGCGCCCTGTCCTGGGAAACCGCCCAATCGACGTAATCTTAAAGGATCATCGGCGAGGATCCCGCAGCTTGTCATGTGAGTCCCGGCCTCCTATAATGATCGAGTCTGTCGGTACCGTGGTTTTTGCCAGGATCCGGTCCGGTTGACCGGTCCACCGGCCTTTGGACGTCGATCCGGAGATGCCCGGGGCCTGGTCGTTCAGCGTAGGCTGAGGATCTGGATCCAGTTGTTGAGGTGGTTGTTATGGTCAGGTGAGGAGGTCACGATGTATGTTGAAACCGAGATCCTGTTTCCGCCGCGCCTCATCCCGCAATTGCGGGATGCGACCGGGCCGGAGTTCCGCAAGCTGGTCGATCATGTGTCGAGTCTGGACGAGGGCCATCCCGATAGCCTGGCCTTCACCTTGATGATGGTGCGACTGAACGGCTGTCTCGATTGCGAAACCGACTCGTTCCGCGCCATGCGCGGCTGCGCGTTGTGTGCCCTTCAGACCCTGCGACGGTTCCGGACCAACGAAAAGGAACTCCTTCGGCTGTACAAGGCGGCCCAGAAGGATGTGATCGCCCAGGGCAGCCCGGCGGTCAGCCTCGCCAACCCGGCCGGGCCGCGCGCGCACGAGGGTGGCGCTCGCCAGAGCGTTCTTCCGAAGACCGGCCGGCGCTCGACGCCTCAACCCGTCTGAGCCGAGGCGGCGCGGGCTGGCTGCCGACGTGTGCAAGCCGCTGCCCGGGGGCCAGGCAAGTTCGTCAGCCGGGTCAACTCGCCCCTTACCCACGCTTCACAGGCGTGAGGCCCAGGCCGGCTGGTTCGATTGGTACAATAACCCCCGACCAGACAAACTATCGAGGATGAGCGCGCCGTGATCGAGCGGCGCGCCCGTTTTCGACGTGATGGGGATCCACCATGAATTATGACGTCATCATCATCGGCGCAGGCCCGGGCGGATATGTCGCGGCCGTGCGCGCGTCGCAGCTCGGTCTGAAGGCCGCCATCGTCGACAAGGAATACATCGGCGGCGTCTGCCTGAATGTCGGCTGCGTCCCGTCCAAGTCTTTGCTCAAGAACGCCTCGGTGGCCGAGCTCCTGCGCCATGGAGGCAAGGATTTCGGCTTCACGGCCGAGAACGTCACGCTCGACTATGCCGTGGCGGTCAAGCGATCGCGACAGGTGTCGGATCGGCTGACCAAGGGCGTCGGCTTCCTGATGAAGAAGCACAAGGTGGACGTCCTGATGGGCACCGCGACGCTCAAGTCGAAGACCGAAGTCGAGGTGACGCTCAAAGACGGAAGCGGCAAGCAGACCCACACCGCCAGGCACATCATCCTGGCGACCGGTGCGCGCGTGGCACCGCCGGCAGCCTTCAACGTCGACGGCCAGCTCGTGGTCACGTACAAAGAAGCCATCCTGCAGGAGAAGCTGCCCGCCTCGGCTGTGATCATCGGCGGCGGCGCGATCGGCTGCGAGTTCGGCACGATCTGGAACGCCTACGGCGCGAAGGCCACGATCATCGAGATGATGCCGACCCTTCTGCCGCGCGAAGACGAGGAGCTCGGCACCGAGCTCGCCAAGCAGTTCACGCGTCACGGTATCGGGGTCAAGGTGGGCACCAAGGTCGACCAGATCGCGAAGACCGCGAACGGCGTGAAGGTCACGGTGAGCGGGCCGGGCGGCACCGAAGTGATCGAGGCCGAGCAGGCCTTGGTCGCGATCGGGTTCAAGCCGAATTCCGAGGGGCTCGGGCTGGAGGCGCTGGGCGTCAAGCTCGAGAAGGGCTTCGTACAGGTCGACGACAAGATGGCGACCAACGTGGCCGGCATCTGGGCCATCGGTGATGTCACCGGCAAGACCGGTTGGGCGCACACGGCTTCGGCACAGGGCGTCGCGGCCGCCGAGGCGATCGCGGGTCATCACGCGCCGGCGCTGCAATACGAGTTCATGCCCAGTGCCGTGTACTGCCATCCACAGGTGGCCTCGTTCGGCCTGACCGAGGCCAAAGCCAAGGAGCGCGGCTACGAGGTCAAAGTCGTCAAGTTCCCGTTTCAGGCCAACGGCAAGGCGCTCGGCCTGCACGACTACGCCGGCTTCGTCAAGATCGTGACCGACGCCAAATACGGCGAGGTGCTCGGCGCGCACATGATCGGGCCCGAGGTCACGGAATTGCTCGGCGAGTTGACGCTTGCGCACGGCGCCGAATTGACCATCGAGGAGATCGCGCGCAACGTCCACGCGCACCCTTCGCTCTCCGAAGTTATCATGGAGGCCGCGCACGGCGCGGTTGGCGGCTACATCAACATCTAACCCAAACAAAAGCGGGAGCTATCACCGGGGTCGACCCCGGTGGTAGCTCCCGCTTTTTCGTTGTCGGCGCCAGGCGATCAGTGATGGCCACCGCCGGCTGCGGGTTTTGCGCTGCCTTTGGCCGGGCCGTTCTTGGCTGCCGGTGTGTTGGACCGGTTGATCATCTGCGCCACGAACGAAGCCGCGAACAGGGCACCTGCCAGCACGGCCACGGGCGCCAACACGTAGAACCACACCAACACCTGATTGACTGTCGATTCGATCATCACGCCCTCTCTCTCTACTCTTGTCCGTATCGATCCAGGCGCCTCCGCGCTGTCGAGCGATGCGGATCAACGTCCGGCGTGAACGTCATGAGCGCAGTGTCGTCGCATTGCGGCCGCTGCGCGGTTGGTTTCCCATCGGTATGGTTGGTTAGAGATGAAGAGCCGGTAAGCCCGCGCGAATCTGTGCGAACCTCCAGGTCGACTGATCGAGGCCGAGCGTACGATCCTGCTTTATGTGGAAGAAGTACCTGCAACTCGGATTTCTGCACACAGCCGTGGCTTTGCTGACCCTGCCGGTCGACGATAACCTCAACCGGGTCATGAACGTCGAACTGGGTCTGCCGCTGACGCTGGTGACGGCCCTGATCTCGCTCCCGTATCTGGCGGCGCCGCTGCAGGTCGCGTTCGGCGCCTGGGCGGATCGTCACCCGATCGCGGGCCGGCGCCGCACGCCGTACGTTGCCATCGGCCTGGTGATTTGTGCCATCGGGGTGGCGATCTTGCCCGCCGCGCTGCTGTTGGTCGGCGGCGATGGCGGGATCGCCCTGGCCGTGATCGGCTTCCTGTTGTGGGGCGTGGGTTACAACGTCAGCACGGTCGCGTACTTCTCGCTGGCATCCGAGCTTTTCGGCGAGCGATTGCGCAGCCGGGCTGTAGCGGTGATGTACTTCGTGATGCTGATCAGCGTGATCATCGGCGGAATCGCGTTCAGCCGGTTAGTGGCTGACGTGCCTGACACGGCGGAGGCGTTGGCCGTGCCGCTCACCCGCGCGATCTGGATCGTGATCGGCGTCGCGCTGGCGGTCGGCGCTGTTGGGCTGATCGGGCTCGAGCCCAGAGGCCTGGGCGCGCGGGTGGTAGCCGAGCCGACGCCGGGCGCGGCCCAGTTGTGGGCCTTGATCGCGGGTAATGCCCGCGCGCGCCGTTTCTTTCTGTATTTGATCCTGCTGCTGATCGCCATCCTGGGCCAGGACGTGATCCTGGAGCCCTTCGGCGGCCAGGTGCTCGGCATGCCGTTGGCCGAGACGGCGCGGCTGCGCTCGGTGTATGGCGTGTGTTTCCTGGCTGCGCTGATGATCCCGACCGTGCTCGAGCGCTTTCTCTCCAAGCGGCGGGTGGCCCAGACCGCGGCCGTGTTGGGGGCTGCTGCCTTTGCGTTGCTGGTGATCTCGAGCCTGAGCGCCTCGCCCGGGGTCTTCTACGGCGGGTTGGTTTTGCTGGGCCTGGCGATCGGCGTGTCGACCGTCACCAATCACTCGTTTATGCTGGATATGACCACGGCTCAAGACACCGGCATGTACATCGGCGCCTGGGGGTTGGCTGTGTCGCTGGCCCGCCTGATCGGCGGTCTGATGAACGGAATCGTGCGCGATCTGGTCGGCACCGCCACGCAGAACGCCGGATTGAGCTACGCGGCTGTCTTCGGGCTACAGCTGATATTGATCCTGGCGTCGTTGATCGTGCTGGCCGGTCTGCCGCAGCTGCATCTGACTCGCGCGCGGGTTGAGGAGGGCCTGGTCGAGCGGGTGGCCGCGACGGTGGAGTGAGGCCATATGGGCGGCTAGGGCGGCCATACGGGCGGCCATAAGGGCGGCCACAAGGGCCGCCCCAACAGGCCGCCCCAACGGCGCCCCAACGGGCCGCGCCGGCGGTGCCGGTACAATGCGGGGACTTCCGAATTCTTCGCGATCATAGGTTGCCTGCTTATGGACGGCCTCAACGAACTGCTGGCGGATCTGGTGCGGATCGAGTCGATCAACCCTGACCTGGTGCCGGGCGGCGCCGGCGAGGGCGCGGTGGCGGTATTCGTAGCTGAGTGGCTAGGCCAAAACGGGATCGAGGCGCAGATCGAAGAAGTGCAGCCCGGCCGGCCGAACGTCGTCGCCTGGCTGCACGGCACCGGCGGCGGTCGGACGTTGATGCTCAACGGCCACCTCGACACGGTTGGTGTGGCCGGCATGACCGAGCCATTGACGCCGCATGTGACCGACGGGCAGATGCACGGGCGCGGGTCCTACGACATGAAGTGCGGGATCGCGGCCTGCATGCTGGCGCTGCGCGACATCCGGAAGCGCGCGACCCCGCTGCGGGGCGACGTACTCTTCACGGCCGTGATGGACGAGGAAAACGCCGGGCTCGGGACGCGCGCGATTGCGCAGCGCTACAAGGCCGATGGCGCCGTGATCGCCGAGCCGACCGAGCTCAACCTGATCGTGGCGCATCGCGGTTTCGCCTGGCACGAGATCGAGACTCAGGGCGTGGCCGCGCATGGATCGATGCCCGAGCTGGGCGTCGACGCCATCACACGTATGGGCCGGGTGCTGGTCGCGTTGGAGGAACTCAACCGCGAGCTGGCGACCCGGCCGCCGCACCCGTTGCTCAAGACCGGGTCGTTGCATGCCGGCCTGATCCGCGGCGGTCAGGAACTGACCTCTTACCCGGCCAGCTGCGTGTTGGGTTTGGAGCGTCGGACCCTGCCTGGCGAGAGTGTGGCCTCGGTCGAGGCCGAGTATCGCGGGCTGCTCGAACGTCTGGCGGCGGCCGATCCGACGTTTTCGGCGACGCTCAAAGCGACTGTGGCCTACGGGCCGATGGAGACCGATCCGCACGATCCGGTGGCAGAGGCCGTGCGCGCGGCGGCGACGTTTGTGTTGGGACAAGCGCCCGAGACGGTGGGCGCGCCGTTCTGGACGGACGGGGCCTCGCTGGCCGAGGTCGGGATCCCGGCTGTGCTCTTCGGCCCGAGCGGCCAGGGAGCGCACGCCTTCGACGAGTGGGTCGACCTGGAGAGCGTGGCACAGTGTGTGGCGATCTACACGCGCGTCATCGAGACGTTTTGTGCTTAGCGTCGGATGCTAAAATAGTCGGATCACCTTGAGAGCATAAGGCGATGGCATGCTCCCTGTGCGCCGGCTTCCGGCTCGCGCGGACCATGCCATCTTTTTCGAATCCGTCATGATCCCCCACGATTACCATCTGCACTCGAACTACTCCCCGGATTGTCAGGTCAACATGGTGGCGATGTGCCAGGCCGCGATCGACGCGGGCATTGCCGAGATCGGCTTCACCGAGCACTACGACCTGCATCCCGACGAGTGGGAGCGCGACTGGTTCAAGGCCGACGCGTATTTCATCGAGCTGGAGCGGGTGCGCGCGCAGTTCGCCGATCGCTTGACGGTGCGCGCCGCGGTCGAGTTGGGCGAGCCGCACATCTTCCGGACCGAGTGCCAGGAGTTGCTGGCGAAGTATCCGTTTGATTACGCGCTGGGCTCGTTGCATTGGGTCGGGCGACGGCTGGTCTTCGACCCGCAGTTCTTCAGCCGCCCGGCGGATGAAGCCTGCCGCGACTTCTTTCAGGAGCTGGAGCGCATGACGCGTTTGGGCGGATTCGACGTGCTCAGCCACTTCGACGTCATCGTGCGGGTCGGCTATGACGTGTACGGCGAATATGATCCCACGCGGTATGAAGACGCGATCCGACCGGTGCTGCGTAACCTGATCGATCACGGCATCGCGCTCGACGTCAACACGGCCGGGTTTCGGCGCCGGGCGCAGATGCTGACGCCTGGGGTCGAGATCCTGCGCTGGTATCGCGAGATGGGCGGCGAACGCGTGACGCTGGGCTCGGATGCGCATCGGACGGAGCACATCGGCAACCACCTCGACCTGGCGATCTCGGCCATCAAGGCGGCCGGTCTGACCCATCTGACCTTCTTCGAGCGCCGCCAGCCGCGGTTGGTGCCGCTGGCCTGACCGGACCTGTTTGTTAGAAAAATCGGTGTAATCGACACCTGTCGAATTCTGGCGGGCCTTGATTTCCTGGGAATCCTGGGTTGACCTGTCAGGTCGAAGGTTAGAATCCCGGCCTGACTCTTGCACACTTGATGCGTGATGCATCCTCCCGCGCGCGTCACCAATCCCTTACGCGGCCTCACCTGGCGTGCCCTCTTGCCCGAGCTCCAGGGCGCCGTGGGCGCGGTTGTGCCGCTGCTCAACGCCTACGCGGTCCTGTGGTTGCTGGCGACCCAGGGCTGGTTGCCGGCTACGACGACCGGCGCGGGGCCGCTTAACGAGATCCGAGATGAAGTCTTCCTGACTCCCATCGACTGGGCTGTCCTGGTTGCGTTAGCAATTGCGATTGCGACTGCTTATCTGATCTGGTGGCCGCCGCTTGGCTGGGGCTTTCGGGCGGACCAGATCGAGACTCCGGCTCGACGTGAGACGCTGATCGGGTTGTTGGCCGGGGTCGGCCTGTTCACGCTTTTGGGCGGAGACCCCGTGCTCATCCTGCTCACCGCGCCGGCCGGCCTTTGGATCTGGATCCGACCGCGCGGTCCGGGCGCTGGGCAAGCCCTGAACGGGATGCTTTGGATCGGTGGATTGTTGCCCTGGATTGCAGCGGGCTTGATGTTGGCCACCAGCCTGCCCACCCCCGCATTCGTCTGGTGGCACTTCATGGCCGCCGCTGCCTATGGCGTCCTCCCGGGCGGCAGCGTGATCGCCTGGCTCGTGCTGATGGCCCTCGGGGCGCGCTTCCTTCGCCTTGGATTGATGCCGAAATAGTTATCGCGACGATATAGAAACTCAATACGGATCGAAAAGCTCGACAAAGCCCGATATTGTGTTAACCTGCACAAACGCAGGCAAATCCAAATCCACCGTATTTCCCGCAATTTGCTGATGATAAAATCGAGCTGATGGGCGCTCACGTCGGTGCGTCGACCCATCAAGACCTCTTTTGCCTACTGCCAGAGGGAGATCTGTATGGCTGCAGTTACGTCGCGCTGGGACTCATTCAAAGAAGGCGTCCTGTATCGCGGTCGGGAGGGGCATTACGCCTTCATCTTGCACCGCGTCTCGGGGTTGGCCATCCTGTTATTCCTGGCGATCCACATCGTCGACACGTCGTGGGTCGCGTACTGGCCGCAGGAGTATCAGCACGCCATCGAGTTGTATGGCTCGATCCCGTTCCTGGTCTCCGAGTACTTCTTGTTTGCTGCGATCGTGTACCACGCCGTCAACGGCCTGAACGTCATCGTCAAAGACACGTTCCCGGCCTGGTGGGATCGGCACATGCAGGCCAATTCGGTCCGCAAGGTGCTGGCGCTCTCCTTCTTGTTTTGGCTTCCGGCCGCGTACTTCGTCTCGCTGAACCTCTACAACCATCACATCTGTCCCGCGCTGGGCGGACAGTGCGGAGGCGTTGAGCCGCCGGTGGCGTTCCCGGGTTTGAGCATCACGTACCTCCTGGTGCCGGCCGCGTTCATCGTCACCGCGGCTGTGCTGGCCTGGGGCGCGACGTTCAAGGAGTCGGTGACCTCGAAGGCGCCGCGCTACGTCCGGCGCCCGGGGCGCACGTTCGAGACCTGGTCGTGGTTGTTCATGCGCATCAGCGGCGCGCTGTTGTTCGTGTTGGTGTGGATCCACGTGCTGGCCAACGCGCTGCTGACCGGCGCGCATCACATCACGCTCGAGTACGTGGCCCAGCGCTGGGCCGACGGCCTCGCGTGGGGCAGCACCTTCGGCATCCTGGCGGTCGCACTGCTGCACGGCGTCAATGGCCTGCGCGCGGTGCTCAGCGACTACGTCCATGGCGACGGCGCCAACCGTGTGATCAACATCGTGCTCATGGTCGCCTGGGTCGTCATCACGGCTTTGGGCGCGTACGCCATGTTTGCGGGTGTGAAGCTTGGATGACGATCGACCCGTTGCGCACAATGAAGGCTGCTCGCCTTTGCCCTGCGCCGTTCGGCGTTCGTCGTATCGTAATCAGAGGACCTCATGATCCATCATCATCAGTTTGATGCCATCATCGTCGGCGCCGGCGGCGCGGGTTTGATGGCTGCGCTGCACGCCTCGAAGGCCGCCAACGTGGCCGTGATCTCGAAGCTATACCCGACCCGCTCGCACACCGGTACCGCGCAGGGCGGCATCGCGGCCCCCTTGGCCAACATGGAAGAGGACAACCCCGAGTGGTACATGTACGACACCGTCAAGGGCGGCGACTACCTGGTCGACCAGGACGCGGCCGAGGTGCTCGCGCATGAGTCGATCGACGCCGTGGTCGAGCTTGAGCACATGGGCCTGCCCTTCGACCGCACGCCCGAGGGCCGGATCGAGCAGCGGCGCTTCGGCGGCCACACTGCCGACTTCGGCAAGCGGGCTGTGATGCGCTCGTGCAAGAGCGCCGACCGCACCGGCCACATGATCCTGCAGACGCTGTATCAGGCCTGCATCAAGCAGAACGTCCAGTTCTTCGATGAGTTCTTCGTCGTCGATCTGGTTGTCGAGGGCGGCATGTGTCTGGGCGCCGTGGCGATCGAGATCAATACCGGAGACGTGCACGTCTTCCACGCCAAGGCCACGTTGCTGGCTTCCGGCGGCTTTGGCCGCATGTTCAAGGTGACCTCGAACGCCCACTCGCTCACTGGGGAGCCGGTCGCGGCGGTCTATCGCCGCAATCTGCCGCTCGAGGATCTGGAGTTCTTCCAGTTCCACCCGACCGGCATCTACAAGATGGGCGTGCTGCTCTCGGAAGCGGCGCGCGGCGAGGGCGGCGTGTTCGTCAACGGCAAGGGCGAGCGCTTCATGGAGCGCTACGCGCCGAATATGAAGGACCTGGCCTCGCGCGATGTGTGTTCGCGCGCGATTTACCTGGAAATCAAGGATGGCCGCGGGATCAACGGCAAGGACTACGTCTATCTCGACATCCGGCCGGAGACCATCAACGGGTACAAGAGCGGCCCGGGCGGCAAGACCGTGACCGCCGAGGAACTCGAGAAGAAGCTGCCCGACATCATCGAAATGATGCGCATCTATCTCGGTGTCGAGCCGATGAAGGAGGGTGTGCCGATCCAACCGACCGCGCACTACGCCATGGGCGGCATCCCGACCGATCTGAACTGCCAGGTGCTGGCCGACGCCACCGGCGCGGTCGTGCCCGGGCTGTACGCGGCCGGCGAGTGCGCCTGCGTGTCGGTGCACGGCGCTAACCGGCTCGGCACCAACTCGCTGGTCGACCTGGTCGTCTTTGGGCGGCGCGGCGGCCGGGCGATGGCCGAGTTCGTCAAGAGCGCCGACTTCAAACCCATGCCGAGCGCCCCGGAGGCCCCGGTCGTGGCTGAACTCGAGCGCATCCGCACCCAGGCCGGCCAGGAGAAGGCCGGCATCCTGCGCAGCGAGATGCAGGAGATCATGATGGATAACGTCGGTGTGTTCCGCACCGGCCCGATGATCCAGATCGCGCTCAACAAGGTGCGCGAATTGAAGGCCCGTTTCGCGCACGTCGCCATCGACGACAAGGGCAAGCGTTTCAATACCGACCTGCTTGAGGCCTACGAGTTGGGCGCCATGCTCGATCTGGCCGAGGCCACGGCACTCTCGGCGCTCAACCGCACCGAGAGCCGCGGCGCGCACTCGCGCGACGATCACCCGAAGCGCGACGACGTCAACTGGCTCAAGCACACCTTTATCCGGTACACCGGCGCGCCGACCGTCGCGCCGACCTCGGCCGAGACCGAGATCACTTATAAACCGGTGACGATCACGAAATTCCAGCCGAAAGAGCGCACGTACTAGGAGGCGTCTGGCGGCGGGCGGCGGGCGGCGGGCGGCCACAAGGGCCGCCCCAACAGCCGCCCAACGGCCGCCCAACAGGCGCCCAAGCAGGCGCCCCAACAGCCGCCCAACAGGCGCCCCAACAGGCGCCCAACGGCTGCCCAAACAGACGCTACGCCCGGAGGCGAACATGAAATTCAACGTCAAGATCAAGCGTTACAACCCCGAGATCGACGCGAAGCCGCACTTCGAGACGTACGCCGTCGATGCGGAGCCGAACGATCGTGTGCTCGATGTATTGCACATCGTCAAATGGCAGCATGACGGCACGCTGACGCTGCGGCGCTCATGCGCGCACGGCATCTGCGGCTCGGATGCGATGCGCATCAACGGCCGGAACGCCCTGGCCTGCAAGGTGCTGGTCAAGGATTGTGTGGTCGAGGGCGGCACGATGCAGCTCGAGCCGCTGCTGGGTCTGCCGCTGATCAAGGACCTGACGGTCGACATGGAGCCGTTCTTCAAGCACTACCGCTCCATCCAGCCGTTCCTGGTCAACGGCGATCCGCTGCCGACCGACGGCCGCGAGCGCCTGCAGAGCCCGGAGGCGCGCGAGCGCTTCGATCAGGGCACCAAGTGCATCCTGTGTGCGGCCTGCACCACCAGCTGCCCGTCGTTCTGGGCTAACGGTGAGTACGTCGGCCCGGCCGCGATCGTCCAGGCCCACCGCTTCATCTTTGATGACCGCGACCAGGCGGCCGAGGAACGCCTGGCCGTGCTCGGTGACCAGTTTGGCGCCTTCCGCTGCCGCACCGCCTTCAACTGCACCGAGGCCTGCCCGCGCGAGATCCCGGTCACGCAGTTGATCGGCGAGGTCAAGCAGGTGCTGTCGAGCGGACGGATCGAATAGGACCGAAACGCAAGGGGCCCGGGCCGGGCGTGCATACGCTCGGCCCGGGCCCCTTGCGTTTCGGTATAATTCGTCCTGTCTCGCCCCAGTAGTTCAACGGATAGAACAGGGCACTCCTAAGGCTCTGATGTGGGTTCAATTCCTGCCTGGGGCACAAACCTGACCGAGCGCGCTAGTTTGACCAAACCCACCAAAAAAGGTATAAGTTAGCTGACGAGCTCCTGGGTGCCCCCCTCACCTAGGGGTTCGTCACTTAAAGGGCCGGTGTTTTGTGGCCCGCACCCGGTTTCTATCCCCAGCTACGTGTTATGTCGAAAACCACCCGCTGGTCTGATCTCTTAACATAGTGTGTCGGGTGATGGGCCCGGCCGCCAGAGGAAGACCGCTGAAGGAGCCCCCATGAACGTCCTTGTGTACGATGCCCATTCCTATGATCGACAGTTCTTGGACGCTGCCAATCAGGGTCGCCACACGTTCGACTACACCACGTCGCAGCTCGACCTGCAAACGGCGACGTTGGCGCAGGGACATGCCGCCGTGTGCTGCTTCGTCAACGACGACGCTTCGGCGCCGGTGCTCGAACGTCTGGCCGGGTTGGGTGTGCGCTGTATCGTGCTGCGCTGCACGGGCTTCAACAACGTCGACCTCGAGGCAGCCAAGAAGCTCGGCATCACCGTGATGCGGGTCGCGTTCTACTCGCCGTATGCCGTCGCGGAGCATGCCGTGGCACTGCTGCAGACGCTCAATCGGCGCACCCATCGGGCCTACAACCGCACACGTGAGTTCAACTTTCGTCTGGGCGGACTGTTGGGTCGTGACATCCATGGCTCGACGGTCGGCGTGGTCGGCACCGGCAAGATCGGCGTGGCGTTCGCCTCGATCATGAAGGGCTTTGGCTGCACGCTGCTCGGATACGACGCCGCCGAGAACCCGGCCTGTCTCGCGTTGGGGATGACGTATCGAACGCTCGACGCGTTGCTGCCCGAGGCCGACATCGTCAGCCTGCATGTGCCGTTGCTGCCGACGACCCGGCATCTGATCAACGCCAAGACCCTGAGCCTGATGAAACCCGGGGCTTTCTTGATCAACACCAGCCGCGGCGGCCTGGTGGATACCGAGGCCGTGATCGAGGCGCTGCGCCAGGAGCGTCTGGGTGGCGTCGGGCTCGACGTGTACGAAGAGGAGGACGGGCTGTTCTTCCAGGACCTATCGGATCGAATGGTCGGCGATGACGTGCTGGCGCGCCTGATGATGTTCCCAAACGTGCTCATCACCGGCCACCAGGCCTTCTTCACCCAGGAAGCCGTGACGACCATCGCCGAGACCACGCTTCAGAACCTCGACGATTTTGCTGCCGGGCGCGGCAACGACAATGTGCTGACCCGGTAACGCCGGCTGCCGCCCGCATCCGCACAAACGCAAGGGCGCCGGCCGGGTTCTCTCCCGGCCGGCGCCCTTGCGTTTGTGCGGATGACTCAAGCTCAGGGCAGGCTGGCCAGCCTGTGCTCGATAACGCTCTCCTCACCCCCGAAGGTGGCATCCAGACCGGCGATCAGTTGCTGTTTTTCGGCTTCGGTGAGCCTGGCTTCCGGATGCGTGACCAGGTAGATCGGCATCGGCATCTCGCCCTCACTCACGGGCTCGGAGGGCGACTCGTCGTGGCCGCTATGGCTGTGGTCGCCCGCCGTCGCGTCAGAGATGTTGAAGTGCTCGCGCCCTTCTTCGACATCGCGCTGCACCAGCCACGACACCGGCGCGACGTTGCTGTACCACGGCCACTTGGTCTCATTGCTGTGGCAGTCGGCGCAGGCTCGATAGAAAAGCTCGCGGGTCTGCGGGCTATCCCAGTTGGTCTCGGTGACCACTGGCGGGTTGCTGTGGTCGCGGCCGTACGGCACGAGTTGAATCCCTACGGCCAGTGCTGCAACGACCCCTGCCCCGATGCCGACGACCCGGAGCATGGGCGAGCTTTTTTGAGACATGTATCGATCTCCTCCTGGTGGAAAAGCGAATGACGAAATGCCATTCTAACGGGCACTCATCCGAATTTCCTTAGGCCAGACTGAGCGCCACTTGTTACATCGTGGCACTAAATTGTGATTTAAATGCAGAGGCCGCGCGGCGATCCTCCGTGCGGCCTCTGCGAGCTGCGCGTGGCGGTTTTCAGGTCGCCAGAGCCCGGACAGCAGCCACCAAAGCCGCGATCTCGTCCTGGGTGTTGTAATGGACCGGGCCCACGCGCACCATGCCGCCGCCCTCGTCGAGGCCCAGGCGCCGGACTATCTCGTAGGCGTAATAGTTCCCGTCCCACACATTGATGTCGTGCTCGCCGAGTTGCTCGGCGACGCGACGCGGATGCTGCCCGGCCAGCGTGAACGAGACCGTTGCGACGCGTTCACTCACGCGCTCGGGGTCGGTGATGCCATAGATGCGCACGCCCGGGATCGCCTGCAGCCCGGCGATCAGGGCGCGGGCGAGGCCATGCTCATAAGTCTCGAGTGCCGCCAGGCCCCGCGCCAGACGCGCGCGTCGTTCGGGGTCGCGCTCGCCCGACACCTGGGCCAGTGGTCGATAGCCGCGCGCCGGATCGCCGACCCATTCGAGATATTCGATCGCGCCGAGCGTCCCGGCGATGCCTTCGTGGTTGAGCGTGCCGGTTTCGAACTTGTCCGGCGGCTCGTCGTGGGCCGGGCGAACTTTGTAGGCCGGCAGGCGGTCGAGCAGGTCGTGTTTGCCGTAAAGCACCCCGACGTGCGGGCCGAAGAATTTATAAGCCGAGCAGACCAGGAAGTCACAATCCAGCGCGCGCACGTCGACCAGTCCGTGCGGCGCATACTGAACGGCGTCGACGTAGACCAGCGCGCCGACCGCGTGCGCCAGATCGATGACGTGCTTGACCGGGTTGATCGTGCCGACCGCATTCGAGGCATAACCCACCGCGACGATGCGCGTCTTGGGCGTGATCGCTTGCGTGACGTCGTCGATCTTCAACGTTGCGTCGGCCAGGTTGACGTCGACCCAACGCACGACCGCGCCCGCATCTTGTGCCGCCAGCAGCCAGGGGGCGACATTGGCGTCATGGTCGAGCCGGGTCACCACGATCTCGTCGCCGGGCTTGAGCCATTTGGCCAGCGAGCGCGAGATGTGCAGAGTGAGCGTGGTCATGTTGGCGCCAAAGACCACTTCGCGCGGATCGCAGTTCAAGAAATCGGCGAGCGCGGCATGCGCGGCGGCGATGATCGCATCGCTCTCGCTCGACGTGCGGAAGCCGCCGCCCTTGTTGGCGTTGCAGCGCACCAGATAGTCGGTCATCCGGTCGAGCACGCGCTGCGGCACCTGTGTGCCGCCGGGGTTGTCGAGGTAGACGGTGCCGGTCTGCAGCGCCGGAAATTGAGCGCGGACGGCGTCGATGTCGAAGGTCATGGATCCTCCAGGAGAGTGTGGCGGATTGTACCCTGTGGGCCATCGACGGGGCGGGGTGGAATAATCGCGAAGACACAAAGAACGCCGAGGACCCGTGCTTGAAAGCGGGTTGGAGCAGGGCTAACGCACCTAAAGTGAAACAGCGCGGATTTTGCCACGAGTTTCACGAATTGAATTGAGTTGGCACGAACGATTCCCATTCGCAAGAATTCGCATCAATTCGTGAAATCCGTGGCAGAAAAACCGGTCCTCGCGAATAAGGTGCGATAGCCCGGCAGGTTGTAGCGTGTGCAAGCACGAGTTGTCAGCGGCCTATTTTGCCGCGAATTTCGCTGATTACGCGATTTGAACAACGGGAGCCCGACCGGCAACGGTCCCGCTTCTTTCTGCGTAATCCACGCAATCCGCGGCCAGAATCTGGTCCTGACAACTCGCCCGTGCACATGGTTGTAGCATGGGGGGCGGAACCGACCAGCGAATGCCGTAGAATGATAGACCCACGGTAAGCGAGGCACTGCGACACGCACGTTTGCCTGGAAGGAGTTCTCGTGACCCTGAAACAACACTCACTGCGCTACAGCCGCGCCGAAGAAATCGCTAACAGCGTCACCCACGGGGTTGGGGTCGTGCTGTCGATCGCGGGTCTGGCCGTGCTAACCGCGTTTGCCAGTGCTTTCGGCTCGGTCTGGCATATCGTCAGCTGCAGCATCTATGGCGCCACCCAGATTCTGCTCTACACCGCTTCGACGCTCTATCACGCCATCCCGTTGCCGCGCGCCAAGGCGGTCCTGCGCCACTTCGATCATGCCGCGATCTACCTGCTGATCGCCGGCACCTACACGCCCTTCACGCTGGTCAACCTGAACGGGCCGTGGGGCTGGTCGCTGTTCGGCGTGGTCTGGGGCCTGGCCGTGATCGGCATCGCCACGCAGCGCTATCTCATCAAGCAGCGCGCCTGGCTCACCGCCGTGCCTTACGTGCTGATGGGCTGGGTGGTCGTGATCGGCATCAAGCCGTTGCTGGAATCCGTGGCGCCTGGCGGTCTGGTCCTGTTGGTCTCCGGTGGCCTGGCCTACACCATCGGCGCGGTGTTCTACGCCTGGAAGCGACTGCCGTTCAACCACGCCATCTGGCACGGCTTTGTGCTGGCGGGCAGTGTTTGTCACTTCTTCGCCGTGCTGTTTTACGTCATCCCGCTGGCGTGAGAGCAGTGGGTGATTGAGCGTTTGCCGTCCAGTCACCTGCACACCGATCAATTGGTTTTCCCGCTTTGGTGCAACCAACATGCGAGTGCTCGTCCTGGGTGGAACGGGGTTCATCGGGTCCTGGGTTGTGCGCGGGCTGGCGGAGGCCGGCTGCGAGGTGGGCGTCTTCCATCGCGGTCAGACGCCTGCCCGGATGCCTGATGATGTGCGCGAGATCCTCGGGGATCGGCGGACACTGGGCGAGTCGCGAGAGACGCTGATCGGCTTTCAGCCCGACGTCGTGATCGACATCGCCCTCTTTACGCAAACGCAGGCCGAGGCGGTGCGGGACCTGTTTCGGAGCCACACCGGCCGGTGGGTGGTTTTGAGCAGCGCCGACGTCTACCGACAGTACGACGGCCTGCGGCGCCTGTCGGAGGCGCCACCGGAAGCCACCCCTCTGACTGAAGAATCGCCGGTGCGTGAGCGCCTGTATCCGTTCCGCGCCGACGCCGCCGGCCCGGACGACTTCCGCTACCACTACGACAAGATTCTGGTCGAGCGTGTGGTCCTGGAGACACCGGAGCTTCCGGGCACCGTGTTGCGGCTGCCGCGCGTCTACGGCCCGGGCGATCGACAACACCGTTTGAGCCAGTATTTGAGCGCCATGGATGCCGGCCAGTCGGTGATCGCGCTGCCGCAGGGCGTGGCGGCCTGGCGCTGGACGCGGGCCTACGTCGAGGACGTCGCGGCGGCCGTGGTGCTGGCGACCCGTGAGGCGCGGGCGAGCGGCCAGGTCTATAACGTCGGGGAGGCACACACCACGCCCGAGGCCGATTGGGTCCGGCAGATCGGCGCGCTGTGCGGCTGGGCCGGCGAGGTGAGGGCTGTGGATCCTGCCTCCGCCGATACGGATTGGCCCGACCTCGATTGGCGCTATCACCTCGATACATCGTCGGCGCGGGTGCGCGAACACCTGGGCTATCGCGAGCCGTTGTCGGCCGAGGAAGGTCTGCGCCGCACGATCGCCTGGGAGCGCGCGAACCCGCCGGCGGCTTAAGGACGGGTCAGGACCTTGCGCCGCGAAAGACCGTCTCCAAACACGCCACGATCCGCTCGGCCACCATACCCTGCGGATCCAGATCCGGGTCGTAGATCGTCACCTCGAGCCCGACGCAGCGCGGAGACCGAACCAGAGTCCGCAAGAACGCCGCGGTCTCCTTGAAGGACAGGCCGTTCGGCTCGGGGCAATCCGCCGCCGGCATCTCGGTCAGATCGACCACATCCCAATCCAGATGGATCCAGAATCCATGCACGCGCTTCCCGAGGTGTGCGAGGGTGCGTCGCGCCGTTGCGACGATACCCGCCCGGCGCAGGCTTGTGCTTGTGATGACCGGGATGCCGAGCTTCTTGAGTTCGGCGCGGTCCTCGTCTTGAGGACGGATCCCCACGAGGACGACGTCATCGTCGCGCAGAGAGGGCCCCAGGCCGTCGAGGTCGACCAGGCGCGCATCGCCGCGCCCGGTGACGAGCGCCAGATCCTCGCCGGCAGCGGCACCGACCGCCGGAGCGTTGCCGGGATGGCGGAAGTCCGAATGGGCATCCATGAAGATCAGGCCGTACCGCCCGCGGCGCTTGAGAGCGAGCAGGTTTCCGAGCAGGATGCTGCAATCACCGCCCACAACGAGCGGCCAGTGCCCGTCGTCGAGCAATCGGCCGACTCTGTTGGCCAGAGCGCGTGAGAAGGCCGCGATCGCCGGGGCGTTGCGGTCGCCGGATCCGGCTCGCCACGCGGCCTGGTACCGTCCCGGCACCACAGCCCCAGAGTCCTGTGCCTTCAGCCGATGGAGCAGACCGCGATCACGCAGGGCCCAGGGTTGTTTGTAACAACCCGGAACGCTGCCGGGCCCCGGCGGGCGCAGGCCGAGGTTCGAAGGCGCGTCGAGGACAACGAGTGAGGGAGGGCGCATGACATGCTCCTGAGACGAAGAGCGACGTATACTGTGGAGACCCGGTGCCGTAAGGAAGGGTTGATGAAATCATGACTGATTTGGCGTTGACCGTAGTGGTGGAACCGTATCGCGCTACCTGGAATGAAGACGATCTCCACGCGAATTTCAAATCGGAAGTCGCAGTCTACACCACGCACGATCCTCTGCCCACGCTCCGTAACCTGAGCATCGACACTGGCGTGCCGTTGGGCGCCATCGTGCGCTATGTGCTGGTCAAGTATGCCGCTTCTGGTGCCGATGCATTGTTGAATATGACGCCGATCGTGTTTCGGCAGATGCAGGATCATGTTGCGGCGGCCGAGGCCGCCGGCACCGATGCTGCCCGGCTGGAGGCCTATGCCCGGCTCAAGAACATGATCGCCTGGTTGGCCTGGGCGGAGCGCCCGCCGCAGGACGTGCGTCGATCCGAAGCAACGGGCGTGAACCCACCGCCTAGCCCACAAAGGAAACCTTGATGGCCGGGAAACCCAAAACCCACGACGATTACCTTTCGACGGTGCCCGCTGAGCAGCGGGCAGCGCTCGAAGCGCTCCGCAAGACGATTCGGGCCGCTTTGCCAAAGGCGGAAGAGTGCATCAGTTACGGCATCCCGGCCTTCCGCCACGGCAACGGGGCCCTGATCGGGTATGGCGCAGCCGCCAAGCACTGCAGCTTCTTCCTGTTCGACGGATCGACTGTCGATGCGCACAAGGTCGAGTTGAAGGCTTACAAGACCAGCAAAGGCGCGATCCAGTTCAGCCCCGACCAGCCGATCCCGGCCACCCTGGTGCGCAAGCTGATCAAAGCCCGCGTCGCCGCTAACGAGAAGTGAGGACGCTGATCGGCCCCCGGCTCTTCGCAGAGGGAAAATCAGAGTAAACTGATGCTATTCCTATGAGGACATACTATGGCGCTGGGCATGTCTGCCACGACGCTTGACCTGTCACTGCTCCACCCCATCCTGCAACGCTTTGCCCACGAGGGTCGCGCCGGCCTGTTGCCGGCGCTGCATGCCGCCCAGGCCCAGTACGGCCATATCTCAGAGCCGATTGCTGACGCGATCAGCCGTGCACTGAAGGTCCCGCTGGCTGATGTTCATGGCGTGATCGAGTTCTACGCCCTGTTCTACAACGAACCGGTTGGGCAGACCGTGGTGCGGGTGTGCACCGATCCCTCATGCGGGCTGCGCGGCGGCGATGCCGTGCTCGAGGCCGCCTGCGGGCTGGCGGGCTGCGGCGTCGGCGAGACGTCGGCCGATGGCGCGTATACGATCGAGCGGTCTCCGTGTTTGGGGCTGTGCAACGTCGGTCCGGCGGTGAACGTCACGTTCAACGAAACCCGGCCGGCGTTTTCGCAGTCTTACACCCATGTCACGCCGGAGACGATCGCCGAAGTGGTCAACGGGAAGGGACGCGCCAGCGGCACGCATGATGCCGACGAATACGTCGGGGGCGATCTCTGCATCGTCTCGGCGCTGTGCGGACGCGGGCGGCGGCATTCGCTGATCGAGTACGAAGCCGTCGGCGGCATGGCTGCCGTGCGCAAGGTGCTTGGCGAGAAGTGGACGCGTGAGCGGTTGTTCGAACAGATCAAGACCTCGGGGCTGCTGGGGCGCGGGGGCGCGGCCTTCCCGACCTGGATCAAGTGGGACGGCGCTGCCAAGGCCCCCGGCTCGCCAAAATACTTCGTCATTAACGCCGACGAGTCCGAACCCGGCACGTTCAAGGACCGGATCCTGCTCGAGGGCGATCCGTGCCGTCCGCTCGAGGGCGCCATCCTGGGCGCGTACGCGATCGGCGCGAACAAGGCCTATCTGTATATTCGCGGGGAGTATCCGACCGCCATCGAGCGCACGCTGGCCGCGATCGCGGAGTTGAACGCCGGCGGCTATCTGGGAAAAGACATCCTCGGTTCGGGGTTCGACCTCGACCTCGAGGTGCGCGTCGGCGCAGGGGCTTACATCTGCGGCGAAGAGACCGCGCTGTTCGAGTCGATCGAGGGCAAGCGCGGCTTTCCGCGGGTCAAGCCACCCTTCCCGGCCACGCACGGCCTGTTCGGCAAGCCGACCGTGATCAACAATGTCGAGACGTTGGCCAAGGTCCCGTACATCATCACCCACGGTGCGGCGTCCTTTCACCGCTTTGGCACCGAGCGTTCGACCGGGCCCAAGCTGTTTTGCGTGGCCGGCGACGTGGCCCGGCCCGGTCTTTACGAAGTGCCCTTTGGCGTCACGATCCGGCACATGCTAGAAGACCTGGCTGGTGGCGTGATCGGCGGCGACCTGCGCGCGATCCTGTTCGGCGGCGCGTCGGGCGCCTTTGCCACGCCCAAGGATCTCGAGGTGCGGCTGACCTTCGAGGATTTACGCGCTGCGGGGTTATCGCTCGGCTCGGGCGTGATCACGGTCTTCAACGACACACGCGACATGCGCGACGTCCTCCACCGGTTGACGCGCTTCTTCGCGCATGAGAGCTGCGGCAAGTGTTACCCATGCCAGCTGGGTACACAGCGGCAGTACGAGATCCTGGGTCGGGTGGCTCAGGGTGCGACGCTCCCGGGTGATCGCGAACGCCTGACCGATGTTGGCTGGACGATGACCGAGGCTTCGCTGTGCGGCCTGGGTCAGACCGCGGCCAGCGCCGTATTGAGCGCGATGCGAAATTGGCCCGAGATTTTTGGAAGGCCAGAGGAGTAGAAGCGAACCGCGAAGACGCGAAGTGCGCGAAGATCTTTGTGGGGAGGAATTTGCCCATGGAGATCGAGACGATCGCGACAGAGATCGTGGATTCGGCGGTCAGGGTGCATCGCGCACTGGGGCCAGGGTTGCTGGAGTCTGCGAATCAGAAGTGCCTGGCGCATGAGCTTCGCAAGCGCGGGCTACGGGTTGAGACCGAACTGGCCCAGCCGGTTGAGTATGAGGGCGTGAAGATTGAGACGGGGTACCGGATCGATATGCTCGTGGAAGGTCTCGTCATCGTTGAAAACAAACGTGTGGATGCGCTGCTGCCGATCCACACGGCGCAGGTGCTAACGTATCTCAAGCTGAACGGCTGCCGTCTTGGCTTCCTGCTCAACTGGAAGGTCAAATTCATGAAAGATGGGATTCGGCGCCTGGTCCATCGTCTTCAAACCCCTCCATGACTTCGCGTTCTTCGCGTCTTCGCGGTTAATCAATCTATGCCCGACATCACCCTCACCATCGACGACACACCCGTGACCGTGCCCGCGGGCACCACGCTCCTGAAGGCTTCCGAGCAGGCCGGCGCGGCCGTGCCCACGATCTGCTATCACGAGCACTGCACGGCCAACGGTTTGTGCCGCATGTGCGTGGTCGAGGTCGAAGGGCAGCGCTTGTTGCAGCCGGCCTGCATCGTCCCGGTTGCGGACGGCATGAAGGTCAAGACACGTAGCGAGCGGGTTGAGCGTAGCCGGCGCACCATCGTCGAGATGCTGCACTCGGCCGTGGATCTCTCGGAAGCGCCCGAGGTCCAGCAACACCTGCGTGACTATCAGGCCGATCCGGAGCGCTTCCCGGGCGCGCACCGACGCGAACATGCGGTGCACGACGACAACCCAATGTACGTGCGCGACTACAACAAGTGCATCCTGTGCTGGCGGTGTGTGCAGGTCTGCGCCAACGATGCCCAGTACACGTTCGCCCTGAGCTTCGACAAGCGCGGCTACGAAACCGGCATCGGCACCTTCTTCGACAAACTCATGCCGGAGACCACCTGCGTGTTTTGCGGGCAGTGTGTGGGCGTGTGCCCGACCAACGCGCTCAAACCCAAGCGCGAATGGCTGCTCGACTCGGGCAAGTCGCCGGACGAGATTATGGATCTGACCCGCACCGAGCGCCGCCGCCGGCGGGGACCCATCCCCCGACCCCTTCCCTGAAGGGAAGGGGAGGCTGTGGGCGCAGCGGCGTCGGAGCGGCGCCCCGTGTGGGCCAGCAGCGCGAGTCGGCTGGTGACAGGGTGAGACATCTCCGACCCTTCCCTGAAGGGAAGGGGAGGCTGTGGGCGCAGCGGCGAAGGGGCGGCGCCCCGTGTGGGCCAGCAGCGCGAGTCGGCTGGTGACAGGGTGAGACATCTCCGACCCCTTCCCTGAAGGGAAGGGGAGGCTGTGGGCGCAGCGGCGTCGGAGCGGGGGAGTAGCGAAACGAGGGGCGTTTCGCGAAAGAAAAGGTGACGGACATTCGGCAATAGGGAGTAGACAGTAGGGCTCTGTCCCCCCTTCCCTTTAGGGAAGGGGTCGGGGGATGGGTCCGACGCAGGAGAACGCGATGCCGGCCAAGAACATCGTGACAGGACAGAGCGTGTCTGACGTCCTGCAGCAAAGGGCCCAAACACTGCGACAAGAGATGACGGCAGAGGAGAAAATCCTTTGGCCCTATTTGCGCGCCAACCGATTGCATGGATATCACTTCCGCCGCCAGCAGATCATCGACAGGTTCATCGTGGACTTCTATTGCCATACCGCGAACTTGGTGATCGAGCTCGATGGGCCCATCCATGAGGATCGCCGCGACTACGACCAGGAGCGTGACACCCTCATCGCAGCACACGGTTTGACGATCTTGCGGTTTCGCAACGAGCAGGTTCAACAAGACCTGAACGCGGTGCTCGCCACGATTGCGCAGGCTTGCAACGATGCTGCAGTCCGATCGACGGTTCCCGCCCCTCCCCGGGACGGGGAGGGATCAAGGGAGAGGTAACCCCCCGATGACGTCTCCAGATCGAATCACCAAGACAACCTGCCCCTATTGCGGCGTGGGCTGCACGCTCGAACTGCATCTGCGGGGCGACTTCATCCATCGCGTCACCTCGCCGTTCGAGAGCGTGGTCAACCACGGCAACCTGTGCGTCAAGGGCCGCTTCGGCTACGACTTCATCTATAGCCCGAAGCGCGTCACGGCGCCGATGATGCGCAAGACACCGCAAAGACCGGGCCACCGCACCCAGGCCTTCGACCTGAGCGAGTGGCGCGAGGTCTCGTGGGATGAGGCGCTTGACCACGTCGCCGATCGGCTGGTCGAGATCTACCGACGCGACGGCTCCGACGCCATGGCCGTGTACTCCTGCGCCAAGGCGACCAACGAAGACAACTACCTGCTGCAGAAGCTGTGGCGCGCGCTGTTTCGCACCAACAACGTCGACCATTGCACCCGGCTGTGTCATGCCGCCTCGGTCACGGCGCTGCTCAAGTCGTTGGGCACCACGGCCATGAGCAACACCGCGGCCGAGGTCCTCAAGAGCGACGTCTTCATCTGTACCGGAACCAACACCACCGAGAACCACCCCATCATCGCCCTGCAGATGAAGAAGGCGATTATTGAGCGCGGCGCCAAGCTGATCGTGATCGACCCGCGCCGGATCGAGCTGTGCGATCTGGCCACGCTCTGGCTGCCGCTCAAGCCCGGGACGAACGTGGTCGTGTTCGGCGCGATGGCGCACGTGATCCTCAAGGAAAAGCTCTACAACCAGGCCTTTATCGACGCGCGCACTGAGGGCTTCGACGCCTTTGCCGCGTCGATGGAGCCCTTCACCCCCGAATACGCCGAGGCGATCTCGGGCGTGGATCGAAATCTGATCGTCGCGGCGGCGCGGCTGTACGCCAGCGCCCAGAACGGCGCCATCTTTTGGGGCATGGGGATCTCGCAGCTCTCGCAGGGCACGGCCAGCGCGCTCGGCCTGATCCACCTGGCGCTGCTCACCGGCCACATCGGGCGCGAGGGGACCGGGCTCAACCCGCTGCGCGGTCAGAACAACGTGCAGGGAGCGTCGGACGCGGGCGCCATGCCCTTCCACTATCCCGGCTACATGGAGGTCGTGAAAGACGAGAACGCCGAGAAGTGGGAGCGCGCCTGGAACATCGAGCCGGGTGGGCTCTCACGCAAACGCGGCCTGACCACGACCGAGATCCTGGCCAACGCCAAACCGGGCGGCGTGAGGTCGCTGTACATCATGGGCGAGAACCCGATGATGACCGAGCCCAACCTCAACGTCACGCGCCACCACATGGAGCAACTCGAGTTCCTGGTGGCGCAGGACGTGTTCATCAACGAGTCGGGCGCCTTCGCCGACGTCTTCCTGCCGGCGACGTCATGGGCCGAGAAGGACGGCACGTTCACAAACACCGACCGGCGGGTGCAGCGGGTGCGCAAGGCCCTCGAGCCGCGCGGACAGGCGCGCCCCGACTGGCAGATCCTGTGCGACCTGGCGGGCCGCCTCGAGCAGCGCCTCGGTCGGCCGAGCACCGCGGGCTGGATCTACGCCAAGCCCGAAGAGGTCTTCCGCGAAATGGCGAACGTGGCCACCATGCTGAAGGGCGTGACCTATGCGCGTCTCGAGCAGGTCGGTCTGCAGTATCCGGTGCCGGACGAGGATCATCCGGGCACGCCGTTTCTGTTTGCCGAGAGCTTCCCGGCCGGGCGCGGCAAGTTCTTCCCGCTCGAGTACATCCCAATCGCGGAGCCGCCGGACGATGAATACCCCTTCATCCTCACGACCGGCCGATTGCTCGAACACTGGCACGGCGGCTCGATGACGCGCAACTCTCAGCTGGATGTGCTCTATCCAGAGGCGCGGTTCGAAATCCACCCGATCGACGCCGCGCAACTCAGCCTGAAGACGAGCGACGTGGTGCGCGTGTCGTCACGGCGCGGCACCGTCGTGCTGCGCGCCAACGTGACCGAAAAGACCACGCCGGGCGTGGTCTTCATTCCCATGCACTTCGTCGAAGCGGCCAGCAACCTGCTGACGATCGACGTGCTCGACGCTCAGGCCAAGATCCCGGAGTTCAAGGCCTGCGCCGTCAACGTCCGGATCGCGAGCGAATCCGAGTTGACCAACCCCGGGGCGGTGACGGAGCGGGGAAGGTATTAGGATTGCTGTTTGGCAAAATCAGCTATCAGCAATCTCTGTAATAGTCTTGCACCTGCGGCGGGATCAGTTCCCAGACGGCGCGTGGGTCGGCGCGGACGGCGGTGCCCGAGACCGGCATGATCGTGCGCGCTTGGTCGATACAGACGTGGCGAGCGCCCAGCCGCTCGGCCAGTTCGTCGCCGTAATCCTCGGAGCTGAAGACCAGATCCGGTCCGGCCGGCACAAAGCGCCGGATCGATCTCATCCAAAACGCCCAAAAATCGGGATGCTCGTGTGGGTACTGCGGGTTTTCATCCGTGCAGTGCAGGACGTCGTGCTGCGGAAAGAGCTCGCGCATCCATTGATGGCGCAGTTTGCCCGGGATCGGCTCGCGTGCAATCGAACAGACCAACACTGTAAGGTGATCGCACTGCAGCGCAGCCTGTTCGATCAAATACATGTGCCCGAAGTGAGGCGGCAGAAACTTGCCAAGAAGAAACCCGGTCGTCATTGAGCCTTGGGGATTGCTGATTGATGATTTCTGATTGGCGCTGCCGAGAGAAAGGCAATCAGAAATCATCAATCAGCAATATATTGTTTCATCTTCTCGCCCGGCGCAGCAAACAAATCGGTCTCGACCAGCTCCAGCGCCTGATCGGGGCCGAAGACCTCGAGGAGCGCGGCCCGAAGCTGGTCAGGACGTGCCATGGCACCGCTGTAGCGCAGGGTCAGCACGCCGTCCGAGGCCTGGTGCAGGGTGAATTGGGCCAGCGGCATGTGCTTGAGCGCAAAGGTGACATCGAGGCCGCTGCGCAACTCGCCGGCCGGCGTGCGGAAGAGCACGGGCGCCCGGCCTTCAAGATCGACCAGGACCGGCCGCCCGTCGCGCCAGATGCGGCGGGCGTAGTCGTTCGTGCGATAGCGCACGAGCGGCCACATGAAGTTGAAACCGCCGGTGAGCACCACTTCGCCACGCTCACCGTCCGGCAGGGGCTCGCCGTGGGGGTCCAGGATCTCGACGTACAGCCGCGGTTGGATCAACTCGAAGGCCCCGGCGCGCGCAACAGCCACGGCGTTGCACTCGTTGAGCGAGTACAGGTCGACCACCGGGCAGCCGAAGGCGGCCTCGAGCCGGGTACGCAGGCCGGGTAGCAGGGTCGTCGCGGTCGAGATCAGGGCTTTGGGCCGGGTCTTCAGGCCGAGGTCGAGCAGCACCTCGAACGCGACAGGATCCCCGGTGTAGACCTCGGGGTAGAGGTCGTCGAGAAAACGCGCGCGGTCGGCCGGGTCGCGCCAATCGTCGGGGTGCAGGTTGAGCTTGAGGTGTCCGGCGTCGCCCCACTGGGGTGTGACCGACGGATACGTGAAGGCCTTGCGCTGCCAGCCGACGAGCACGACGCCCACCTGTCCGGCCCCGGCCGTCAGCGTCACGCCGAAGCGCTCGAGCACAACCTTGAGGAGCGGGAACGAGCCGCTGCTCACTACCGGGTGGGTCGGCACGCGCAGGATCTGGCCGGTCGTACCGGTGGTCTTGTGCACGATCAGACCGTCAAGCGCGACGTCGTCAGGCACATAGTCCCACGGCGCGCGGCTGAGGTCCCCGCGGTCGATGGTGGCGATGTCTTCGAAGCGCGTCGGGCGCGGCCCGCGGCGGCGATAGGCCGGCACCTGTGCGTAGGCGTGCTCGAGATAAGCGTCGAGCCAGGTCGGGAGCGCGCCCTCGGGCCAGTCTGGTGGTGTCTCGCGCAGGAAGTGTTCGAACGCCTGCAGCCGTCTCAGATCGTCGGCGGTGACGCGGTTGCCGCATTCCATGGTGTAGCGCGGCGCGTGCGGATGTTCGCGCAGGCGCTTAAGCATCGCGCGGCCGGCGTCGGTGAGCAGTGGAAAGTGTTCGGCGTCCGAATCGGTCATGCGCTGTCCTCAGGAATCGGATCCGCGGGTCGGGGCGGCCACAAGGGCCGCTCCTACTCGCGATATGCCTTGTCGGCGGCTTCCTGCGCGGCCTTGCGGGCCATGGCCTCGCGGACCTCGCGGGCGCGTTGCTCGGCCGCCTGTGACTCGCGGAACAACCGCGCGGCCTCGACCGAACTGACGGTCGCCAGACGATCCTGCGCCTGGGCCGCGGTCTCACCAGCGGGGCGCAGACCGAGCGCGCGCAACGTCAGGCGTGTCAGTTCCTCACGCCGGTCGGGATCGGCCACCAGCTTGGGCGCGTCGACCAGGCCGGCCAGTTCACGCAACTCGGATCCGGTCAAGAACGCCAGCGCCCGGGCGCCGAGGTCGCGTGAGCGAAAACCGCGTTCGCCCAGCAGCCAGCAGGTCAGCAAGGCCAGGCGCAATCGGCGGCGCTCCTGTTCGTCGGCCTTGGCGGGCGCGAAGTCGCGTAGTTGCTCGATAGCGGGTTCGGGACCACCGAGTTCGATCAGCGTGTCATGCACGACCGCACCAACGTGCACCATCCCGGA
Organism: Anaerolineales bacterium; assembly: GCA_016789175.1. Taxonomy (GTDB): domain Bacteria; phylum Chloroflexota; class Anaerolineae; order Anaerolineales; family UBA6663; genus UBA6663. Next base: position 33,344 of record JAEURK010000071.1, read on the forward strand.
GCGTCCCACGAAGGGCGCTTCGAAGAACTCGGGTGGTGTCTCGGCGATGCGACGGAGCAGGGTCTCGAGTTGCATAAGGCTATTGTAATGGCGGAGGAGGGGGGAGGGAGGAGGGAGGAGGATCATTCGAGGATGACGTATGGCCGGATGCGGATAGAGTATGGCAATGCGTATCCTGGATTATCGTGCGTTGCGGGTGTATCAAGAGGCTTTTGAGGCCGCGCTCAGTGTCCATGAGGTTTCAGCCGGGTTTCCGGTGGTAGAGCGCTTTGGGCTAACGGACCAAATCAGGCGGGCGTCGCGTTCGGTGTGTGCCAATCTGGCTGAAGCCTGGCGGAGACGTCGCTCGTCGAAGCATTTTGTGTCCAAGCTATCTGACTCTGATGCAGAGGCCGCTGAGGTCGGCGTTTGGCTCGACTTTGCCCTCCGCTTTGGCTACATGAGCGTCGAACAACACGCGAAGCTGAACCGGATCTATGACGGTGTCAATCGCCAACTCACCGTTATGATCCGCTTCCCTGAACAATGGATCATCACCGACCGCTAATCCCTTCGCTCTCCTCACTCCTCCCTCTTCCCTCCTCCGTACTTCCTTCTGCTGAATTCGCGCGCGAACGCGATCAACTCGGACCAGTCGCCGATGCTGTGAATGGCCCAGCCCTCGCGCTGGGCGCGTTGGAGATTGGCGTCCTTGGCCCAGTGGCGATAGTTCAACACCAGGGTGCCGCCCGCCCGGCCGGCCGTCAGCGCCTGGCGGGCGACGTCCCAACCGGAGTTACCGCGTTCGTCGGTGTCGAACATGGTGGTCACGCCGTCGTCCGAGATCACGAGGACGTGCACGGGCTTATCGCGTTTGGTGCGCGCGGCGGTGGTGTCGCGCAGGATGTGGATCGGGAAGGCCGTCCCGCCGCCGAAGTAACCCGTCAGCACCCGCAGGACGGCCTTTTCATCACGTACAAAGCCAGGGGTGGTCAGGAACTGCTGCTTGCCGCTCCATAGCGTCGCCTGGACCCGGGCGCCGGCGCGAAAAGCCGAGAGCGCGATGATCGCGCCGGCCAGTGTCAGGTACGACACAGAGTGCTGGGGATTGGGCATTGAGCCCGAGCAGTCGACGTACAGATCGAGGTCGATCGGGTCGCGCTGCGGGGTTTCGCCGGGTTGCTCGCCCCAGACGCGCTGAACGGTCGTCAGCCCCGGGACGATCACCGGGCTGACGATCGCGGTCTCAAGCCAGTCGACTTGATCGAGCGGCTGGCCGATGTCCCAGGTCTCGACCCCTTCGGGCAATGGATCGACGGCCGCCGGCGTCTCGCGCGCCGGATACTTGATCAGGTGCGGCAGAGCGCGTTCACGGTAGTAACGCACCGCCAACTCATGTTGATCGAGCGGCACGCCCAGGGCGCGCAGGATCTCGCCAAACTCAAAGGGCTGGCGCGCCTGGCCCTTGTGACTGCCCTGATCGGGCCTGACCTGGCGCGGTTTGGCATTCGGGTCGTCGAGCGCGTCGCCCAGGCCGGTCAGTTCGGGGTCGTCGGACGGATGGCCGATGCCCTCGAACTCATCGTCGTCGAAGCCGGTCAGCCCGGCCGGGATCCGATCCGCGCCTTTGCCGGTCGCGCCCAGGTCGTTGATGGCCTTCAGCCAGCTCGCCTTCTGGCTCTCGTCATCGTTGAGATACGGGTAGCACAGCACCGCGAATTTCGCGGCGCCGCGCAGCCAGTCGCGCGCATAGTGGCGCACCAGGCGCGCCCCCAACCGGGCATCGCCCTCGAAGTTCGTCACGACCTTCTGGGCTTCGGGCTGATCGCCTTCAGCCGGCGCCGTCAGCGTGATGTCCCGGCCCGGCTCGGTCAACGCGCCGCGCGGCAGACCCCACAGGATCTCGTAGATGCGCATGTAGAAGCGCCAGAGTTGAGTGGTGTCGTTGCCGCTCCGCAGAGCCTGGTAAACCTCGGCCATTCGCAGACCGGCGCTCCGCTGCAGGCGATCGTTGATCAACAGATCGGCATACAGGTTGGCGACCAGCGGCGCATAACGTTCGAGCCCGACCAGGCCGCGTCGGATGCGCGCCAGAATGCGCGCATGATCGCCCAGGTCAGCCGGGACGAGGATGTGGTGCCCGATCTCGTGCGCAAGGATCTCGGTGGCATAGGCGCCCAGCTTGAGTTTGGCGACCTGGGCGAGGTCGATGACCACGGCCTGATCGGTGAGTCGGATCATGGCGAACGAGCCCGTCAGGCCCTCGGTCTGCGCGGCCTCGCTGGTCTCACACCAGATCGGGTCCGATAGGCGCGTGTATCGGCTCCAGGCGTCGAGCGCGCCCGGCCAGGCGGCCTGCCAGGCGGCACGCAGTTGGCTAAGATCCTGGCTCATGTTCGCTAGGTGAACTGCTCTGCGGCGCCCTGGCCACCATCAGGTGATAGCCGTTGCGGATCTCGCGCTTACGGAAACCGCAACGCTCGTACAACGTGAGCGCAGGGTTCAAAGGGTGGACGGTCAGCGCCACCTCCTCAAAGCCGGCCTCCCATGCCCGCGTGAGCGTTTCGGGCATGAGGCGTGCGCCGATGCCCTGGTGTTGAAACTCGGGCCGGAGCGCGATGCCGAGCTGTGGAGTCCGGGCGTCGATCGAAGCCAACCCGATGCCCGTTGGGAGCACCCGCAGCCAGCACGCACCGCCGTCGCGCCCGTCGACCACGGCCACGACGCCGAGATCGCCGGGTCGGCCCCAGTGTTCGGCGTAGATCCGCACGCCTGGGTGATCGAGCACCTCGCGCGGGCGCAGGTTCGCCGGAGGCGGATCCCATAACGCGATGTGCAGCCAATCCCAGAGGGCGGCCTGGTCCGACGCGACCAAAGGGCGAAACTGCAACCGTGTGGCCCACGAGTCGACGATGTTCAGATTCATACGGCCACCAGCTTGATCTTGTATGACCAGGCCGTCACCACGGCCACCGTGTCTTCGAAGCGCGCATTGCTGAGTGAGTCGGCCAGGACGGGTAGCACGGCTCGGCGTTTGTCGATCTGCAACGCGCCATCGGGCTTGAGCGACCAGGCACGCGCGGCGCCGCGCTCGTTGGTGTCTGGGGCCGGGTGGAGGGGCAACAGAGTCGCTCCGAATGCGTCGGCGTTCAAGCGCCAGGCCCGGCCGCCTGCGCGCGCGAGCAGGCCGGTTGCGTCGACGGCCAGGCGTGGCAGCGTCAGGAAAGGTCCGCCGAGGCCGCGAAACCCGCCCACCTCGCCCATCACACGCGGACTCTCTCGCGCGGGCTCGCCCGGGAGATACCAGCGGTCGGCGCGCAGGCGGGTGAGGGTCTCCGAAAACGGGGCCGACGGGTCCAGGCCCAGAGCGGCCCGTGCCAGCGGCTCGGCCAGGTCGTCACAGGCTGCCAGGGCGCTGGCACGATAGTGCGCCATGCCGGATCGCCATGCCGCGACCTGACCGCCGCGTAACAGCGCATCGAGATCGCCCGAAGGGGTGAGGGCCGCGACTTGCAGTAAACGCGCCATCCACTCGGTAGCGCCGGCCTCCGGGACCCGTTCGAGGTTGTAGGCCGCGTTGCTGATCGAGGCCGCAGCGCGAAGCGGATCGATGGCAACGAAGGCGCCGAGCTTGGGGAGCAGGTCGCTCCAGGCCAACGGGATCGCGGCCGAGCGGGCGCGCGATCCGAGCAGATCCTGCCTGAACAAATCGAGTGCCAGGTCGTACAACGCCTCGACGATCACGGCCGCCCGGTCGGGTTGGGTCGCGATCGCGGCTTCGGCCACCGGTGCCACAGCCTCGCGGAGTACGCCGAGAAAGGCGGCGCCGTCGAGTCGCGGGCGCGCCATCCGGGCGGCCGCGAAGGCGCTGTTGAACCGATCCCGTCGGTCGGCCAGGTGGCTCTCAAAAACGGTCATCGTCATGGGTTCAGTGGGTGGCCATGTATTTCGCCAGACGAGCCCGCGGCCCCTGTTTGACGCGAGCACGCACGGGCGGCAGCCAGGTCGCAACCCAACCCGTAAAGCCCAGCGCCTGCACCATCCAGCGCGAGAGATCGAAACTGTCGACGTGGTCGACGATCAGGCCATCCTTAAAGGTGAAGCGCGCCTCGATGACGTTGTGCACAAAGCGGCCGGTGGAGGACAGGGTGTAGCGCGCCTCCCAGTGGGCGCGCCCGGTCTTTTCATCGGCGGCGACGTCGCTGAACGTGACCTGCAGGTCGCGCGAGTTGCTGGTGAGCATCGTCCACATGGCCGTCAGCTCGCGGTAGTTGAGCTTGCCGAACGCCGGGTCCTCGAACGTCGCCATCGGACTGTAGCAGGCGTTCATGGCGTCGCCGTTGCGTTTGCCGAAGGCGGCGTAGAAGCGCTCGATCAGGGCCTCGTTTGGATGCATGCCATAACCTCCGTGACGATCGACCGACGATGTCTGCCTGCAGCGTTTTGCCACGAATTGTGACGAATAAGCACGAAAAGCGACGGTAAAGATCGTTCGTGCCGAGTCGTCACAATTCGGGAAATTCGTGGCAAAGTCCGATTTACTTGAACGTGAGCCAGCGCAGGTAGTTCGTATAGCGCTGGTGCAGGTACTTGAGCTTGAGGAGATCGTCGTACAGGTGGCCGTATAGCTTGCGGCTCTTGGCCTGTTCGCCGATGATGCGCTCGATCGCGGCCAGGCGCTTGCGCACCTCGGCTTCGCCCAGGCCGTCGAGGCCCTGCTCGAACTCGGCCTGGAGCGCGCCGACCGGGTCGTCGCTGTCGAGGCCGAGTCTGTCGAACTCGGCGCAGGCGCTGTCGAACAGCCTGCGGATCCAGCCGATTCGGTCGGCCTTGAAGACGATGTTCTCGGGCTGTTCGAAGAAAGGCGAGTCGAGGTCGGGCACCAGTTTGTCGTGCAGGGTGAAGGGCAGGATCTGGCGCAGGTCTTCGAGTGAGACGGCGCGCTCGCCGCGGAAGTAGGCCAGCGCTTTGGCAAAGGTCATGATCGTCATCAGGGCGCGTACCGAGAGGCCGTTGCGCGTCTGGGTGCCCAGGTCGCGCAGGCGATCCTTCCCGGTTTCGCCGGCGGTCAGCGCCCCCCAATCCGTACCGGCCAGCTTGGCCACATCCTTAGTCTTGTACTCGAGTTGATCGGCCGCGGTCTCCAGAAACTCGAACTGGCTGACGAAGAACTCGAGCCGGCGGCGCACAGGCCCGGGCAGCACGACAACCCGGATCTCACGGCCGAGCTGATCGACCTCGGCCTCGCTAAAGATGATGGCTGCCGGCATCAAGGCTTCGGGCTTGTAGTTCTGCTCGATTCGGTCGAGTAGATTGGGTAGGAAGCGTGTGTTGAAGGGCAGGGCGCGCACGACCACGTCGATGCGATCGCGCAAGGCTTCGATCACCTGATAGGTGCCGCCACCGGCGTCGTCGTTGGCGGTCAGGTACCAGGCCGACTCGGGCGACTCGTAGATCTGGTCCAGGATCTCGGCGTAGTTGTCACCCATCAGCGTCAGCAACGCCGATTGGGTGCGGGTCGGGATGCGGTTGTACTCGTCGACGACCTTGACCCGCAGCGACAACCACTTGCGCCAGGCGATGCGGATCGTGTCCATGCTCTGGGCGTTGACCAGATCTGCCGGCAGCGGATTGCCAAGCAAGTCTGCGATCGTCATTTGCGGTTGACCGTGCTGCATCGAGCGGCGCACATCGGCCAACGAGTACCCGGCCAGCAGGCCCATCAAGATCGCGCTGGCGGTCTTGCCGCGCCCGGGTCCGCCGACCAGCAAGCAACGCTTGCGCACCGCGAAGTTCAGCAGCGGCAGCAGCACGAACGAGGAATAACTCTGACCCGAGGGCAGATTGAACTTCGTCTTGGTGTCGCCCAGGGTGAAGCTGGCGCTCGGCCCTTCGTTGTACTCGAGGTCGTAGTACGGGCTGATGATGGCGTTGTTGACGATCCAGAAATAGGCCTGACGCAGCTTCTCGTCGAGCGCCACGGCGCCGGCCGTCGTCGGCGCGCCGATATCGGCCGGCCCGGCGTAGAGCGCTGCGACGTCGAATCCCGCCTGGCTTTCATGTTGCGGCGAGGGGTTGGTCGGTGCGGCTGAGACGTGTTGCAGCAGCTTATTGAGCATGGCGGGATTGTACATGCGGAGGAGGGAAGAGGGGGAGGACGAGGAGGGAAGAGGGAAGAGGGAAGAGGGTTTCGCTCCTCCCTCCTCGCTCTTCCCTCCTCCTCCTCACGCTCCCAATGCCGCCCGATTCGCCGTCAGAAACTCCCGCACGCTCTGGGCCGGGGTTCCGGTCAGATCGGCAACCGAGGTGCTGACGCTCTCAAGATAGCCCTGGGCGATGGCGACGTCGAACGAGACGACCAGATCGACCACGAAGCCGGGCAGACCAGCCTGAGCGAGGCCGGCGGCCAGGCCCTCAGCGGGCACCGGGACGTAGACCACGGGCTTGCCCGTCAGTTCGCTGGCGATGGCCGCGATCTCGGCCTGGCTGACGGCCGCCGGGCCCGTGATGTCGAGCGTGGATCGACCGGTGTTGGCCGAGGCCAGCGCAGCAGCCGCGACGCGCGCGCAATCGTCACGCGTGACGTAGGCGGCGCGGCCGTCTGCGGCGGCGGCCATGAGTTGGCCGGACGCGACAGCGCGCGGCAGGCTGCCCAGCAAACCGTCGGTGTACACGTTGTTGCGCAGCACGGTCCAGTCGAGCGTGCTGGCGGCCAGCGCCTGCTCCGTGCCGTGATGATCGGGCGCCAGCGTGATCGGCGTGCCCGGCTCGGGGCGGATCAGCGAGGTGTAGATCACGTGCTTGACACCGGCCGCCTGCGCGGCGGCGACGGCGTTGCGGTGCTGGTTCAGGCGTCGATCGCCCTGGCCGACCACGTCGGTGCTGATGAGCAGCAGGCGGTCGCCGCCGGCGAAGGCCGCCGCCAATGTCTCAGGCTTGTCGAAATCGGCGGCGCGGACCTCGACGCCGCGAGCTGCCAGATCCGCCAGTTTCTCGGGTGAGCGCGTGGTCGCGACGATGCGCGCGCTTGTCGGCTTTTCGAGCAATAACTCGACGACGCGTCGGCCGAGGTGCCCGCCGGCGCCGGTGACGATCAGGGTGGATGGTGTCATGCTGGTTCCTCTTTGAGAGCCGGCGCTACGTCAACGCGCGCCGGCTGATTGGAGTGTAACTTGGATGGTTACATTAAGCGGTAAAAAAAAGGGCGCTCATCCCATCTGCGCAACCAGGTCGGCGAGCGTCGTCTTCTTCAGGCTCTTGTGCACGCTGGTCTGGACGTCTTCGAAGACCGGCGAAAGCACGCCGATCACCTTCGACCCGATCGGGCAGCGCGGGCTTGGCAAGTTGGCTTTGTAGGCGAACACCTCCGGCTCGCTGAGCGCAGTATGCACATCCAACAGCGTGATTTTCCCGGCTGGGCGGCCGAGTTCGAGGCCGCCGCCCTTGCCGGAGTGGCTGCGCACCAGCCCGTGCCCGGCCAGTTGCGCCACCACACGTCGAATCACGACCGGGTTCGTGTTCACGCTCGCCGCCACGACCTCGCTCGACACCAACCCATTCTCGTTGCGATACTCGGCCGGGATATGCGCCAACACCAGCAGGAGGTGCGTGGCGACGGCCAGTTGGTGGTTTGAGGCCATAATGTAACAATTGTAGTTATATTTATGGCGGTGTCAAGGTCTGGCTGGCGGCAGAGAGAGCGGTAAGCTGGCCCAGTTGGTCGGGTGGGCCACCGGGACGGCCACAAGGGTCGCCCTTACCGCGCGTAGAACGGTATGGGTTGTCGCGCGATGACCACGCGTGGTCCGCTACATCGGATTACAATCGCGCGATGCTCTTTCGTTCACATGTGACAGTCGGTTTCTGCGGTGCGGCGTTGGTGGCTCGGTTTCAACCGGCGTGGCTGACGCCCAGTTGGCCGGTCGAGGCGGGCTGGGCGCAGCTCCGCCCGTTGATCGAGTCGGGCGCCCCGGGGTTGGCCGGCCTGGTGGACGGCGCCGTGCGTCTATGGTCGGCGAGCGGCCTGGCCCCGCTGGTGGAGACGCCGATCGCATACCTGCTCTTGGTCGTCGTCGTGGGGTTTGGCTCGCTGCTGCCCGACATCGATCATCAGTCCTCGCGCATCAATCGCCTGTTCGGCACTTCGCGGGGCTTGTTCGGCTGGCTGGTGCATCGGTTCTTCAGGATCTTCGTCGGATCGCACCGCACCCTCACGCACTATGGCGCCACCTGGCTTGGGCTCAGCCTGGCGGTCGGCTATTTCCTGCCGCTGTTCTGGTCCCCCGGAGCGCCGTACGCTGTGGCGTTTTCGATCGGCTACGGCCTGCATATCGCGGCCGATATGCTCACCGAGCGCGGCGTGCCGGTCTTCGGCCCGTTCATCAAACGGCGATACACGCTCGTGCCGGATCTGCTGACGTTTCCGACCGGCTCGTGGCGCGAATATGCGACCGTCCTCGCGCTGGTTTTGTTCACGCTGTGGGCCTGGGGCGTTTGGGGCTGGATCGCGGGCTGGCTGCCGTGAACGACCTCGTCTACACCAGCCCGCGCTTGCGGGCGATGTCGGCGGCCTGGGTGCGGTTCTCGGCCTGCAACTTGCCCAGGATGTTGGAGACGTGGTTCTTGACCGTGCCCTCAGTGATCACCAAGTGCGTCGCGATCTCGCGGTTGCTGGCGCCCTGGGCCAGCAGCACCAGCACTTCGCGCTCGCGTTCGGACAGCGCGTCGGCGTCGGCATTTGCGGGGGTTGACCCCGCGCGCATCATCTCGCGAAGCGCGCGACTGGCGATCTCGGGCTGGATGAAGGGTTCGCCGGCGTGGACCCGGCGGATCGTGTCGATCAGGCGGTCGGCCGGGGTGTCCTTGAGCAGATAACCCATCGCGCCCGCGCGCACGCCCTCGTAGACGTAGTCGTCGCGATCGAACGTCGTCAGGATCATCACGCGCGCGGCCGGCCACTGGCGGATCAATTCGGCCGTGGCCTGCACCCCGTTGAGCGCGGGTGCGCCGTCGGGGGACGCCATCTGGACGTCCATCAGCACGATATCGGGTCGCAGGCGCAACGCCGTTTCCACGCCCGCGGCGCCGTGGCTGGCTTCGCCGATCACGGCCATGCCGGGCTCGAGGTCAAGCAGGGTTCTAAGGCCCTGGCGCATCAGAGTCTGGTCTTCGACGATCACGATCCGGATCTCGCTCATCCACTGGCTCCTGTCAACCGGGCCCGCTGCCCTCCGCGACCTCGACACACTCCCGATATCTGGTGCTCTCAACTGCCGGCCGCCGGCGTCTCGATGTAGACGGGCAGCAGTGCCTCCACCCGCGACCCGGGCTGCAAACGCGCGAGTGTCAGCACACCGCCCAGGCCTTCGACTCGCTCTCGCAGACCGCGCAGGCCATAGTGTCCGCGCCGCCCCTCGGCATCCGCCGGCAGGCCGACGCCGTCGTCGCTGATCGTCACCCGCACGCTTTGTGGCTCGCGGCTCACACGCACGGCGGCAGACCGGGCGCGCGCATGTTTCTCGACGTTGGCCAGCGCCTCCTGCGCCACTCGCCAGACGGTCTCGGCCAGGGCCGGCGTCAGCGCCGAGACCCCGGGGTCGACTTCGCAGTGCACGGTGATCCCGGCGCGTTGACCGACGGCAACTCCAAGATCCTGGAGCGCCGCCACCAGCTGGCGCTCGCCCAACCCCGGCGCCCGCAGGCCGTCAAGCGACCGGCGTAACTCGCTCATGCTGTCGCGCGTCAGGGTTTTCAGCTCATCGATGTGCTCCGAGCCGCGCTCGGGGTCGACCCGGTAAAGCCGCTGGATGGCCTCGAGTTGAACGCTCATCACTGAAAGCGTGTGGCCCAGTGTGTCATGCAGATCGCGGGCCAGACGTTCGCGCTCGCGCAACGCCGACAGATCGCTTTCGCGCTCGCGCGCGATGACCAGTTCGTGATTGGCTGACTCGAGTTCGCGGATCAGACGGGCGCGCTCATCGCTCGAGCGGATCACCTGTGAGATCCAGAGATAGACGGCGACCATGCCGATCCAGCCGAAGCCGAACCCGAGCAACGCGCTCGGCGGGATGTCTTCCAGCGAGCGCCAGCCGTTCGTCGCCGGCAGCACTGCCAGCATGATGATGGCGGTGCCCGGCACCGCGGCCTTGGGCGGCAGGCAGCCCCACATCTGCCCGAAGTACATCATCCCCATCCACCACAGCCGCGGGTCGAACCAGGTGCAGACCGCCCACATGATCGGGCCAGGGATGAAATACGCAGCCAGCCAGAGATTGGGCACGGGCCACCGGCTGAGCGCGATCGCGCGGATGTACATCACCAGTTGGATGGTCAGCAGCGTGGCAACCAGCCAGGCGTACGGCCGGGCGCTGTCGAAGACGATCCAGAACGCCCAGATGTACATCAGCACAGTCACCACGGTCCAAAACCAGCCATACCATTCGGCATTGACCGGGCGCAGGCGCGTCGGGGAAGGAGAGCCGGGAGAAGGGAACATCGCAGTTCAGTATAGCCAGAAAAGGAACGGCTAAAGCACGATCACCCGGGTACTCGCCAGCCGATCCGCCGGGCTGCGGCCCTGATGGTCGAGCAGCACGCAGGCGAGGTATGCGAACACCGCGGCGTACGTCAGCGCAAGGCCGGCCCAGGCCAATGGGGCGCTGCTATCGGCGACGAACAACGCAACGACGAAGTGGTTCCACTCGAAGGGGAGCAGCGTGATCGCCGAGCGCGCCAGGGCTCGGACAATACCCGGTTGCCCACCGGCCGTGCCAACCACGCGCAGGCCCAGCCAACGCTTGCCGGGTGTGGCGCCCCGCGATCCGGCGTGAAAGGCCGCGAAGTACAACACGCACGGGATCGTCACGGTCACGAAGACCCAGGCCTGGAGCGACGCGCCCGGCTCGGTGCCGTCCGGGTGCGTCGCGAGCGGGTTGAGCCCGATGGCCAGGATCAGGCCCTGAGATACCAGGATGCCGGCAAACAAGATCAGGCAATCGGTCACGTAGGCGCCCAACCGGCGGGCAAGCCTGCCGGTTGGGGCCGAGCCAAGAAGCTTCATGCTGTGCGCGCCTCCCATTTGAACAAGCGCGCCGCCAGGAAGAGGGCCACCACGGTGTACACAGCCAGTAAGAACAGGTGCTGGACCCAGTCCGCGTGGAGCACGCCTTCCGCCAGGGCCGGGCGCACCAGCTGTGCCATGGCGTAACCGGGCAGCCACGGCCCGATCTGCTGGACCCAGTCGGGCATCATCTCGATCGGCATGAACAGGTCGGTGATGAACATCTGACCGAAGTAGAACAACTGGCCGATCGCCACAGCGGCGCCCGCGCGCGGCGCGATACCGCTGATCACCTGCCCGAGCGCGATGGCGGCCACCACCGTGACCACGATCATCGGGAGTGCGACAACGAGATTGAGCGGGTTGAGCGCCACGCCGTAGAACAGCACACCGACGACGATCACGACCACGGCGGTCATCAGCGCCATGGCGACGTTGGCGATCACGTAGGCCCCGATCAGGTCGCTCGAGGCGATCGGGCTGGCCTGCAGACGACGCAGCACGCCTTTGGCGCGCAACTCGGTCATCATGCTCGAGCTGCCGATCAGGCCGAAGGCCATCAAGTTGCCGGCCAACACGCCCGGCATCATCCAGGTCATGAAGCCCGCCAGGTCATCGCCGGCGAATATGGCGCCGTAGATCACCATCAGGAAGACCGGGAAGGCGAAATTCCAGAACAGTAAAGACCGATCCCGGACGTGGATCAGAAACATGGCTTTGGTGAGAGTCAGAAAGCGGTACATGGCGAACACCTTTTCTGGGTGGGTCAGTTCAGCGAGCGCCCCGTCAGCGCGAGGAAAGCATCCTCGAGCGAGGGCTGGCGCAGCGAGATCTCGGTGATCACTTTGCCTTGTTGCGTTGCGAGGGCGTGCAGCGCGGGCAGAGTCGATTGCGGCGAACTCGATTGAATCTCGAGGTGCTGTCCGGTGTAGCGCACACTGGTGACAGCGGGCAGGCCACGGACCGTCTCGAGCGGCAGGTCGATCGCGGCCTTGAGCGTGGCGTGCAGCCCAAGCCCGGCCACGATCGTGGCCGGCGAGCCGACGGCCATGATCTGGCCCTGGTCGATGATGGCAACGCGGCCGCAGAGTGCCTCGGCCTCCTCCATGCTGTGGGTGGTGATCAGGATCGTGCGCCCGTCCTCGTGGAGGCCGCGCAGCACGTCCCACACGTCGCGGCGGGCGTGCGGGTCGAGGGCCGCGGTCGGCTCGTCGAGCATGACGATCTGCGGGTCGTTGGCGACGGCGATGGCCAACGCCAGGCGCTGCTGCTGGCCGCCCGACATCTGGCGCGCGAATTTGTTGCGCTGCTCGCTCAGACCGAAGCGCTCGAGCAGGGTGTCGATCTGTTCGCCCGTCAGGCGCACGTCGTACAGCGCGGCGTACACCTCCAGCAACTCGGTCGCACTCAGATCGTCGAGCAGCGCCGTCTTCTGCAACTGGACGCCGAGCGCGCCCTTAGCTTCGCGCGGCGGCCGGCCGGCCACGGTCAGTCGACCGCCGGTTGGCGTGTGCAGACCCTGCAGGCAGGCCAGCAGCGTCGTCTTGCCGGCGCCGTTCGGGCCAAGCAGTCCGAAGATCTCACCAGGCTGAACCTGAAGCGAAACCTCGCGCAGGGCCGTGACCTGCCGGCTGCCGGAGCCGTATCCGGCGCTGACGGCTTCGATATCGAGGATGGGGGCAGTCATGAGCGTTCTCCTTTGGGATGACGCTCATAGCCTATTGGTTTGAGGGGTTTTCCTGAAGCCTCGGGGGATAGAACCCGGATGTGTCGAAGGTCATGGTCGCCAGGGCGTTGGTCTGGGTCGTCCGACAGGGGCCGGCCCCTGTCAGACGACCCAGACCCCTCCCTGACTCTAGCGAATCATCTGGCGTTCGGCATTGCCAGAGTAGTTGATGAACACGGTCTTGAGCTCGGTGAAGAAGTTCAGGCCCTCTTCGGCCATCTCGCGGGCGCCGATCCCGGTGGCCTTGATGCCACCGAAGGGCAGCTGGGCCTCGCCGCCGACGGTGGGCTCGTTGACGTGCACCATGCCGGTCTCGCTGTCCTCGATAAAGCGCAAGATCTGATTGATATCTTGTGTGAAGATCGAGGCCGTCAGCCCGTACTCGACGGCGTTGGCCGCGCGCAAGGCCTGCTCAAGCGTCTCGGCCTCGGCCACGGCCAGCACCGGCCCGAAGACTTCCTCCTTGAAGATTCGCATGCCGGGCGTGACGCCGTCGAAGATCGTGGGCGCAACGAAGAAACCGGCGCTGCCGTCGGCCGTCTCGCCTCCGAACGCGACCGGCACGCCGCCGCCTGTCACCAGGCGCGCGCCCTCGGCTCTGGCGACTGCGATGTAGTCGAGATCCGTGCGCCACTGGGCCTTGTCGACGGCCGGGCCCATGTCGACGTCGTCGCGCAGGCCGTCGCCGATCCGGATCGCCTCGGCCTTGGCCTTGAGCCGTTCGAGCAGCGCGGCTTTGACGCGCGGATGCGCGATCACGCGCGACGTGGCGGTGCAGCGCTGGCCGGTCGATCCAAAAGCGCCGCCGTGGATGGCCGTTGCGGCCTTGTCGAGGTCCGCGTCCTCGAGCACGATCACGGCGTTCTTGCCGCCCATCTCGCACGTGACTTTGACGCCGCGCAGCGCGGCCTTGGCGGCCAACGCGCCGCCGACCGCGTTCGAGCCCGTGAACGACACAGCCTTGACCTCCGGCGCCTGCACGATCGCCTCGCCCACGACGCTGCCTGGACCGACGAGCAGGTTGAAGACACCGGCCGGCAGGCCCGCCTGCTCGTAGATCTCGGTCAGTAATGCGGCCGTCCCCGGCGTCAGTTCGGCCGGCTTGAACACGACTGTGTTCCCGGCAACCAGGGCCGGCGCGCTCTTCCAGACCGGGATCGCCCACGGGAAGTTCCAGGGCGCGATCAGGCCCACCACGCCCAGCGGGCGCCGGAGCGTGTACGTGAACGTGTCGCGCACCTCGGAGGGCAGGGTCTTGCCGCCCATGCGGAAGCCTTCGCCGGCGTAGTACTCGAGCAACGAGATGCCCTTGAGCACTTCGCCGCGCGATTCCTTGAAGGTCTTGCCCTCTTCGCGCGTCATCAGCCGCGCGATCTCGTCGAGGCGGTCCCGCGCGATGTTGGCGGCGCGCCAGATCACACGCCCGCGCTCGGGGCCGGGCGTGTTGCGCCAGGCCGGGAAAGCGGCCTGCGCGGCCGTGATCGCGGTCGACACGTCGGCCGCGGTTGCCGCCGGAAACTCCGCGATGACGTCGTCCGGCCGGGCCGGGTTGATATTGCGGACGAGGCGCTGCGACTCGGGCTGAACCCAACGGCCGTTGATGTAGGAACCAGTTTGCATCGGCGGAGTCCTCTTGGGGATGGAGTAGCGCGATGATATCGTGAAACTCACCGGCTGCGGGGTCCGGCATAGGGCAATCGCATCAAAACCAATCCGAGCTTGTTTTGCCGCGGATTATGCGAATATCGCAGATGGATGGTGCGTTTCCACAATCCGCGGCAAAATCATGCGCGATCGTGTCTGCGCACAGCGCCCCGGCCTCGCAGCCCGGGCGTTTCACGATCCGAAATTGGCGGTGATACTATTTCGCCGGAGGTCCCATGACCCGTTATCTCATCATCGGCGCGAGCCGTGGCCTGGGCGAGGTATTGCACCGCACGGTGCCTGTCGTCGGTGACAGGTGCTGGCTGGTCTCGCGCAGTGAGCCCGCTCTGCGACTCGCCGACGGCGTGACACGCACCTGGATCCGGGCCGACCTGACCGAACGCGCCTCGGCCGATGTGATCGCGCAGGCCATCGAGGCCGAGCCGCTCGACGTCGTGATCTACAACGCCGGCATCTGGGAGGACGAGGCCTTCTCGCCCGACTATCGCTTTGAAGACGTCAGCGACGAGGAGGATGCACGCGTGCTGGCCGTCAACCTGACGACCGCGATCCCGGTACTCAAACGCCTGATCCCGGCCTTGCGCCGCGGCGTGCGACCCAAGATCGTGTTGATCGGTTCGGTCAATGGGTTGCCGTACGTGAATGCGCCTGAGGTGGCCTACAACGCCTCGAAATTCGGGCTACGCGGCGTGGCGCATGCGCTCCGCACCGGGCTGCGGCGAGACCGGATCGCAGTGACGATCCTCAATCCAGGGAGCTTTGGCGTCCCGCGGTTTGTCGACGGCCAATTGATCAACGCGACCGGCGGCGACGCAGACGCCTGTATTCCGCCGCAAGATCTGGCGACGCTGGTGCGCGCGATCGTGTCACTCTCCAACGCCACGGTCGTGCGTGAGTTGGATGTGATGGCGATGGAGGATCCCTGGTGAGCACTCCGGCGGCCCTCGATGACACGGGGTTGGAGCGAGCGGCCCGTGTCCTGGCGCGTCGCGACCCGGCCCTGCGGGCCGTGTTGCGCACCTACGGCCCGCCCCCGCTCTGGGCGCGCGAGCCGGGCTTCGCCACGCTGGTACATCTCATCCTCGAGCAGCAGGTCTCGCTGGCCTCCGCCCTGGCGGCCTTCAAGAACCTCAAGCGCGCCTGCCGTGGGGTGGTGACGCCGCGCAAAGTGCTGCGCTTCGATGATACGGAACTGAAGGCGATCGGCTTCAGCCGCCAGAAGGCCGGCTACGCGCGCGACCTGGCGCGGGCCATCCTCGATCGCCGTTTTGACCCGCACGCGCTCGCGCATCTGGACGACGACTCGGTGCGCCGACAATTGGTGGCGTTGAAGGGCATCGGGCCCTGGACGGCCGATGTGTATCTGTTGATGGTATTGCTCAGGCCGGATGCCTGGCCTCACGGCGATGTCGCACTCGCGGCAGCGGCCCAGGACGTGTACGGTCTCCCGAAACGCCCGAGCTTTGAGGAGCTCAACGCGCAGGCCGAGGGCTGGCGCCCGCATCGGGCCACGGCCGCCCGACTGTTGTGGCATCATTATCTGTCGACCCGCGGGCGCTCGGGCTGATTCTGTGGGCTATCGACCGCCAGGCGCAACGCAGGAGGCGCTTTGTTGATGATGCGGGCACAAGCAGATGGGGGCCGCCAAAGCCCCAGGTTCGAGCTACTCTGGATCGGGTTGTTGACGCTGCTGGGCCTCCTAACGCGCTGGCCCTATTGGCGGACCATCCCGTTGCCCGGAGACGAAACCAATCAGGCCACCCTCGCGATGCACATCGCGCGCGGCGCGATCCTGCCGCTGACCGGCACCGACGCCTATACCGGCCCGTTCTTCGTCTACCTCATGGCCGGTTTCTATCGGCTGGGCGTCTCGGATCCGCTGCTCGGGCGTACCCTGCTGATGATCACCGGCGTGTTGTTGGTGCCGGTGATCTATGCGCTGGCCAGGCGTCTGACGGGTGACTGGCGGGCAGCCGGCGTGGCGGCGGCGCTGATCGCCACCAACCCGCACCTGATCGTGCTCAGCAGTCACCACGGCGCCGCGACCACAATGATGCCGTTTTTCGTCGGGCTGTATCTGTGGTGGATGATCGAGGCGCTGGATCGAGATCGTGCCGGCTGGTGGTTGGCTGCCGTCAGCGCCGGGGGTTTTGCGTTGCAGGCCAACCTCGTCGCCGTGCTCCCCTTGGCCGGCACCGGTCTGTGGTTTGCGTGGCAGGCCTGGCACCGGCCCGGTTTGCGCCGTCGCTGGTGGCTGTGGATGGCGGCGGCTATTGTCATCGTCCTGGCGCTATCGGCGCCTGTCATCGTCCATAACCTGTTCTTCAGGGCCAACACGCTGACGCAATTGCAGGACCGCGGGTATCTGTGGGAGTCGAACCCGACACTGCAGACCTATCTGTTCAATCTCGTCCGCCTCGTTCTGCAGGTCGGTCGACAGACGGCCGGGGTGATGGGCGGCGAGGAGGCGCTTGGGCCGCTTCTCGGCCTCCCGTTGCTCACGATCCTGTGGGCGCTCGGCGGCCTGTTGGTCTTGCCCGCCCGGGCGCGCTGGTTGACGGCTGCGGCGCTCGCACCGTATGTGGTCGTGCCCTGGTATAGCGCCCACTTCGGCATCCTCACGCCCGTGCGTTTCACGGCGTATATGACCCTGCTCCTCAGTTGCGGCATGGGCGCGCTGGCCGCTGAGGCCTGTCGTTGGGTGGAGCACCGGTGGCGGCCGATCCGGCTGGCTCCTCTGGGGCTGGCCCTGGCGGTTGCGCTGCTTCCGCTTCAGGGCCTGTCCGGCTACTACGCTTACACACTCGAGCACGGGGAGGATGGCGCTCTGGTCGAGGATCTGGCCCACGAGATCGCGAGCGTCGATCCCGGCGTCAGGCTCTTCATCGTCTTCTCGGATGCTATGCTGGCCGGGCTGGGCGTGCCTTACATCTGGCAGGCGTATGCCACCATGCAAGGGCGCGCGTTCGAGTTCGTGCCGCTCGAGCAGGTGCTCGGTCGCCTCTATACGGAACCCGGTCCGGCGTTGATCCTGTGCACGCCGGAGGAGGCCGCGCGGTTGTCCGAGTTTGGGGTGCTGGACGGCTATGAGCCGGTCACGCCGGTCGATGCGGATCGCCTGGGGTATCGGCTCTACCGGCTTGACCCGGCGACGCTACACCGACCGGATTTCGTGTTCACGGGCGAGCGGGCAACGACGCTCCAGCCGGGCCTGGTCCTCAACGCCCGGGTCGGTGGGTTGGAGCTGATCGGCCTCGAGGCGCCGCCGACGATCGCTCGAGGCGAAACCGCGGCGCTGACGCTCTACTGGCGCCGCGTCGAGCCGATGGAGCGCGACACCTACACCCTGTTTGTCCATCTCTTGCAGCCGGATGGGTCTGCGCTGGTCGCGCAGGTCGATCGGGTGCTTGGGCGGGCCGTGTATCCCGTCAACGCCTGGGGGCAGGCCGAGGTGATCGTAGATGCGGTCGACCTGTCGATCCCGGCCGATGTGCCGCCGGGTCTGTACCCGCTCCGAATCGGAGTCTACCGTTATCCCAGCCTTGAGCGGCTCACCGTGCCGGATGGCACCGACAACGCCGTCGACGCGCTTGTGCTTGACGTCCGCTAGGGGAGATGTCGCAGCGCGTCAGGGCACACGCGTCATCCACGCGTCGCCGGCCGGCTGGCCGGCTGCATCCAGGATCGACAGGCGCCGCAGTTCGGGATACGTGTAGCTGCCCAAATGGACGGTGTAGGGCCCGGCCGGCGCATCGGCCGGGAGCGGGATCGTCACATGGTTCAGCAGCACATCGCCAACCTGCCAGCTGCCGACATCGACGCCGCCAATGTCGGCCTGCGCGATCTTTTGTTCACCGGCATATACATGGTGGAACCAGTGCACGCCGTAAGCCGGCACGGTTGTGATGCTCCAATACGTCACAACTTCGAGCGCAGCGTCCGTCGGTGTGACGCGCAAGCCGATCAGGCGCGCGCCGCTCTCCCACAGCGCCCATTGCTCCTCCGGCAGGGTGTCTGTTACAAACGCACCGTCCACCCGCGCGTACGTGTAGCGGCTCTGCCCATCCCGGAGCAGAGATGTTTCGAGGATCAGCGGGCCGGCCACAAACGGCTTGATCCAATCCAGGGCGGCCTCGCGGCCGGGGGCCAGGAGGTATTGCGACGGCGCACCGCGCAGGATCATGGCCTGGCTCGGGTCGACGAAGCGTTGCGTCAGGCCGAGCGTCAGCGCCCGAAGCGCGCCCGCTTCCGGTTCGATTGCCGGATCCGCGCCCTGCGCCACGAGGATCACGTCGGTGACCTGCCCGGCTGCCACGGCCGCGCGGGCCAGGTCCGCGACCTTGAGGCCGCTGGCGATCGGCTCGGCGTAGCCGCCGGGCGTCGTCGGCTGTGTGGCCACGAGCGACAGCAAGGTCTGAAACGTCAGCGCCTGCCAGCCCAACACGAGCACCAGGCCGGCGCTCGCGGCGGCGCGCCCCGTTCGCGTCAGCCAGAGGCGATCCAGCGCCAGGCCCATCAGGATGAAGGGCGCCGGATACAGCGGCAGATAGTAGTGCGTGTAGGCGGATAGGGGCAGCAGGCCGTACAGCGTGATCGGGGCCAGAAACCAGGTCAGCGTCACGATCGCCAACTCATTCTCGGTCGAGCGCAGCCAGGCCCCGCGCAAGAGGCGGGCCCCGACCCAAACGATCGCGCCGATCAAGAAGAGCGCCTGAACCGCGTGAAAGACGTTCGTCCACTCGGGCACGACTGCGACCCACCGGGCGTACGCCGGGCCGGTGAGATCGCTGATATGCCAGCCACCGCTCAGCCAGAGCGGGAACTGCAGCTTCAAAAGCGGATCCAGGGCCGGCGCGCTGCTGGCGGCGCCTCGATCGAGCAGGCGCCGGAAATCTCCAAAGTCGTTTTGAACCTGGTGAGCCAGGTACGCGCCCACCACCAACAAGAGCGGGGCCATACCCACCAGTGCGGGCTTGAGGCGGAGTGTGCGCCAGGCTGGGATCAGCAACAGCGCGGCAACCACGACCAGGCTCACTGAAGACAAATGCGTCCCGATGCAAAGCGCCAACCCGATGCCGGCGATCGCCCAGCCCCGGGCCGAACGCCGCGCGCGCACTT
The DNA here is from genome assembly GCA_016789175.1 of Anaerolineales bacterium. Classification (GTDB taxonomy): domain Bacteria; phylum Chloroflexota; class Anaerolineae; order Anaerolineales; family UBA6663; genus UBA6663. The sequence goes on from JAEURK010000071.1 coordinate 52,891, forward strand.
CAAGGATGCCCGTGATCAGGACCAGCGTGTAAAGGGGCAGGGGCTCGATCGGCACCTTGCGGGCCGTGATCACGGCCCAGGGCGCGACCGCGAACAGCAACGCCGCCAGCAGCGCCGCCCGCTGGTTGAAATACCGTTGCGTCATCCACCAGCACCCGGCAACCGCAGCGACGCCCAACAATCCGCGATACACAGCGGCCACCTGCAGGTCTGGGCTGACCAGGAAGGGCAGGGCCAGGGTGTAAAGATAAACCGGGGGATGCGGGAGGACGCTGCCGCTGTTCAACGCGATCAGCCGAACCCCCCCATGGGCGATATCAAAGGCCTGGTTCAAGGCGGAGGCTTCATCCCCAGCGAGGTCGAGCAACTCCGGGCGCTCGACCCGCAAGGCCGTCGCTACGATCAGGATCCCGACGAGCAACGCCAGAGGCCACGACAGCCGTTCGGACAAGCGTCGCCACAGACCGGTCATGCGTCCGCCACTGCCTGCGCCACCACGCGGAAGCCGATGTTGGACCGGCGCTTGAACGGGTAATCCCAGTTGCGCGCGGCCACGCGCGCATGGCGGCGCGGCGAATCGAAAGCGCCGCCGCGGATGACAGCTCCGTCGCCGACTGTGGGGCCGATCGGGTCCTGAATCACCTGGCTCAACGCATAGGTGTCGGCGTCATACCAGTCCTTGCACCATTCCCAGACGTTGCCCAGCATGTCTTGCAGCCCATATGGGCTGTCGCCGGCCGGCGAATACGCCCCGACCGGGGTGGTGCCGGTGTGCCGGTGGTCGGCATTGGCGCGCTCGTCGCCCCAGGCGTCGCCCCACGGGAAGAGCTGGCCCTCGGTGCCGCGCGCTGCTTTTTCCCACTCCGCCTCGGTCGGCAGACGGTACATCCAGCCCGGGCCGCTCATCCAGTTGCAGAACGCCACGGCGTCATCCCAGGAGACCTGGGTCACCGGGTGCAGTTCGTGTCCGGGCGGGATCTCGGGGCCGGCCACGCGCAGGGCCGTTCGGTAGCGCGCGAAGTCGCGCCAGGTGACGAGCGTGCGTGAGATGAAGAACTCGGAGACGCGGACACGATGCTGCGGGCGCTCGGCGGGTTGGGCGTACATGTCTCGGGCGGGGTCGCTGCCCATCAGGAACTCGCCGGCCGGCACCCGGATCAACTCGATCGTCAGGTTGGGTGCGAGCGTGCACACCAACAGATTGCCGTGCACAGCCGAGCGCGGATAGCGCGTGCGGGCGGCATGGCGCGCCTTCTCCTCATCTTCGCGCCGTTTGCGCTCGGCGTCTTCGGCGGCGCGTTTCTGGCGCGCCATGAATTCCTCGGTCTTGCGGGCCTCAGCCTCCTGGCGCATCCACTCGTCGGTGTCCTTGTTGCGCCGTTTGCGGCCGCCACTGCGTTTGTCGCCGTAGTATTCCGGGTATTCCGCGGCGCGTTGTTCCTCGCCGGTGCGCCAGATCGGATCCGCCGCGTCACGGCCGCGTTTGGCCTTCAGATGCACGGCATCGTAGGCGGCGCGCTTGACCGGGTCGTTCAGCGTGGCATAGGCCTCGTTGATCTTTTTGAGCCGGTCCTCGGCGTAGACGCGGACCGCGTCGTTGGCCTGACGCAGCCGGTCCGGGTGATGAAGGTGGACCTGGATGCGATAGGCGGCCTTGATCTCCTCGGCCGTCGCATAGGGCGCCACATCCAGCAGTTCGTAGAATTTCACGCCCGTACTGTATCACGGCTCCCTGATGAAACGCAGAGGCGGCGGCTCGGCGTGAGCCAGCCCCCCCCACACCTGGTTTGAAAAGGGGTATTGAAGGATATGGCGCAAAAAATCGCGGGGGCGCAGGT